>JBGCCZ010000111.1:0-5955 GCA_045105035.1 Pirellulaceae bacterium | reverse complement strand
GCGACTCTTCGAACTCATCTTCGATGAGTACACTATAGAGATGGACGTCGAACGTCCAACGAAAGCAGCCCCACCTTTTTACTGTCTCACCACTAGCCGACCTAATGGTAGCCCCAAATGAAGAGCCACTCCTCTCCTGACCGAACGTCCTTAATTCGCACACGGTCCCTACACCTGAACAAAATGAATCAGCTCTACCGGTACTCGAAAACGCAAATCCTGATGCCCTACGCGGCCATCGCATTCGGTCTGTGGGCCGCATTGCAAGGTCCGCTTCTAGCCCAGGATGAAGTGATCGAACCCAACGAGCCGCAGATTGAGGAAGAGTCGAACGAAGCCGAGTTGGCATTGAACGCGTTCAAGATCGTCGAGGGGGTGACCGGGAAACTCTTTGCAGCCGAGCCTCTGTTTGCCAACCCAGTTGCATTTTATGTGGCAGACGATGGTCGCGTCTTTGTTTGTGAGACCTTTCGACAGGGTATCGGCGTGGTCGACAATCGCAACTTTGACGATCGTTGGGTCGACGCCGACTTGGCAGCCCAGACAGTTGAAGATCGCCGCAAGTATCACTTGGAGCAACTTCCTGCGGAACGAATTAAGCAGTTCATGGAAGAGGATGATCAGATCCGCGTCTTGCTGGATACAGACGCTGACGGAGTGGCCGACGAAAGCCATGTGTTCGCGAAGGGCTTCAATAACTTAGTCGACGGGACTGGTGCCGGCGTTCTGGAGTATCGCGGAAACGTCTATTACACGTGCATTCCAAGTCTTTACTTGATGCACGACGAAGATGGAGACCACCAGGCCGACGATCGCCAAACACTACAAACTGGGTATGGAATTCGCGTCGCGTTCCGAGGTCACGATCTGCACGGACTCGTCATTGGTCCAGATGGTCGTTTGTACTTCAGTATCGGTGACCGTGGAGCGAACATTGAAACACCTGACGGCACGCTAGCAAACATCGAGAGCGGTTCTGTGTTTCGCTGTGAACTCGATGGATCTAACTTCGAGATCTTCGCGACTGGCTTGAGAAACCCGCAAGAGTTAGCCTTCGACAACTACGGCAACTTGTTTACCGGAGACAACAACTCGGACAGCGGTGACCAAGCGCGTTGGGTTTATGTTGTCGAAGATGGAGACAGTGGCTGGAGGATGGCTTATCAATATTTGACCGACCGCGGTCCATTCAATCGCGAGCGAATTTGGGAGCCTCTTCATGATGGTCAGCCTTCGTTCATTGTTCCGCCCATCGCCAACATATCCGACGGTCCTTCTGGCTTGGACTTCTATCCTGGAACTGGCTTTGGCGATTTATTCAAAGACCAATTCTTCCTAGCCGACTTCCGCGGCACCACAAACAAGAGTGGCATTCGTTCGATTCGCAACGAGCCGAACGGAGCGTTCTTCAAGATTGCCGAAGACAAGCAACCGTTTTGGGAAATCCTAGCGACGGATTTCCAATTCGGCCCGGACGGAGCGATCTATATCAGCGACTGGGTCAATGGTTGGAACGGTGAAGGCAAAGGCCGCATCTATCGATTTACGTCAGACAAGCATGGTGACGATGCCCTCGTCACGGAAGTGCGTGAGTTCTTGGCCTGCGACATTGCGGAGGTTGCTTCAAAACGCCTTCGTTCCTATCTCACTCACGCAGATCGCCGTGTACGTCAGAAGTCGCAATTGGCGTTGGCGACGCGAGGCGATTTCGCTCTGCTCGCCGACGCAGCTCTGAACGGAACAACAACCATTGAGAAGCTACACGGGATCTGGGGACTAGACCATCTGACCCGACTGAAGCCCGAAGTGCTTCCGGACTCCTTGGCGGCCTGGACAAAGATCGCTTCAGCGAACAACATCGAGACGAAGGCACATGCGGTCCGTTTGCTCGGCGAGTTCGGTTCGCAGCAGCAAGAGGCGACGATCCTCAAAGCCCTCAGTGACGCTGACGCGCGCGTTCGGCACTTTGCATTGCAAGCTGCCACTTCGCTAGAATTGGAAGCTGCTTTCCCGCTGGCAGTCAACGAGCTGGTCTCCAACGCTGGCAAGGACCCAGTCCTTCGCCACGCCGCGATCATGGCTCTAACTGCGACCGGATCACCTGAGCAAATTGTTGCACTGAAGATCCACGAATCCAAGCATCTCCGCCTAGGAGCCGCTGTGGCACTTCGCCGACTGAAGTCGCCGTTGATCGCGAAGTTCCTTCAGGACGCGGATGAAGAAGTGCTGGCCGAGGCAGCCAGGGCAATCCACGACGCTCCAATCGACGCAGCCATGCCACAACTCGCTGTTCTGATCTCGGATATGAGCGACAACCAATCAATCGTGCGTCGCGTCCTCAACGCCAACTATCGCATCGGCAAAGCAGACAACGTGGCGTCACTCGCTGCCTTTGCGGCTGATCCTGCCCACGACGCAGCGATGCGCATGGAGGCACTCGACATGTTCGCGAACTGGACCGATCCGAGCGGGCGGGATCGCGTAACGGGTATGTGGCGTCCCCTTGCATCACGTTCGGCGACCATTGCTAAAGAGTCTTTCGCCTCAGTGATCTCTGAGTTCGAGGATGCAGACGACTCACTTCGGCTCAAGGTTGGCCAAATCGCTACGATTCTCCGACTGGAGTCTGCCGAGGGTTTACTCAGAGACTTGCTTGGAGACGAGTCGTTTTCCGCCGAGGATCGAGCTGAGGCGTTGGCATCTTTGACTGAACTCGGAGCGGCGCAAAGCGAGGATGTTGAACTGGCGTTGCAAAGTAAACATACGGCCCTTCGCGCGGGAGCTTTGGCGGTAGTCGCCAAGGTGATGCCGGACGACTGTCTGCCGATTCTCGTGAAGGCCGCGACGAATGGCGAGAGTCGCGAACGCCAAGTTGCCTTGGACGCATTTGCGTCGCTCGGCCGTGTGGCGGAGGAGACGCTCACCGTATTGGATGCTTGGGCCGCCAGAAAACTCCCTAACGAAGTCGCGTTGGAAGCACTCGAACTCGCGGAAGCCTACGCAGAAGATCCTCGCGTTGCGAAGTCGCTCGCAGCGGCGAACGCGGATCGTGACAACAGCTTGCCTTCGAGCGTGTACCGAGAGGCCATGTATGGTGGTAGTGTTCCCGGCGGTGTGCAAGTGTTCTGGGAGAAAGTGGCGGTGTCATGCGTGCGTTGCCATAAGATCGGGAACGATGGTGGTGAAGTTGGCCCCGATCTAACGAGCATCGGCAAGCAGAAAGATCGCCTCTATTTGCTCGAAGCCATCGTGGATCCCAATAAGGAGATCGCAAAAGGCTTCGAATCCGCTTTGCTGTTGGACTTTGACGATAACGTTCATACCGGGGTGGTTCGAGAAGAGACGGACGATTCAATCACTTTGATTGATGCCGAAGGTCGCATCACAAAATTTGATAAAGACGACATCGTCGGGCGGAATCCAGCTCTCTCTGGAATGCCCGCCGACCTGATGAACAACTTGACGAAGCGTGAATTACGAGACTTAATCGCATACCTCGCTTCCCTGGATGGCTCCGCAGCAATCGAGGCCGAAGACGAAGTGCAGTAGCGCTAAGCTACTAGGATCCTTCATATAGCCTCAGTCCAGTCGCTCAACGTGAGCGACTGGACTGTTTTTCTTCCACTGCAGGCAAAGCCGAACTTACGCCGAACTGGTGTTCGCCAAACTTCGGTCCAATGGACAGGTGTTCCAACGCGAACCTTGCTGCCGGCAACGACAGGCTGTTCCCCAGCAGTTTCCATCCAGACCGACATGAGACTCCGCGATCGCCCCCAGATCCGAACTCTCCCGGAAGTTGGAATGAATCGGGAAACCCTAAATAGCGTGCTACTTCGCGTGGCGTGAAGCGTCGGACGGATTCCGCGTTCAACAAATAGGAACCGCTTCGCAAGATGGCTTTGCCGTAGCTAGCCGTAAAGCAGGAAGTCGGCTTCGCAGACTGCGGATCGATTCGATCCAACGCAGTTTCGAAACGTGCGAGTACGCCTGCGTCAACTTGCAGAATGCCTGCAACACCAGTTGCCAAATCCGATTCCAGGAACGTTTCGTGCGTGAAGGAATACTCTGGAATAGCCGGCCATTGGAGTGCTTCGCGGCTCGCCAGCAAGTAGATCCGTGGACGTCGATTGAGCCACCCGAACTGCGAAGGGCAGACTTTCAGAAATTTCGTTTGATATCCCTGAGCTTGAAGAGTTTCAAGTAGCCGAGCGGCCGCTTGCGAAGATTCAAAACCAACGACATTTTCCAAAACGATGTGCCCAGGAAGCACTTCGGGTTTTTCGATTTGTCCGAGGCTTTTCACAATGTGATTTAAGGCCGCAGAACGATGATCCTGGGCGTCGCGACGCTGGCCTTTCCTCGAGTGCGGTTGGCACGGAGGCGACATCCACCAACAATCGGCTTGCAGTTCGCAGTACTCTTCAAGTCGGACGCTTTCGAGGGAGCGAACGCGATAGGGAACAGAGAAGTTGGCTTCGAAGACCTCACGGGCCAATTCGTTGATATCGTAGGCGGCGACACACTGCGCCTCGGGCCATGCCGCGGAGGCACCGCCGATTCCGGCGAACAACTCAAGCAACTTTGGTGGAGTCATTCGTGCGCGTACTTCTTCGCTGACAATCTTTCCCTAGCAATCCTGCCCCAAAGAACTTGGCAACAACTAGAGAACTTCTTTCCTCCAGAGTCCACGGTGAAGCGAGCTTGGATGTTGGGGCCAGAGTTTCTCAATGTGCTTTTCATTCAACAGCAGCGAGGGTAGGTTACAACGTCGTGCGAGTCAAAGTGTCGGAATTCGGAAGAGTGACGCAACCGCCAAACCAATTCCGGTTTCCGAATCCAAGTCGAACCCTCTCGGTGCTCAATCACTCTTACGCGGAACTTCAAATGTTAGCGATTCTACTTGAGTGGACGGGGAATGCCCTGATGATCCTCGGCGGCTTCTTGGCCATTGTTGCTGGCATCGACTATTGGACCGAGCCTCATCCGACGAAAGTGATCGCCATCGCAATTGGTACCGTTACTTTCGGTGTGGGGCTTTTTCTTTTCCGTAGGCTTGGAAAAAAGATGCAGCGAGGCTCGTGATACAGTTGAGATTACGCCTTGCGACCCGAGTTCAACCTGGGCAGGAGTCGATGGGTTCCCGGCCCTTGGCATCCACTCTCCAGCAGATGTTCAAAATTCAAAAGGTCTGAACTCTCACGCTACGAATTCCCATTAAGTCGGGTTGGAAGACTATCGCTTGCCATTGATCGACGCTACTTGGACTTGCGTACGGAATCAGAGCACTTATTCTTAGGGAGGATTTTTTCACACAAAGCGAAGTTTCGATCAGGCTTATCGGAACGGCCCTCATCTCGAATTTGCCCTCACCTGTTTCGTGCCTTAGCTGCGCCGGTTTCGAATGAGTCAACTACTTCTCTACTACCAGCGCCCCGAGCCAGCAACTTGGGTATTCATTTCTTCTTTCTTGCTTTTCAGTTTCTATTTCGTGTTCCATCGCTTCTTCTGCGTTCGGAATTTGGACTTAGTTCTGCTGCTCCTTTTGGCTCCCGGACTGATGATGGTTTACGAAGGCCGTCGTCAGCAGATTTCCGAAGCACTTGATGTATCTACAAGCTCTCTCGCCAAACCAACTAAGCCGACGGCAAGTGGACCAGAGTGGCCGAGGCCGATGGCGCGTACGAGTTTGAATGCACACCCGCGCGAGTCTCTTTTCCCGCCTGCAGTCGATGCCTCACGCGTACAGCTTGTTGCGATCGCCAAAGCACAAGAACAGCCGGAAGCTTCCGACGCACTGTCCGAGCTTGAAACACTTTCTACGAACGAAAGTTCAAATAGCGTGGAGCAGTCCGCTCCGCAGAACGCGTACCCTGCTCCCAAGCTACCACGCTGGAAACCGCAGGACCTAGAATTCTATGGCTTTGTTGCGCTGCTGGTCGCATGCTCTTTTTTGAT
>JBGCCZ010000110.1:0-9544 GCA_045105035.1 Pirellulaceae bacterium | reverse complement strand
GCGAGAGCATTTTTTGACGATTGCGTTGGGTCCGTTTGGGCAGACCGAAGCCAACGAATTTTCCGCAACACAAGCGGAGAAGAGACTTACAGCATCTGGTGAAACAGAGACACCGCTACAAATGAGTTGTGTACGGGGAGGGCTTTGTCATACAAGAGTTTCAGTGTGGATCGTCGGAATGAAATGGCAACCTGTGCGAGATTGCTAAACTACAGGCGACACTCGCATGCTTGCCACGACGATACTGACAATTAAGAAACAAATTCTGCTTCTATGCGCATTTCGCATTGGAAGCTTCCGGTTCAATCTAGCTCCGTGTGTAGCCGATCGACAAAATAAATAAGTTGTCTCCGTTGGTCCGCACGGTTCAAGAAACGAGTGCATGAACAACGAGAGTGCTGATGGTTTTCTCCGCCGAAGTCATGTGCTTGTTTGGTGAGTATGATATGCAACGCTTAATGACGATCACCTTGGCGATTTTCTTCGTCATCATCTCGAATTACTGCAATGGGCAGGAGGCTCGCCAACTGATCCAGCCTCCCAGCAAACAGCTCATCGAGCAATTTGATCTCGACCCATTCTACGAGAAGGCGTTGGTTATTAATGGGTTCCCAATTTTGGCTTCACGAAAGGTCAGCGATGCTGCGATTTACGAAGCGGCGAACACGGTTCGAGCCATGCTGGTGAATCGGCCGGATATCCTGGCGACGTTGTCGAGAAATCGCATTCGTCTTGCCATCATGGCAGTCGATGAACGCACCACCGATTTGCCAGAACATTCGGACCTAACGCCTGCGAAGCATTGGGATCGGCGTGCCCGAGGATTGGGAGCAACTCGCATTCGCCCTGCGGTATCCTGCGCCGAAGAAAATTTGCTGAACCTCTCGGGCGATCCGTATGCAACTGAATCCATCCTCGTGCATGAATTCGCTCATGCCATTCATTTGATGGCCGTCAATGACATAGACAAGAACTTCGATCAACGTCTCGAATCTGCCTACCGTGACGCCATAAAAGAAGGTCTATGGAAAGGCCTTTACGCGGCTGACAACTCACGTGAGTATTTTGCCGAAGCGGTTCAATCATGGTTCGATACAAATCGTGAAAACGACAGTATTCATAACCACGTCGATACCCGAGAAGAACTTCTTGAGTACGATCCAGCAGTTGCCAAACTCTGCCTGGAGGTGTTTGGCGAAAACGACTGGCGGTATGTCCGTAGTGATGCTCCATCCCGGCAGCACGAACCGCATCTGAAGCTGCTTGATCGCGCGAAGCTTCCTCGCTTTCGATGGGACGACCGGTAAGAAGCCTCCTTTGAATACCACTTGAAGCTTCGAGGCGGCGGCCATGCGGATTCGTACTTAGCGCTCGCGCCGCTGGTTGAAAAATCGATTCAGCACAGTTTTCAGTCAAAACAAAGATCGCGCTTGGCTTGAATCAGCCCGGTCGATTCCATCAGCATTTCGATCTCATCAGGTGCATGGGGAACCGCCAAAGTAAAGTTTTCCAATCCCGTATCGGTAACGACCACGGTGTCCTCGACTCGAAAATACAGTTGTTCGCTTCGCACCCAAAGCTGTGGATCAAGTGCGAATACGAGTCCAGGTTCAAGCTCAGTGTCATCGTCCTGGTATCCCGATTCGTCGTGTACTGCCATTCCGACTGAGTGCGTCAAGGCTCGGCTGGTCGCCAGGAGTTCGGCTGCGGCATCGGCAAAGGCAGGACGAGACCAACGTGTCTTGTTGACGATGGGCGACATGATTTCAGATGCCTTCGTACGAATCTGCTTTGGCGTCATTCCAGGCTTAACAATGTCGAGCAACACCTGGTGATAGTCGACCACCAATCCGTATAACTCACGTTGCCAAGGTTCATACTTGCCGTTGACTGGCCACATCCGGCCGATGTCATTGGTGTAATTACACAGATCAGGTGCATAGTCCAACAGCACCAAGTCGCCGTCCTTCAGAACGCAGTCGTTTCGATAGTAGTGAAGGTTCCAAATGTTGGCGCCGCTTGCCACGATGGGGCGATAGCCACCGCCTGCGGCTCCATTGATCAAGAACACGTATTCGGCAACCGCGGCCAGGTCCGATTCGATCAACCCCGCTTGAGTCGAGCGCATGGCTTCTGCCGTTGCAATGGCGGCCATCTTGCCGGTTCGCCGCATCACCTCGATTTCCTGGCTACTCTTGCAGGAACGCAATCGCATGATGACTGGCGAAAGATCTTTCACATCGACCGCCCCGCTACGTCTCTTTAACTGGTCGATGAAAATCGATTCAGTACCTTTCGTTTCGATCCATGGGTCGTCGCGGTTTCGCTTCCGCATCGCGTTAATTGAATCTTGGCAAGTCTGTCGACCCTCAGCACCTTGGTGACAGGCATAAATCACGGAATGTGTTTGCAGATCAGGTTCTAAAGCCGAAAGCGGCTTGACGCAATCAACGCCAGTCAATTCGATCGCGATCTGATCGTCGTCAGAATTGAGCTCGGCACCTTCTTGCTCGGCAACATGCGGGTCACCATGGCCCAGATACAGCGTTGTGACGGACTTGCCGCCATCGATCATCAAGTAAGCGTTGGGAACCTCCACACCGCAAAGGTAGAAAAAGTCATTGTGTTGCCGAAAGCGATCCATGGCCCGGCTCGCCGGTGCGCCTTGCAGCACCGCGATAGCATCTCCAATCGCATCGCAAACCTGCGAGCGTCGCCGACGGAACTCGCTGCGTGTAAAAAGAGTTTGAAACGGTGGCTTTCCGAAGTTTTTCATATAGGTGGTAACCGTTTAACGAAGACACACAGGTAGGAAGCAAGAATCAACATTGTCGTAACAGCTAAGCTTCGTAAAGCGTTCTAGCGAAGCTGGAATTCCAACTGATGTAAACCTTGGATGCCCGGTCGCTGGGAAAGGGCCGCCGTGATTCATGGCTGGTGAAACCGCAACACCGGTGGGCATCTTGTTATGCAGGATGCGACCGGCGATTCGTTGCAACAAGCCGGTCAACACACTCATCATGCGGTCATCGGCTGCTCCATAGACCGTCGCGGTTAGGCTGCCATGAACTGATTTGGCAATCGACATCATCTGTGCTTCGGTGTCGCACATGACGATCATGGCTGCCGGGCCAAATGCTTCGGTCTGCAATGCATCAGCGTTTTGCAGAAAGACCTCCGAATCAACCGCCATCAGCGTATTGGCAAATGAAAAAGCACTGCCGTTCGCTTCGCTACCTCCGGTCAGGATTTTTGCTCCCGAATCGACAAGCTTTTGAATGTTACTGTGTAACGAATCAAGCACCGTTTTTGCTAGTAGCGTTCCAGGTGGCCTTGACTCGAAAGCATCCTTCATCGATTGCGTGAACGCGTCCGCTTTCGGCCCTTTCAGGACGACAATTAGATTTGGCGACGTGCAAAACTGTCCCGCGGCCAGCAAGCAACTGCCGGCGGCCTGCTCAACCATGGACTCGCCATTCTCTAAAGCACTTTCAAGTAGAAAGACGGGGTTGAGGCTGGACATTTCCAGATAGATCGGTTTACCGACCCGGTCGGCCACTGCTTTGAGTGCCGTTCCAGCTCGCTGGCTGCCCGTGAAGGCCACCGCAGCGATACGCCGATCGGCGACCATCTTCAGTCCATCATCTGGGGCGATTTCGTAAAGCATCTGCACCATTCCATCGGGCATGCCTGCGCTCTTCGCGGCGGCAGCAGCCTGTTCGGCCAGCAGCCGTGACGTTCCAGGCTGCGACGGATGCGCTTTGGCAATCACCGGGTTCCCCGCAGCGATTGCGGCGGCAAAATCCCCGCCGGAGATTGCGTTGAACGCCAATGGAAAATTGTTTGGCCCTAAGACCAGGACTGGACCGATTGGTGTCAGGCAGGAATGAATATTGTTGTCACGATCATGAATCGGCTGTCGCCAGCCATGATCTTTCGCGGCAGCCGCAGATTGACGCAGTTGATTTACCGTGCGCGGCATCTCCACATCAAGCAAACGCGGCTTAATGGGCAAGCCAGTTTCTTGGCTTGCCATTTCGCAGATGGCGTGGGCGTTCTGTTCAAGGTTACCCGCATATGCCTCCAGGAAGTTCGCCAGGCTATCCACCGGGACTTCTTCAAGATCCGCAGCTGCCTCTTGAGCCGATTCCATCGCTGCGACGCAATCTTCCCACCGGCTAATCGGATAGTCTTCTCCGATCGGGGCGCGTGTCGTAGGATCGATGGCCCGAAAAGCCCCAGCTCCATTGGCTGGTTGCCATCGTCCGTTGAGGAGAATGGAGTTCATATGGTGATGCCCTTTGAGCGATACTAAAAACGGCTGGGTGAGTAGGGTGCGAGCGGCAAATGAGTCTTTTGGCCTGTGATCAATTCGGCAATCAACCGCCCCGTTCCCGGCGCTAGGCTAAGACCGAGCATGTTGTGTCCCGTTGCGAGAAATGCGTTACGCAGTTCGCCTGCTTTTCCAATGATCGGTAGGCTGTCCCAGGTCATGGGTCTCCAGCCATACCAAACGGATTGAACTGGTTCGTCGACCGAGGCGGTAAGGTAGTGACGCGCCGCGCCGCGCAATTGTTCAATGCGACGTTGAGGAATTGACTGATCGTATCCCGCGAACTCCATCATCGATCCCAAACGCAATCCCTGGTCGAACGGTGAAACGCCGACCTTGTGTTCGGGGAATAGGATGGGGTGCGTGGGCGAGTTATCAGGACGCTGCATGGTGACCGAGTATCCTTTTCCCGGTTGGACTGGTATTGAACATTCCAACGCCGATTCCCACTTCGATGCCCAAGCTCCGAAAGCGAAAACAAAGTGCTCACCAGTAAATTCTCCAGCGGTCGTTTCCAGTGCGACCACACGTCCGCCTTCCTTGCGGATCGCTTTAAGTTCACATCCTTCCACGAACCTGACGCCACGTGAACGCAGGCTTGTTGTCAACGCAACGTTGAGTTTGTCCGGTCGCACTGACGTGTCTCCAGGATACAGGAAAGCACCCGCCAAGCCAGGTTTCAAACCGGGATCCAAGCCCGGCAAGGATTCCCCATCGAAACGCGTAGCTGCGATGCCAAAATGCTCCTGGACGAACTGGTCTGTGGCTGAAAAATGCTCCATGCCACGCTCCGTTTTCAAGACGTACAGCAAACCGTCTTCACGCCACTCGCAATCAAGATCGAAATCAGAGACTAGCCGGTGATACTCGCGCATCGAGGATTCCAAGATCGCCTGCAGTGGCTTGCCAGCGGTCAGCATCTGCTTATGGGTGCATCGCTTTGCAAATTGAAGCATCCATTTCCAAAGAGCCGGGTTCCATTGCGGTTTGACGCGAAACGGGGAATTGCGATTGAACATTGACCGGATCGCAACACTGAAGGCACCTGGTTCGGTCAACGGAAGAACGTGGCTTGGACATATGTAGCCACAGTTTGCCAGCGAGCACTCATTCGCAACTTTGCCCCTTTCTATAACCGTGACTTTTAGCCCGGCTTGTTCCAGGTAGTGGGCGCAAGCAATCCCCACGATTCCCGCACCAACAATGGTGACTTGTTCTGGGTTATCAGTCATGGTCGCGTTCCCCACTTCGCGTTGCGATTCCATGTGCAAGCGGGTCACCTGGCTGGCCAACCAGTTTCGTTTCGCCACAGATAAACGCTCTACCGGTCACCTTGGGTATCACGGTTGGTTGACCACCCGGCAACAATGGGCCGGTGCGATAGGTAGCACGAAATCTGCCGCCAGTGACGCTTTCTTGCGTCCACACAGCTTGTGGCTCGAGAATCCCATCCGCAGCCAGGCACGCCAGCTTCGCACTAGTTCCCGTACCACATGGCGAGCGATCGTAGATCCCGCCGGGACACAGGACGAAGTTCACGCTATCACATCCTTCGCCGCTTGCTTGGAGAGCCACCGCTTGAATCCCTGCAGCCGGGAAATCACGCGAATCAACCGCGAATTCGATGTGGTCAATCACTTCACCGCCTTTGCCGGTGTGCCCTTGGCTGGCGAGCGCAGCGGAAATACGGCGAGCGAGACCGACCAGATCATCCAGGTTCTCTCGCACCAAAGGCAGCGGCGAACCATGCACAATAAAGAACCAATTGCCTCCCCAAGCGATATCCCCCGCCAAGATACCGATGCCGTCGACCTCGACACGTACGTCTTTGCGGAATCGGTAGCTCGGGACATTTTCAATTGCGACTTCATTAGCGCTGATGACTTCCGCTTCGACGACACCAACGGGCGTTTCGATTCTTTGAACCCCCAGGCCGATGCGTCCGAGGTAATGCAGCGTGACCGCGACCCCGATCATGCCGTGACCGCACATACCGAGGTAGCCAACATTGTTAAAGAAGATAACGCCCGCAGCGCACGACGGATCGTTCGGTTCACACAGCATCGCTCCAACGATCGCATCCCATCCACGTGGTTCGTTCACGACGAACTCGCGGTACGCGTCAGCGGTTTCACGAAACCGTTCGCGTTGCTCACGAAGTGATCCGTTGCCCAAATCGGGACCGCCGTTAAGAATCACTCGTGTAGGCTCACCCTCGGTGTGCGAGTCAATCACGTACATGAAATTTTCGTCAGCAAGCCTGTGATTGAGATTAAAGTCCGCCCTGATCAACACGAATAGTCCTTGCCACGCCAGTTGCTCCACCAAGTCTGAAACTGCGTGAGCTGTGCCTTCGCGTAGGCGGCTTGACTGGGGGCCAGTGCATCAGACGCATTCAACTGAAACTCGAAATCAGAATCACCGAGCAAGAACAACAGGTACTTGTAATACAACACCAAATCGGGGCCTTCATCAAAACGTGATAACACGGTGAAAGCGTTGGAAAGCTCGCGGGCGTAGTGGTCCGCTTGACAATCGCCTTTGGCAGCCGCCTCGCACAATGCAACGTACTTCAGAACCTCCAACGGCAGACAATTGCCGATCCCCGTGATTGCACCCACGGCTCCACAGCGGACGAATCCGTGGTAAACCTGAGTATCCACACCGGCCATCAAGACGACGTCACCGTCGGTGTGGGTGATATACTCGGCGGCGTAAGACAGCGAGTCCGCACCGCCAAACTCTTTGAAGCCCACCAGGCTGGGAAATTCAGACCGCAAATTGAAGAACAGGTCCGCCTTGGTCTCGAAACCATAGTAGGGGCTGTTGTAGATCACCGCTGGCAGATCGGGCGCCGCAGACAGAATGGCAGCAAAATGATTTCGCTGGGCGATCGCGGAAGTAGCTCTCGATAGAACCCGAGGGATCACCATCAAACCGGCAGCCCCAACTTTCGCCGCGTGGCTGGCATGCTCTGCGGCAAGCGCCGAGTTCTGAGCACCTGTTCCAACGACCACGGGTATCCCAGCATTGCAAAGTGCTTCGACACCTTTTTGACGTTGTCCATTGGTCAAGAGCGGCCAGTCGCCCATCGAGCCGCAATACACGACCGCCGTCATTCCGGCGTCCATCATCTCTCTGCCTTTGCGAACAAGCGCCTGTTCGTTCACTATTCCTTTCGCATCGCAGGGTGTCATTAGCGCCGGGATACAGCCTCGAAAAACTGATGCATCTACCGTCATTCAATTCACTCTTAAAAAAGGGCCAGCATCAACAAACGCACAACCAACAGTTGGGCCAAATCAATGCATGTTTTACTTGTGACAATTCTGAACGACCGCTCCATGTCCGTCTTGCAAACGGCTTGACAATGCACTTGAAAACGCGCACATTTTGGAAATGCCTCAAAATCCTGTCGCAACAGAGCTGCTGAACCAACTCCGCGAGCCTTTTACCGCTGAGACTCTTTTTGATGGCATGCATGATACGGTGTACTTCATTAAAAACGCATCGGGTCACTATGTCGTTGTCAATAACACGCTGGTCGAAAGATGTGGATCTAAACGGAAGTCAGAGTTGATCGGGCGCACATCAGAAGAGATTCTTCGAGCGCCCTTTGGAAGCAGCTTTTCAAAACAGGACCAAGTGGTGCTGCGATCTGGCAAGCCCTTGATCGGGCAGCTAGAACGGCACCTCTACCCTTCGCATGATGTTGGTTGGTGCCTGACCAACAAACATGCTTTAATCGATCGAAATGGCCACCGTATAGGGCTAGTCGGATTCTCGCGAGATCTCAATCAACACGACGAATCGGGACAGGACTATCAACGCCTTGGCAATGCGATTCGCTTCGCCCAAGAAACACCTTCCCAGCCCGTTTCCGTAGCGGACATGGCAAAGGTTGCGCAGTTGTCGCGATTTCAACTGGATCGGCGCATGCGAATTGTCTTTGGGCTCAACACAGGCCAATGGCTACTCAAGCAACGAATCGATCGCGCCTGTGAGCTGCTCCGAACCACGAGCTTTCCCATTGCCCACGTCGCTGCTGAGACCGGCTACTCAGATCAAAGCGCATTCACGCGACAATTCGGCCGAGCGACTGGAATGTCACCCAACCAGTATCGCATGGCAAATCGCGGCTAGCCGATTGGCAACCTGCATGTGTTGCACCGAAATATTCCAGTTCGCCGCTAATGATGGCACGCAGAACTCGATGACCGAAACGGTCACGCTCAATGTTCTTCAAGCTCCCGCGCCACCTGATTCAGGTGGCGGAGACGGAGATCCTGATGACAGGCTCCCGTAAGCCGCGATTTCAAGACTCAGATCCGTGCGGCAGCTGCTTTTCGGAAAAACAGAGAAGTTTCTGTGGATTGTGCGTTGAATATGGCTCGCAGCGGCAGCGGTCTCGATGAGGAACAGCCATGACGGAAAATTTGAACCAGGAAAACGACAAGCCGGATCCGCATGAGACGTTTCTGCGTCTTTGGATGAAGCATGAGCCAGAGCTGCGCGCGTTTGTTCGTGCCTGCTGTCCAAAGGCCCAAGAAGTTGACGACGTGATGCAGGACGTAAGTATCGCTGCCTTGCGGAAGTTTTCGACGCTGGATGACCATTCGGCGTTTGGTGCGTGGGCGTGTCTGATCGCTCGATATGAATTGCTGGCCGCCCAGCGTCGCTTCGCCCGCGACCGGCTCGTTTTGTCCGAAGACATCGTCCAGCTCTTGGCCGACGAGGGAGCTCGGGAGTTGCCGCTTCGCAGGCAGCAGCTTCGAGCATTGGATCAGTGCGTCGACAAACTTCCACGCGAGCGTCGCGAGTTGGCACTGGCGGCCTACGCCAAGGGAACCACGATTCGACAAATTGCTGTGGAACTCAGACGAACCGAAGGGTCGCTGTATCAGATGCTCGCACGCATTCGCAAAGAACTGCACCGCTGCATGCAACGCTCGATCGAAGGAGCCGAATCATGAACGAACATCAACTCGATCTGTTGCATCGGTACTTGGACGGCGCGATCACGCCGGAAGAACTCCCATCGCTGGAGGAGCTACTGCGCAACAGTGAAACCGCCCGCGCCACACTGCGTTCTCTGGCGACGATTGATGCAAAATGGCAAGAGCTTGCGACTGACGAGGGATTCGGCCAGACACGCACCTCGCTGGTAACCCGAAGCGTCAGCGAGGGACCCTCAGCAGGCTCTTCCCACAA
>JBGCCZ010000109.1:0-32467 GCA_045105035.1 Pirellulaceae bacterium | reverse complement strand
CCAATCCGTCAGCATTTGCCTTCGCCGCTGCGCGTTCTTGGCTCGATTGCCGCGAGAGTTGACTAACCCATACATGATCTTCCCAAGCTCTTCGTTTGGGGCGAGCTTGAACGAAGGGCTGGCCTTGATCCGCTGCTCAAGCTGCCGCTGGCGTTCCGCACGAAGCTCCTTCTGCACGTCCTCTAGCTTTGGCTTCGGTTTGCCATTCGCCGTCGCAACTACCCCCATGATCGACTCGAGATCACGATAGTTGGGTGCATTGAACACTAAGTTCTCAACAACTTTGTTGCCTTTGATCACCAGGACCGTCATTGCGACTTCACGATTCAATCCGTAATAGCCTGGGCCTTCCGCACCGTCGACCGAAAGACTGACGGTGGAATGCTTGAAAAGGCCGCCTTTGTTCCAAGCTCGCAACATCTTCTCGATCTTGTTCCGCTCATCCGACAAGAGCACAAAGTGGCTGGACAAGTCCTTGTGCCGAGCCGCGTAGAAGTCAACCAACCCAAGTCCATAGAGAATCCGATCATCGGTACTGAGCCGATGAATGAAGCAAACCAAAGTCACTCCATCTTCGCTTGCCTCAACAATCTCTGACTTTCGAAGTTCATCGTCTTTGATATGTAGAACTTCAAACGGCTTGCTCTTTTCTCCCGGTTGCAAGCCGGAATAGACTCGCTCGCTATCTGCTTTAGCTGAAGTATCCGCCTGCGAGTCATCGGCATAGCCAAACATCGGCGTCAATAGTAAGACAAGGAAAAAAGCAATCCGCATGTTCAACGGGGAGTAAACTGAACGCTCGGGCCAAACGCTCTTGGAGATTGAGATGTAATGCATGATCACTTCCATTTACCGCGAAACGAACGGGTTTGAGTTCCAGACGGAAAACTCGAATTGGCTATCTTCCTAGCCATTCACTCATCCCCAGTCTTGATCGGACGCTCGAATATTGTAATCGATTACAAGACTGCAGCCCGGCTGTCCTTGCCGTAACGAAACGAATGATTGACTCAGAGAGCAACGCTACTCTCCGCGTACTGAGAAAATCTGTTTCACATTCGCTACCATACGCGTTGCGGCCTCCAAGCTATCCGCGCTCGGCGCCAGCCACTTTTCCGTCGGCCTAAGCCAGTGAAAGCCATGCGAGCCAGAGCGTTTGGGCCAGACTCCGGCGACGTATTTTCGCTGATGGTGTCGATAGGTTTCGGTGGCTTCTCCCGATCAATCCAGCTTTGCTTCGGCCTTTGCTGTCTGATTGCTGCTGTCGATCACATAGTAGAAATCTGCACCCAATTTCTCGATGAGCTTATCCCGTGCTTTCGACACTCCCTCGATTCCTCGTGCAATCTCGCCAACTTTACATCACGCATTTCCCAGA
Organism: Pirellulaceae bacterium; assembly: GCA_045105035.1. GTDB lineage: Bacteria > Planctomycetota > Planctomycetia > Pirellulales > Pirellulaceae > Aureliella. The sequence goes on along the minus strand of JBGCCZ010000109.1, from coordinate 31,089 downwards.
TCAGCCTCATCGAATTGCGATCCCTCAATGCGTCGTTCTTCCTTTCCAGCTGCCTGCTAACTTGCGGCAGCTGTTGGGCGACATTGGGAGGACTGCTTTCGACCGCGGATGGATCTCGCTTATGATGCAGATCCTACAGCACTTCCAAGTACGCCCGTCCGCTCATTCGATGAGAATTTATGAAAGCCGCCACGATCAGCCAGTTAAAGAAGGAACTGGTCAAGCTGGACCATGAGGATTTGCTGGAAGTCTGCGTTCGTTTAGCCAAATTCAAGGTCGAGAGCAAGGAGTTGCTGACGTACCTACTGACGAAGGCGGACGATGAGATCGGCTACGCCAATGAACTCTGCAATGAGATCGACGAGCAGTTGAGCGTTCCGGGACGCATTCAAAAAAGATCACTCCGCAAAGTAATCCGTTGGATGGAAAAGTGCCTGAGGTTTTCCGGCGACAAAGAAACCGAACTACAAGTCCGAGTTCATTTTTGCCGTCGAATCAAAGAGAAACGGATCAGCTTCGGTGGTTGCCGCGTCAGCCACAATATGGTCGCGACTCAGTTCAAGAAAATTGACAAAGCCATTGATCGAGTGCACCCCGACTTACAGTTCGATATCAAGCAACAACTCTCAGGTCTTTAGTCACAACTTTGATTTACTCCGACCGCAGAATTGTCGAGAGAGATTCAAAGCTGGAATCTTGCTGCAAGCCATTACCTGAATCAACCAACCGACGAAAATGCACTCAGAGCTCGGAGAACTTTTCTCACCAACAGTCATCAATGTTCAGCGGGCGACTAGGAATGTCCCAGCACAGCGGTCGCTAAAAAATCGGCTTCGACTTCTGTAGATCATGACGGCGAGGCAACCAACGATGACCAAACTGGCGACTTCCCGCTTGCCTCGCACAAAGCAACGACTCACAGCCTCAGAGCGTTGAGTTCGCTAAAATTTCGACATGAAGCGCGCGTACAGCTCTGATTGGATTTCGAATTTTGTTTCTGCAATCATTCACGCACTCTTGGCGAATTGGTCAGCAACTGAGAGTTCACAGTTGCGAGCACTCAGCGCGATGCTGGGCAAATGAAAACCGAAGCGCTGAGACGCCTACTCTTTGTGCGAACCAATTGGTCTATCGGACGTCCAATGTCTAGAACTCTTCACCTCCAAATTTAGTTGTCTGGTATGGAAAAACATTACCACAAGATCGCCAAAGCGCTCAACGTACCAAGCCGTAGTGTACATCTGGTTCATTTTGTTCTTATAAACATTAAGGACGCTTGTGTGTTTCCTTCGGAACCGAGGAATGAATCTCAAGAAGGGTTTACTTCTGTTCGGTCCCCCCCGGTACCGGCAAGACCCACACCGTTCACTATCTGAGTCGAGCACTCCCGGATACTACGACACTCATTATTACATCCGAGCAGATCGGCTCGCTCTCTCGCTACATCACTTTGGCGCGACTTCTTCAGCCCAGTCTCGTTGTCATTGAAGACGCCGACCTGATCGCGCGGCAGCGCGAGGAAATGGACACATGCGAAGAAGTGCTACTGAACAAGTTGCTCAATGAATTGGATGGACTTCGCTCCGACGCGGAGATCAACTTTGTCCTTACGACAAACCGTCCAGAGACCCTTGAAGCGGCCCTCACGGCACGTCCTGGGCGGATTGATCAAGCAATTGAGTTCCCCCTGCCGAACGACGTTGGTCGCCGCCAGCTAGCGAAGCTTTACGCGGGAACTCAACAGTTGGATGAAAGTGCCGTCGAGGCTATTGTGGGTCGCACCGTAAATACAAGCGCTGCTTTCATCAAGGAACTGATGAGGCGGGCAACTCAGTACGCGATCGTCCGAGGAGACGGGGAAGCCATCAACACTTCAGATATCGAAACTGCAGTCGATGAAATGCTGTTCAGCGGAGGCGCGTTTAATCGCCGCATCTTGGGTGCAATGGGGCCTGACGCCAGTCACCAGGAAGATTAGTTAGGCTTTGTTGATCCATTGTGAGCCGATCGCGCTAGAGACGAGCGTTGCAGTGGTCGACAACGCAAAACGCCGGCCCGCGGCTAGCGCCGTTGGCTCACGAAGTGCAGTTGTGTAATTGATCAACACAGCCTAGACGACCAGCATGCATCTTTCCCATTACCGTGGAGCGAGAAACGCCGCTCTGCATTTCCGCGTTGAACTGGATCGGCGGTCTCACGCACGACTCGATGCTGATCTACAGAATAAAGCTATCTTCCAGCGCGCTTTGGCAGCGGCACGGTCATGCGCGATACGCCTCGCCACAAACTCTGGCGGAGAAAATTTACTGACCCGAAATCTGTTACGGGAAAATGCCTTGGTTTTGGTAGGCAGAGGCAATTTTCCGGATCGCGACGATGTAGGCTGCCGTACGCAGGTCGATCTTGTCCTCGTGCTTCCGCCGTTCTGTTCGAATCGTGCGATAGGCCGTGGTCATGGTGTCATCTAGACCGCTGTAGACTAAATCGCGCTCATCCGCTCCGCGTGCGATCTCATCTTGTTGTTCGCGTGGAAAAGTATGCCCAGTTGCAGTCTCGACTGCGTCCAGCAAGCTGTGATTCACTTTCTCGGCGAACCTCTTCTCCATGCGTCCAAATCGAACATGCTCTAAGTTCTTGAGCCATTCGAAGTAGGACACCGTCACACCTCCGGCGTTCAAGTACATGTCCGGCAGGATAAGGACACCGCGTTCAGATAGCGAATTACCCGCGTCTGCAGAGACAGGACCGTTGGCTGCTTCCGCGACGATCTTCGCTTTGATTTTGCCGGCGTTATCATTGGTGATCACATTCTCCAGCGCGGCTGGAACGAGGATATCGCACTCGAGCTCTAGAGCTTCCGCACTCGGCTGCAACTCCTTGGTTCCAGCCATCCCGAAAATGGAACCTGTTTCGTCACGGTGTTTCGAACAAGCTTCAATATCAATACCGGATTCTTGCACGATCGCGCCATCCCACTCGGCGATCGCGATGACCTTCGCGCCGCTCTCACTCAAGTACTTAGCGGCGTGGTAGCCTACGTTTCCAAATCCCTGAATCACAACCGTCTTGCCTGCAACACCGGTCGTTAGGCCCAGTTGCTTCATGTCTGCTTCGTCCGCGCAGGCCTCACGAATTCCGTAGTACACGCCCAGACCGGTTGCTTCCGTTCGCCCACGAATCCCTCCAAACGCGACAGGCTTGCCCGTCACACACCCCAGAGCGTCCAATTCATTGCGGCTCATTTGCAGATAAGTGTCCGCGATCCAGGCCATTTCTTGAGCCCCAGTCCCCATGTCGGGGGCAGGCACGTCGACACCGGGGCCGATAAAGTTCTTCTTGAGCAGCTCAAAAGTGTAACGCCTTGTAATGCGTTCCAACTCAGCTTGCGAGTACTGCTTCCGGTCAATGCTGATACCGCCCTTCGCACCTCCATACGGTACGTCGACCACCGCACACTTGTAGCTCATGAGCGCTGCCAGAGCTTCGACTTCATCTTGGTTGACGGCCAAACTAAATCGGATGCCGCCCTTGGTTGGAAGTCGATGGTGACTGTGCTCTACACGGTACGCAGCGATGACCTCGATTTCGCCATTATCGCGACGAACTGGGAATGTCAGCTTGTAGATGCAATTGCTGTTCTTGATTTGCTCCAGGACATCCGTCGAGACTCCGCTCAAGGCGGCTGCTCTGTCAAAGTTCTGATTAACTTGCTCCGAAAAGCTCAGCGCTGAATGTGCCATTGCTCTTCTCCTGTGATATAGATGAGTTGTTCAGTGGGGCAGAAGTATCTTGGTCCGCATTTTCACTGGCACAAGTAGCCTACGGTGGTCAGTACGACCGCGTAGGGTGCCGCCATCAAGACCATCCGGAGATACCCTAGCCGAATTAACGGGGAAATGGCCGAAGTCAGCAAGAACAGAAAAGCAGCCTGCCCGTTGGGCGTTGCTACAGAGGGCAGGTTGGTACCCGTGTTGATACTGACCGCCAACGACTCAAAGTGCTCGCGGCTGATTTCGCCAGCGTTGAACGCCGCCTGGACTTCGTTGATGTAGACGGTCGCTACGAACACGTTGTCAGAGATTGCCGAAAGAGCACCATTGGCTAGAAAAAAGACACCCGATTGCGATTCCTCAGGCATTTCCAGCACCCATTTGATGACTGGATTGAACAAATGCAAATCGTGAATCATGCCCACGACAACAAAAAAGATGCAAAGCAAAGCCACGAAAGGAAGTGACTCTTCGAACGCGTGACCGATGCGATGCTCTTCGGTAATTCCAGTTAACGCGGTGAGCAGTACGAGGAGGCTAAGCCCAATCAGGCCGACTTCCATGACATGGAATGCGAGACCGAGTATCAGCAGAATTCCGCTTATCCCCTGAATCCAAAGTGTATAGTTTTCGCTCGAACTCCGTTTCCGGTCCTCTTCCGCCACATAGCCTTTCAAGATTCCGCGAACTGAGTCGTTCATCTTCGCGCCATAACCGAACAAACCAGTCCACTCAAGCAACACGCACGTTGCAAACCCAGCAATCAAGGCTGGCAAACTGACTCGTGCCATTGCCGTCGCAAACTCAACAAACTCCCACTCCATTTTCTCAGCGATCAGCAGATTCTGCGGCTCGCCGACCATCGTTGCCGCTCCGCCAAGTGCAGTCCCGACCGCGCCGTGCATCATGAGACTGCGAATAAAGCTCCGGAACTCCTCCAAGACGTCTCCACCGAGTTCTTCACGGTCAGGAATATCGTCTTGGTCGTAGTCGCTGTTTTGCGAGGAGTGAATCTTCTCGTACACCGAGTAGAGCGACGAGAAGACGGCAATTAAAACGGCCATCACAGTCAGAGCGTCCAGGAACGCCGAAAGCGCAGCGGCCGTCGCAGAAAAGATCAGAGCAAGTAACCACTTGCTGCGAACGTTGACGATCAACTTCGCAAAGACCAGGCTCAAGAGCGGCTTCATGAAGTAGATGAAACTCACCATAAAGATCAGCAACGCCAGAACTTCCAAATTGGATTCCAGCTCGTGCCAAACCGTGTCCGGAGTCGTTAATCCACACGCCAGAATCGCCATTGCCAGCAATCCGCCGCTCTGCAAGGGATAGCACTTCAGTGCCATTGCGAGGGTGAGGATAAACATGGCAAGAAACAACCATCCAAGGACTGTTGCGCCAACGATGAGTTTGAGTGGGAAGCAAACGCCAAGGAAGACAAGAATCGTGAGCTTGAACCATCCCGGGCTGTCACCGAGAAACAGTTTGTAAGCGAGCGTCATGCCGATAACTCAGTGCGAGGGTTGGTGCGACCACAAGTCCGTTGTAGTGGTCAGTCGAAGATGTAGAGTATTTCGCGAAGTCGGAGCTCTCCGCGTAGCTTGGGTACGGAAGATCAAAGTTCTAAAGTAGGTCCCGTTTGCCGAACGCGATTCTTGATTGAAGGTGTTCAAAATAGTGAATCTCAATTGGCAACGGTATGCACGAGTTTGAAACTCATGCTTGCCCCAGGGGATTGGGTTGACCGCCGTTCCAACGATGATGTTGCTAGGAGTTCGCTCGTGCCTACACGAGTCCAACTAGGCAGACGATGACTGCTTGCCTCAGTTCGGATCGGACTGACGGATTAGCTTTTCTCGCTATCCACAATCTCTCCAAGCCACTGACATTCTGCGCAGAAGGCGATAGCAACGCCTTGCGATCCAATGTCTCTACCGAGGCGCACCCCATATCCCTCTCCTTACTTAAGTTTGCGACTCGATACAATCCGATTCTCAGATGGGGTACCGCCGCGCTGAAGATGCGAAAACTCGAAATCAGCCAAATCAGCTCAGAGAGTCTGAATCGACGAAGCCGCGGTACCTCAGCGACGACCTCCGGCTAAAGCTAGCAAAGCGACTATGGTTTAGAGACGGAACCGGATTTCAAACGTCGTTGTCATAAACCACTGCTACATCAAACGCAGAAGGACTCACGCAAGAATAAGTTGGTGGAACACAAGCGAGCTCAGCAGTGAAACTTGCATTGCGAATAGCAAGAATGCGATCGTCCGTTTGGGCCCCAGCCCTATCATCCAAAGACCCGCCATGACTTCCGTCGCGGTTAGTACACAGGCGACCCAAGGAAAATCCTGCCTTCCAACCCCAAGTAGCATCGCCAGCCACATGCCGGGCAGGAACGTTGGCATCCCTCCGAAGAATACTGGCAATGCAGGCAGCAACCTTTCCAGTTCGTCGTATGTCGCTAGCCAAGCATAAGGCGCAAGCATGCAAATCACCAAAGCAGTCACCGCCAACCGGTGCTCTGCAAAACGAATGAAAAAATATGTGCAGTAAACAAGAGCACTGATACCGACGATGCCTGCCACGATCTCCGGAAACTTCATACCAACTACAATTCCAACCGCGACGAGCGATGTAACCACTAGCAGAAACAGAAGACTGAAACGTCTGCCCCCACCCAACTCACCCTCAGCCTGCCGTTTCGTGATGGGAATCCAAGGTAGCAGGCAACAAAAACCGAATGACACGATAAGCAGGCCAAGTGGGAATTGCCAAAGTAGCGAAGAAGGGCGACTTTGGTCAGAATCGGTCCATTCGTAGAACGCAGGAATACTATTCCCCAAAACGCATGCACACACCGTCAGCGACACGAACCAAAGGGCTGGGCGAGATCGCCACTCTCTTGATTTCGGCGGTACGGAGTCTTCGACGGTTTCCATGTCTTGCCTGAGAATCCCGGTGTCGTAGAGGTTCAATTCTAACGACTTTTCATGGACGGCCGTGGTGCCAACCGCTATCCGATTTGGAATACCAAATCCGGGCGGTTCAATCAGAGTATTCGGAATAGCCCGAATTTTGCCGCGGTTTGCCGATATCTGTGAGCTAGCTTCTGAATACCACACAGTATCGCTGGGTGGATTGTAGAGCTTACGGACATGTGGAGAGCTGACGATGTTGATGTGGATGATTATCGGTTTTGTCGTAGCAACTTTTGCTTTGATCGTGACCACCCAAGTTGTAACGATCTACAACAAGTTGGTCCGACTCGATAACGAGTGCGAAAATAGCTTTGGTCAAATCGAGATCCAGCTCAAACGCCGATACGACTTGATTCCAAACTTGGTGGAAACGGTCCGCTCTTATATGAAGCATGAGAGTGAAACGCTTGAGCGCGTGATTGCTGCTCGGAATCAAGCTTCCCAAGGCCTCTCCTCACTTAAAAACAGCGCTTCGCCGGAAGCCATGCAGCAGTGGATCGGCGCGGAAAGCAATCTCATGGGGGCACTCGGCAAGATGAACTTCGTGATGGAAGACTACCCTGAGCTAAAGGCAGACACCAGTGTCGCTGCGTTGGTCGAAGAACTGACATCCACAGAAAACCGCATCTCATTCGCGCGACAAGCCTACAACGATTGGTGCACGACATTCAACGTGTTCCGTCAGTCCTTTCCCAACGTGCTTTTCGCCGCCAACTTTGGCTACTCGGAAGAGCGCACTCTGCTTGAGTTCGAGGATTCAGCAGAGATCCAAGCTGCCCCAAAAGTTGAACTTGCAGGCGTATAGGGCGAACTCAGCCTCCTTCATGGGATGTCCGTATGCGGCAGTACAAGCAATTCCAGGAGAATGCCAAGAGTGAATCACTCTGGCTGTGCGTCCTACTTGGGTTCGCCATCATCGCGACGGTGCTCTTGAGCGCAGCTGCGATCACGTACGCTGGGCTGCTCTACATTTCAATATCGAATGTGCCGGCGGAAGAACACAACCCTATACTGCTTGCCTTGTTCGCGGCCTCCGCATTTCTGAGTGCCGTGATTGTGGCCTCAGGAACGGGTATCAAGCTCTATCAACTCCGCCGCGGTGGTCGCGTTATCGCAGAGGACCTCGGAGGCAGAGCGATCGAGTCGCCGAGTTCGCAAGACGAACGTCAGTTAGTGAACGTTGTCGAAGAAATCTCGATTGCCTCCGGCGTAGCCAAGCCTGCGATCTATTTGCTCGATGGTGACCAAAGTATCAATGCATTCGCGGCCGGAAACACCGACGATGACGCGGTGTTAGGAATAACATCTGGCGCAATCAAGCATCTCTCCCGAGATCAGCTCCAGGGAGTCGTCGCCCATGAGTTCAGTCACATCTTGAATGGAGATATGCGGCTCAATATGCAGATGGTCGGCTGGTTGCACGGAGTGCTGTCGATCACGATCGTTGCGGAGTACCTCTGGGTCGTCGGTCAGCAACTGCTGAACACCGGGTCGGCGAGACGTCGGCCCTATGGAATTGCACTCGCCATGATGGTCCTCGGCGCTTGTCTTTGGCCAGCCGGGCTCATCGGCTGGTTCATGAGCTTGCTGGTAAAAGCAGCCACGAACCGGCAGCGCGAATTTTTGGCCGATGCTTTTGCAGTCCAGTTCACTCGACATCCCGAAGCTCTGGCCGACGCGTTCAAGCGACTGGTCGGCCACGAGCACGGTAGCCGAGTACGCAGCCCCAAAGCGATCGAAGCCAGCCACTTGTTTCTGGCCGAGGGTTGCGGTGGAGTGGCACAACTACTGGCATCCCATCCACCTCTGACAGAACGGATTCGTCGACTGGATCCGAACTGGGATGGGACTCCCTTGTTCGATACCAAAGTAAGGACGTCTAGTAGTTCATTCCATGGATCTGCAAGCTTGCTTGCCTCGCCCGAGGTTGCGTCGCCAGTTGCCAACACCAAGAGCCCTTCCGGCGGCGACGCTGTGGCGGACACTGGTTACGGGGCGAGTCTACAAGCCGTTCCACCTATCGCTGACACCGGTTTCGCGGCCGAAGTCATCGCCTCTTTGCCTGAGCCATTCACGGAGCTGATCACGGTCAACGGCGGAGCCATCTTGATGCTCAAAGCACTCTGGCAAGCACGGGGACAATCCGCCGCTCTCACGCACGACGCTACTGAGAAAGAACACGTCGATACCATCGCAGGTCAGCTCGCCCAATTAGCTCCGGAACAACAACTGACGCTGTTCGATTTGGCAATTGCCCGCGTTCGTGAGAACTTAGCCGACAAGCCTGCTCTTGAGCGGTTGTCCAAGGCTCTTAAATCTCACGACGCACCAGAGTGTCTATTCCTGTGGATGGTCAAAGAGAATATTCGCGAAGTCTTAACGACAACTGAGGCACCGAAGCCTAAGTACGGAAAGCTCGCGCAGATTGAAGCGGCCGTGGAGATCGTGCTCTCCCACGTCAGCCAAGCGTGCGGTTCTACCGTCATGGCAGGCTTCTCATTCCAACGCGCGTTGGCCGCTACAGGGCTTGAAAACGTTCGCTTGCTCGAACCCGATGAACTGGACTGGAGTCGTTTCCAAACCGCACTCGAGATCTCCGCAATGCTTGCTCCACAACCCAAGCACCTTCTTCTGGTAGCCATCTCAGCCGCCATTACGTCCGATCAGGACATTTCGGAAGACGAGGTTCTGCTAGTACGCACCATCTGTTCGTCGCTTGGCTACCCGGAGCCTCCATTGCTACCTGGCCAGCCAATCGCGGTGGGGATATAGGGTTCGGTCGTTCAAGCAGCACCAAGAGAAGACCGCTGCGGCAGCGATTTTAGCCTCCGCGAGACAAGAACTGCCGTTTGTTGATGCTCGGCATAAAGTCGGATGCCAAACGTCCGCGAATTGCTTGCGTGATGTTTTCAACCTCTCGTTGTTCGGAGAAGCTCACTTGTTGCGATTCCCCTTCGCCAAGTGTCAACTGAATGGCGTCACCTCCTACCACCCGTGCGCCGCTCGCAGTCGTTGAATCGGCACCATCAATATAGGAATCCGGTTGGACTTCGCTCAGCGTATACGTGCCGGCGGGCAGATTCTCAAAAGCGAATTCACCGTCCGTGTTGGTGACGACTTGCCGGAAAATCGTATTACCAGTTTGCAACTCTCCGTTCAAGCGAACGACAACACCGCTAATCGGCGTGTCAACCGCGTCACGCTGGCCGTCCTTGCCCAAGTCATCGAAGACGAAGCCTGATATCCGACTGTTACTGGCAGAGACGGGGGTACTGTCTGTCGCTGAATTGTTATTCATCACAGTATCGCCGCCCGCGCTACCATCATCGGCGACGCTGACTGTTGCAGTCAAATTCCTTACATCGGGTGAGACGACTCTCACAACAAACGACAGTTCACGACTCTCGTTTGCACCTAAGTCACCAATCAGATACTGAAAGCGCCCCTTCCCGATATCCGTCCAACCCGTTGAGCTTGACTCTACAACAAATTCACTGCCCTGTGGAAGCTGTTGAACGAGGGTCACTCCTGAAGACGGTTGGCTAGATACATTGCTCGCCGTGATTCGATACGCGACTTCCTGCAAGTGCTCGCCAACTGTATTGCCATCCGAAATCCGCACCGACAAATCAGGCGATACGAGCTCTGCAAATTCGACCTGGGCTTGCTCACCTGCGGAAAGCTGAATCTCCGCTACATCGTTTGCGACGACCGAACCGCTACTCGCCTGTACCGAGTCGGAACCATCGCGGAATCCATCAGGCTGTATCTGCGAAACTCGATAGTTGCCTTCGCTAAGCTGATCAAATCTCGCAACACCGCTCGAGTCTGTTTGCTCGTTGCGTTCGATGGACGTCCCCAGTAAAGACGTCCCGCTCAGCTTCACTGACGCGGCGCGGATCGCAGGTTCGCCATCCAGAATCCCATCACCATTCACGTCTTGAAACACCGTCACTTGAATTACACCATCACTGGCGACGAGCGGCGTTTCAACGGTCACACTGTTGTTGGACAGATTCGCTTCTTCTCCCAGGCGACCATCGTATTCAACCATCGCAACGCTAGAAACTGAAGCAACACCCGCATCGACTCGTACCGCGAACTCCACAGTTCGACTCTCGCCGGAGGTCAGTTCGTCAATCGAGAAGACGTAGTTACCATCTCCGTCGTCAGCCCAATCGTTTGTACTCCCCTCTGCCACGAAAGTCGTCCCGGCTGGCAACGTTTCCGTCAATCGGATGCCTTGCAACTCAGTCACACTGTCATTTCGGACGGTTAACTGATAGGTCAAGACGTCGCCAACTTCAGTCTGAGCGGAATCGACCGTTTTGGTTAGTACAAGCTCTGGGTCAACGTCGACGACTGCGATGATCGACTGGGCGGCAATAGAGCCATCGGCTTCATCGTAAGCAACCAGTTCGAGATTTCGCGCAGCTTCGACTGGATTCACCAATTCCGACTGGAACAAGACACCTCGAAGTACGGATTCCATTTCCGCTTGCGTAACCGCACCCTGCAGTTCGATCGAAAGACTTCCATCTTGCGCGAGTGGAGTATTTGCGGCTCCCGCAATCGAGAGTCCCAAACCGGCAACTGAGGCTTCATTAATCTGGATCTGGTCGCCAGCCAAACCATCCGTCAAATCGATTTGTATGCGGCTGATCGTAGAGCCGTCGACGTCCCTCAAGTCAACGTCCGTATCGACGATCGAGACTCCGCGGCTTCCCTCTTCAAACTCGGTTGAGTAGTTGACGCGAATTTGACGCGGTGTGATGAATCCGAATTCGACCGCCCCCTGATCGGCTACATCAATGCTTAAGCTCTCCACCCCGGAAACATCGAAGATAGTCGCCCCACCGGCGCCGTTTTCAGAAGCCGCTTGTAGCAAACCTGAGTTTTCGTTCCACGTCGGCGGCTGAGTGCTCTCGCCCGAGGTGGTTTCGACGTGTTCCAACAGTGTGGGAGTCGTTGGCGAGGAACTGAGCGTTAGGGCTTCACCTGAGTCGACGTCATGAAAGACCAAGAGCGTCCCCGCCGGCGCTGCCGCGCCCACAAATCCAATGTTGATTCGCGAGTTGCTGCCAATCCGAATTGTCGAACCGCGCGTAAAGTAACGATTTACGAAACTTGGCTCCGTGGCGGTAAACACCGAGCTCGTCATATTGGGGCCGCTAGCAATCGCAACGCCCCCGTCAAACATCTCGAAGACGGCTTGGGTAGCACTTGGAAGCGATCGAGGCGCCGAGTCCACCCCCTGGACAACGGGATCTGCATTGGACGAGTCGTCGCCATCCAAATCGAGTGTCGGCGGATCATTGATCTGCGACACGGCAATTGAAGCTGTGCCAACGGTACTCGTCACACCACTGTTGTCTCGAGAGAAAACTTCTATGGTTCGTACTACGTTCGTGTCGGGATCATCGTCCGTGTTGTAGTACCGCAAGCCTTCCAGGAGCAACTGAATCGAAGAGGCTGGAAAAGCGCTCGCCTCTGAAGGTCGAAAAACCAACCCGCCTTCGGCTTGGTCGAATTGATACTCAAATTCAAAATCGTCGGCCAGCGAGTTCGTAGCTAACACGGCCTCGGACCCATCCAGTTTGACCGAGCTGACGCCACCATCCCGTCGAAAAATCACGAACTCTTGGCTGCCATCTGGAACGCTGCTCGTCGGTCGCACGATCAGCTCCGTCGTATCCGCTTCCGAAAGATCATCAAACACAAAGTCCTCATCGAGCAGCCGCACGTATCCGGACTCTTCTACGAAAGTGGTCGCAAAGTCGTTCCCCGTGGCCGTTGAATCGTCGCCGTCTAGGTCAACCAGAGTCTGCAATGCACCAAGTTGAGTGACGACCCCCGTGCTAAGCGAGCTAACAGCTTGGGTAACCGTCGCAACACGGTTCGAAGTTATAGCTTCGCCTTCGCCAGTTGTGATCGTCGATAGCGGTGAGTAGCCCGAACGATCGGTATCCTCCGCCAACTGCTCTACCAATTCTTCGATTGCTTGCGAGTCCACAACTGCATAGCTTGCAGCTGGCAGAGTTCGTTCTGGAGTTTTGGACAGAACGCTCGTCTCAGACTCAACGGGGGAATGCGGAATCACTCTCACCCGAGGCTCGGCAACATGGCTCGCCAGACGTTCAAAACGGCGATCAAGTGTGTTCAAAACTGCGGTTGCAGAGTCGACTTCGTTCCAGGTCGACACCTGGGCCGGAGTCTCGTCGGCTTGTGAGGTGGGATTGCGAAAGGAGGCGATCGTCTGAACTGCAAATAGCAGACGCTTTTCGAGCGATTCGAAGAGTCTCGCCCGCCGCAGTGATGACTTTCGCCTTCGATTTCGACGACTTCCGGAATACCCACGACCGGACGGCGGCAACAATCTCATCACGGCAATATCCCTCCTAACATCTCTGACAAAGCAACCGTCGATAAACGGATCGCCCTCAGTCCTTGGCTATCGACGAATTGAGGGTTTGCCTTCACGGGAGCTCAGTTTTGAGGGGTATCCCCCGCAGGCGTTGTAATCCGCAGAAAAGATGTTGCCTGCACTCAAACCAGTCCAATAGGGGAATAAAGGGGCTCATCTGACCGGTAAGTCATCCAGTTTCTTGAGTACTGTTCTCTCAACTAGTACGCTAGACACCACGAGGGGCTTCACACGTTTAGAATGCGAAGCCTGAACCGTGATTTGGGTGCGTCGTAATTTGGCTGCGACTAAGTCTGGCTGCGGTTTGCCCTCATCCTCATCTCAACTACCTAGTCTCAGTTTTCCGCTTTGCTTCCCCTCGATTTGGCTCTGAGCCGAATCGGCGAAGCTCGGTAAAGAATCGATGTTTATCGTTCCTGAACCGAGTGGCCTAAACGAAGCCATTTGAAAGGCGAAAAGTATGTCGCTACGGTCATCGTCTCACGGAACATCGTCAATGAGAACTTCTGAGTTGCTTCCTCCGCATGACAATCCATCAAGCTGGAGTCGATCAGTGATCGGGTGGATTGGCTGCCTTGCAATGCTCTGCCAGCTTGCGGTACTACCAAGCGCTGATGCGGTGGCTCAAAAGAAGAAGGGCAAGAAAATGCCTTCGCAGAAGTTCAAGGGCTATGGAGGTATTCCAGACGCCTTGAAATCCCCGCCCTCCGACCTTCCGCGTGCCTCGTCTGTAGCCAAAGACCGAGTAGACGAGTGTCGGCAGGCCGCAAGCAAGATCGACAAATTAGTCGAAAGCAACTTGGCAAAGCAGGGCATGGAGCCGAACGACGATGCTACAGACCATGTGTTTGTTCGTCGCGCGTTTTTGGATTGTGTGGGCACAATTCCAACATTGATGCAAACAAACGCATACGCCGCCGGGAGGGTCACGCAAAAACAAGAACTTCTAGTTGACCAACTCCTGAGCTCCCCAGGCTATGTCAGCCAAATGTACAACTACTGGGCCAATATTCTGCGAATTAAGGACCGCCCGAACAATAACATCGTTGCCTATCCATTTCGCAATTATGTCAAAGAACAACTTCGGCTGAACCGTCCTTACGATGAGTGGGTCTACGAGATGCTGACCGCGACAGGCAAAGCCTGGGAGAATCCAGCCGTCGGTTACACGTTGCGTGACAATGGCATGCCACTGGTGCATGTCGACAATACAGTCCGCGTCTTCCTGGGAACTCAAATCGGCTGCGCACAATGTCATGATCACCCGTTCGATCGTTGGACTCAAAAAGAGTTTTATCGACTCGCCGCGTTCACACACGGGACGAGAATGCGTGACGGCAGCGGAACTCCAGCTTTTGAGAATGGGAACCCAATTCAGCGTGTACGAGAAGAGATGAAGGCCAAGGGTGACCGCATCATGGGGTCGCAGAACTTGATACTGCAATCCAACTTGCATCGCGTCTCCTTCAACGAAAAACGCAACTTACGGTTACCGCATGATTATCAGTACGACGACGGAAAGCCAAACGAGTTGGTCAAACCGGATCTCCTCTGGGGAGACATGCCAAACGACGCGAAATCCGACTCGCCGCGTGAGCAGTACGCTGCTTGGCTCACCAGCAGTCAGAATCCTCGCTTTGCAAAGACAATTGCAAATCGCTTGTGGAAGAAGGTCATGGGCGTTGGCTTGATCGAGCCAGTAGACGATATCAAAGACGACACCGTCAGCGAGAATGACGAGCTACTTGATTTTCTAACTCAAGAGATCGTGCGATTGAAGTTCAACCAGAAGGAGTTCCTGCGGACTCTGATGTACACCAAAACTTATCAGAGGAAGAGCAGCAATTACGATCCTTCGGAAGAAGAATTCTATCACTACCCAGGGCCACGCTTACGGCGCATGACGGCCGAAGAAGCCTGGGATTCTATACTAACGATCGCCGTCGCAAATCCCTACGCCTACCGGTTACCCAGCACTGCAGAGGTCGCCGAACATTTGGATCTCGATCTTTCTCAAGTCAGCGCCGACGACATAGTGAAGATGAGCAAGCGATTTGATGAAGCTCTCGGAGGTGGCGCGCTGCGCGAGATGGCCAAACCGACGATGTATCGCGGTCAAATCCTTGCCAGAGCTTCGGAACTTCAATCCCCATTGCCAGCAGATCACTTCATTCGACAATTCGGACAGTGCGATCGCGAGACGATTGAGGGCGACGGTTCGGAACCAACCGTTCCACAGATTCTGACCATGTTCAACGGCCCTTTCACTCACATGATGCTCGAGAAGGGCTCCGTCATCTACGACAACCTCATGCGCTCCACTGGTCCACGTGACGCACTGAAAGTGATGTTCATTTCGATCTTGAACCGCCCGCCTACTTCGCGTGATCGAGATGTCGCTCTCAAGGAATTTTCCCGTGGCGACCGAGCGATGGGCTACGGAAACCTAGTCTGGGCCCTAATCAACACCCGTGAATTCCTGTTCGTTCAATAGTCACAGTGAAACCAAGGAAGCCGAAATGCGAACGAGAATCCCAAACAATCTCGGACAGCCCTCCCCTGGCCTAGACAACGGTTTTTCGAGCTACAATCCGGACCGACGATCATTTATGTCGGCGGCTGCGAAATCGCTGCTCGGCGTTGGCTGCGCGGGTGCGCTGACCAATTCGTCGCTCAACTCCATCGCGTCTGCCGCGGCCGTGAATCCGGCGAGTGGCAAAGCGAAGAGTGTGATCTATCTTTACATGACCGGAGCCATGAGTCACCTGGACACTTTTGATCCCAAACCGGGGACCGAAAGTGCCGGTGAAACGACTCCAGGCAAGACTCGCGTCCCAGGCATCGCGATTTCAGATAAGTTGCCGAAATTGGCATACCTGATGAATGGTATTTCCCTCGTCCGTTCGCTAACCACCGAAACCGGTGACCACCAGCAGGGCGAGTACATGATGAGAACGAGTTACAAACCGCTGAACTCGATTCGCCACCCCGGACTTGGCGCCTGGGCAACGCATGTTCTCGGAAAGGAGAATGCGAAACTCCCCGGCAACGTTTTGGTGGGTTCCGGAACAGGACACCCGGCGTCAGGATTCTTGCCCGCCTCGATCGCGCCTGTCCCGGTTCCGAATCCAGCGCGAGGCCTGCAAAATACAGAGTCACCGAAGTACATCACGGATGACCAATTCCATCGCCGCATGTCGCTGGCCAAGCAGTTCGATTCCAAGTTCAAGCAAGCCTACGACAGCCAGCTCATTGACGCTTACGATGCGACTTACCGCGAAGCTATCAAGCTGATGAGTTCGTCTGAGCTGCAAGTGTTCGACATCCAGAAGGAGAAGCCTGAGATTCGCGAGTTCTACGGGAACAACAAAATTGGGCAAGGTTGCTTGCTCGCGCGTCGTCTCGTCGAAAAAGGTGTGCGCTTCGTCGAGGTAGAGTACGGCGGTTGGGATCATCACGATAACTTGTACACTCGCTTACCCGATATGGTCACAAATCTGGACAACGCGATTGGCGCATTGCTCAGAGATCTCGCCAGCAAAGGCATGCTGGATGAAGTTTTGGTCGTCGTCGCTACCGAGTTTGGTCGATCTCCGAAAATCAATGAGAATGCAGGCCGAGATCACCACCCCGGGGCCTTCTCTGGTTTGCTGTGCGGCGCAGGTATTCAAGGCGGCAACGTCTACGGATCCTCGGATGCAAAAGGGCACTCAGTCGACGAAGATCCCGTCTATCCAGAAGACTTCAATGCCACGATCGCCAAAGCAATGGGCTTGCCGTTGGAAGAAGAATTCTATGCCCCGAATGGCCGTCCATTCAAAATCTGCAACAATGGTGAACCGATCGAGGACATCCTGGCGTAGTCCGCGTTCGTTCCCGCTTGTTTGCGGTCTGCTCGCCCTCCCCGGGGCGCCGTCGCAGTAGTAGGAACTTCTCCGTCGCGCCACCGCCATTTTGAGCTTAGGCTTCATCGCGTGCCAGAGAACCATTCCTCTCCACAAGCCATGACCTCGGAACTGACCAGCGAATTGGAGCAAGCGTTAGTTCAACACGCGCTCCAAGTCCGCCAGCTGGCCTATGCTCCGTACAGCAAGTTCCTGGTCGGCTCTGCACTACTTGGCTCCGATGGTCAGATCTACGTCGGCTGCAACGTCGAGAACGCCTCGTACGGGTTGGCGATCTGCGCCGAACGCTCCGCCATAGCGGCCATGGTCGCTGCGGGCTGCAAAGACATCGTGGCTCTGGCCGTAGCGAGTCACGGAGGTGCGGCTCCTTGCGGAGCTTGCCGTCAAGTCATTTATGAGCTCGGAAAGTCGGCACCGATTCTACTGGCGAATGCGAACTTCGAGTCGAACGGCGAGTCGCCGCAAATCGACATGAAACGAGTTCAACGCCATGTCATGAGCGATCTCCTTCCGATGGCCTTCGGCCCCGACGATCTTTGATTCGACACGGGTGCGCGACACAACTGGGGCAATATCAGCATTTTTTCCGGTGATTTATCTGGAACCTGGGCCCAATCTTCGCCAGCAATGACAATTTCGGTCGACCACGGAATTGACGAGTCGGAATTCATTGGTTTACGATTGCGGGCTTCCCAAAATTCAGATGGATGCCAGTTGTAGCTCAGCCTCGTTCTCTGGGCTTTTCTCTCATTCTGGTTAGCGTGTTGGTTCATTCTCCACGCCCCCGAAGATCACAAGTGGGAAATCAACCTTGATGAAACGATTCGCCCGGAGCCTGGTTCGTGGAAGACGCAATATCCAAAGCAGACACGCTAATTGAAGCGATGGGCTGGATCCGCAGTTTCCGCGGCAAGTCCACCGTCATCAAACTTGGCGGTAGCCTGCTGGACGATACAGCCGCCCTCGGGCATTTGCTGCTCGACGTCATCTTCATGGAAACCGTGGGGATGAAACCAGTGATTGTGCACGGCGGTGGAGCCCGCATCTCTCGAGCACTTGAAGAAGCTCAAATCCAATGCGAGTGGATCAAAGGACGAAGAGTCACGAATGCCGCGACTCTAGAAGTCGTCGAACGCGTGCTAGCCGGCGACATTACCAAGTTCTTAACGCAAGAGATCGAACGTCTCGGTGGGCAGGCCGTCCCCCTGAGCTTTCAAGCCGATTCGAACGTTTTGAAAGGTGACAAGCTTCTGCTCGACGACGGAGAAGGCCAGAGTCTCGATCTGGGCTTCGTCGGCCAAGTCACCAAGGTTGAGCGGAACAGGATCGACGCAATCATGCAAGCGAATCAAGTTCCAGTCATTCCATCGATGTGCATCAACGAACAGGGTCAGAAGTTTAACGTCAACGCTGACACAGCTGCTATGGCAGTGGCCGAGTCGTTGGGGGCGGAGAAACTGGTTTTTCTGAGTGACGTCAACGGAGTTCGGATGGATAAGGAAGATCCGGATTCGATTATCCACTCGTTGAACGAGAACGAGGCAAAAACGCTGATCGACCAAGGCATTATCGCCGCAGGCATGATCCCGAAAATTGAAGCCTGTCTTTCGACACTCGAACGCGGTGTCCGCAAAGTTCACATTATTGACGGGCGACTTCGCCACTCGTTGCTGCTCGAGATCTACACGACTAGCGGAATTGGAACCGAGCTAGTCCCGGTCGGCTGAGTTTCAGCCACGCCTGTTCCACCCCAATCGTTTCATCGCCAATTCAGTTTCCCGCCCTTCCTAGCAAAGGCTACGCAGTGCGACATTTTATTTCACTTTTCGATATTGATCGTAGTGAACTCCAATCCATCATGAGCATCGCGACTCAGGTCAAATCCATGCTCGCCGAGGGACAACGTCCGGACTGGTTCGCTGGCTACGTGTTGGCCATGCTGTTCGAAAAACCAAGTCTTCGAACACGGGTCAGTTTCGAAGCCGGCATGGTACAACTCCAAGGCGCCGGTCTGTTCTTAGGGCAAGAAGTTGGTTGGCAGAGCCGGGAATCCACTGCCGATTTCACCCGGGTGCTGGCCCAGTATGCCGATTTCGTAGTCTGCCGTTCCAAGAAACACGCCTCTGTCGAAGAACTTGCGAGCTTCAACGTCGTACCTGTAATCAACGGTTTGACCGATCTCTGCCACCCGTGCCAAGCCCTCGCCGATTTGCTGACGATGATGGAAGACCACTCAAGCCTAAGTGGAAAGACCATCACTTTTGTCGGAGACGGGAACAACGTGTCTCGCTCCCTGGCGCTCGCCTGCGCTATGACCGATGTCCATTTTAGGCTGCTCGGGCCATCGGACTACTTTATGGATGACGCCGATGTCGCGAAAATTCACGACCGATATCCATCAGCCAACATCCACCAGACAGAGTCCGCCAAAGAGGCGCTCGAGTCGGCCGATTTCGTTTACACAGACGTTTGGACAAGCATGGGGCAGGAGGCCGAGTCGGCCAAGCGACGGGCCGATTTCGCTGACTTCCAACTGAACGAGTCGATTATGTCGCTGGCTCCAAGTCACTGCAAAGTTTTGCACTGCTTGCCGGCCAAACGCGGCGAAGAGATCACCGATGGTGTGATCGACTCACCGAATAGCCTCATTGTCGAGCAGGCTGGAAACCGCATGCACGCTCAAAAGGGTCTGCTGATCTGGCTTGCGCTCGAACACGGAATGCTCACGCTAGAGCGATTGCGGGCCGATGGACTAAAGCTCTAAGTCGAGCACGACAGAAGCGCTACAACCGTGCGAAGTAATGCAGCACGATGCCGGCTGCAACAGCCACATTGAGCGAGTCGACGTGGCCCGACATTGGAATACAGACTTGTTCTTCGCAAGCTGCAACCGTCGCCTCCGAGAGACCATCTTTCTCGTTGCCAAAGACGACCAGCGAACGCTCGCTGGGACGCAGAGACTCAAGCGGCTTCGAATCTGGGTTTAGGCATGTTGCGTACGTCTTGAATCCTTGCTGCTGCACGAGACGCGAAAGCCCACCTGAGAGCTGATCTGCGTACCACAAGTTAAGCTGCAGTGAAGTCCCCATGGAGACTCGTAGTGCGCGGCGTGAAAACGGGTCGGCGCAGCCTGGACCTATCAGCACATGGTCAATCCCCAGCCCGGCACAGTTCCGCAGAATGCCACCGATGTTCTCAAGGTCCTGAATTCCCTCAATTGCGGCGATGACTCGGCGAGTTGGTGCTTCGGAGCTTGCCGCCACCACGTCGAGTTCGAAGGCCGCCAGTAGCTCGTCTACTGACGCCCGCTCTCTTCGGACCCCACATCCCACGATCCCGCGGTGAAAATCGAAACCCACTAATTCTCGAACTGCGGTCTTGTCCAACGCAAATAGCGGCACACCTGCGGCATAGCTCTCAAAACGCGGCAAGAATTTTTCTTCGACCAACAGAGCTTCGCAATCGTAATCGCTCTGCAACAATTGCTCGACCAGGAATGGCCCCTCCGCGATGAACCGGCGGCTCAAGTGAGTCCAATTGCGTGTTCGCATATCGCGGAATGGATCTAAACGCGAATCAGCGATACTCGAAACTTGATGGACAGGCATCCAAACCAAACGCGTTCAGGGTTCCAAGAGTGCACAAAGAGTGAGACGGGCCAATTGTACCGCCTTACTGCCGTTTCCACGATTCATTGCGCAGAGTGTAGTGGGCAGGGCGAATCAGTTTTTCAATCTACACAAAGTAGCTCGGATCTCTGAGCCGAAAATAGGCTGCGTTCCGGCTGGAACAGCCGGACTACTACGATCCCGCCCATACTGAAAAAGTGACTTGCCTTGGGATAGCGGGCAATGTGGATGTCGGCAAGGCGAAGCCTCATCTGTCCCAACACGAAGCCTCATCTGTCCCAACACGGGGCCTTATTAAAAGGCATCGGAGAAAAACTCTACTATTACGTGATTCCGCTCATTCCCTGAGTGCTTCGGGTGCTTCAAAAGGAGGAACGACCGAACATGTCCCGGAACTTCTGGACCTCCATCAACAGGCTTTTACACCATGACTTCCGCTCTGCATTTCGTTCGAGATAGCTCAGTCGAAACGGGACATCCCTCTTGGCTCCTTCCAAGAATTCCCAAGCGAAGTCGCGGACATTACTAAACTCAATCACACGTCGCCCGTCATCCAATGAGCCCCTAGATTTCGCTTCCCAGGCGTCTCCGACAGCCGATTCTCGCTCATTTGTCTCGATACCAGCAGCCGAGAATCGAATGACCACGCGTTTCGTCTTTGCATCAACGATGAATCCGTCTTTGCCACCCGCAATCTCGCCTGACTCGAAACTCTGCCTTACAAAGTCACAAGCTTTGTGCCAACTCGTAAACAATTTGGACTCTCCGAAATGCGTCTTGCTCGACCCAAAATCAGAATCGAGCGGCAGGTCCGACGATCCGATGACGGCGAGATACGAATCGAGTCGTTTCATGGCAATTTGGCCCGGCGCAGGGAGAATCTTTAGACTTCTTATAGAATACTTGCTGAGCTGTGGATTTCCTCATCTTCTGGCCTTCTCACGGGGCCGCCATCGCATTGCAACCACACAGCCACACCAACCGTCATATCCCGAACACGACCGTAACGATGGCCTTTATGACCTGTCAGAGTCGTCTCACAGTCGTAAAGCGTTCATGGAGTGCGGATATTTTGCTGTCATTGACAGCCCCCCAGACCGCTTTCTTACTGCGAACATCGCCAGCTTGGCACCCAAAATTGGTCCTGTCGGGGTAATTGCTCTACACCCGCCGCTGGCGTTTTGCTAACAGACACAGGATCAAATCCAAGCGACCGGGAATTAATCCGGCATGATTGGAAGCTGGAGTCCAAAAAAGAGTCCGCGCCGCTAAGAAAGCAACGCGTCTCACAACGAAGAAGCAACGGCTTGCTGCCCTTGCAGACAGAACTGGCGTACGCGTCAGTTACAGTTTGGATCCAAGCCACTAAGACCTACTCACGCAGCATTGAACCGGCGACATGGAAGTCGACCTATGAAAAAAACAAGCACTAGACTTGCGACCATTGGCGGAGTTGTTTTGTTAGTCGCCTGCGCCATCGCCTTAGCGCAACACGACTCTCGCACACGCGATCGAGCACCGTTAGACACGCGTGCGGCATCCGCAGACCGTGCCCAGCTCATTCCGGTTGGATCGGCGTGGGGATCGGCCACTGGATCGAATTCAGATTCTGCCGTGGGCGAAGAAAGCGACGCTTCGCAGCGATTGTCGCTGGCAGACGACGCGCCGTCTTTGCCACCGCCTACGGAACCGGTTCGTTTGCCTGCGCCAAAAGCAAATCCACTTCGTAACGCTTCCTACACCGCAGCCAAACAACCTTCGACAGCGATCGAGGGTGACGGAAAGGCCGAAGAGCTTCCCACTCAGAACTTTGCTGCGACAAGCAACTTACTGGCGGCTCCGATAGTCAACGCTAGCGATTTCCCGGAACCGCAGAAGTTAGAGAACGCGAGCAGCCCTGCTGCCCCAGTTCATTTGGCCTCGGGGGAAGTGCCAACCGATCGACCAAACTGGCTCCAAGACCGCAATCTTCCAGGAGCTTCAGGAGCGGCCCAGCAACCCAAGCTCAACACACCAGCAGCACCGAATCGGTATCCTGGCCCCGGACTGCCAAATACGACAAGCGCAAGAGGCAGTTTGAGCGACGCAGGTCCAAGGCCAAACATTGGTCTGCCTCCAGCATCATCCGCAGTATCTCAGCAACTTCCTGTGCTGCCTGGCTACGGTACTCCTTCCACTGCTGGGCGCAACGGAAACTCAAACACAACGCAGCCCGGCTCTCAAGGCACGCTGCCAAGCATTCCAACTCTTGGGCAATCCAATCTTACTGCACCAGCACTGCCATCTGGCAATTCAATGGCGAACGCAAATCCACTCAACGGCGGACCGTCTCGACCTCTAGGACAAGCACCGGCCCAACAACAGCCGCAGGCACCCACAATGAGTGACCGCCGAGGTGTTTCGCAGCCTATGAATCAACCGCCAAGCAACGGAGCCGCCGCCTCCCCTCAATCACCACGCAGTTCGGTTCACAGTCTATCCGACACGCAACGCGGAATCATGAAGCCGACGAACATGACCGCTCCGCAATACGGCCGCCAATCGTCTGCTACGGCTGGGGCAGGAGCGACAAACTACAATGGCGGACTAACCAACAGCAACGATAGCAATCCGCAGCGAACTGCAGGCACAAGGACCAATCCCTCTCAACGCAATGGTTTTCCGGCCAGCACAGCATCACAAGCGGTTCCGGCCTACGCTGGCCAGAGTTCTGCGATTCCAAGTCTAGCGCAACGAGCGTCTCCAACCGAGTCGCAAAACAGCTACGGCTCAACTTCCGGCATCAACGACTTAGCGAGGACAGCCTCACGCGGCCTATCAAATGCTGGCACCCAGTTCCAAGGACTTGTCAGCAACCGACCTGGGGATCGCTACCTAGATGGCTCGCAAAATCCCATTATGCAAATTCGCAAGGAAGCGCCTGCAGAGATTCAAGTCGGCAAGCCGGCGACGTTCCTGATCTCCGTTCGCAACTCGGGCAACGCGGTCGCGCATGGTGTGACCGTCCTGGACAGCGTGCCTCGAGGCGCGAAGTTCGTCGAGTCGACGCCGCCCACACGGCCTGACGCTCAAGGCATGTTGGCCTGGAACCTTGGCGAGATCGCCGCCAATGAAGAACAAACTATCAAGCTCGTCATCGTGCCCGAAGTTCAAGGCGAAGTCGGGTCGGTCGCTACCGTGCACTTTGCCGCACGAGCCTCGGTTCGAACTGTCGCAACCAAACCGGAAGTCGAAGTGTCTCTTCAGGGCACTCAGTACGTTCTCATCGGCAGCCAGCAGCAGGTTGAAGTCACCTTGCGGAACGTTGGCTCGGGAGTCGCCCGTGATCTTCGCCTCGAAGCGGACATTCCCGAGCAACTACAACACGCCAGTGGCGATCGGCAGCTGTACGCGAAAATCGGAGACTTACGCCCCGGTGAAACCAAACCTATTACGTTCGCCGCGGCAGCCGTCGCACCTGGACGTTCCAAATGTCAATTCCGAGTGGTCAATGATGATGGTATTGCAGTTCAGGAAGAAGTTGTCATCGATGTAAAGTCTCCGAACTTGGTCGCACAGATACAAGGGCCGAAGCTACGCTACTTGGAACGACAGGCTACCTACCGCATCGCAGTTCAAAACAACGGTACCGCCGCCGCAACCAACGTGTCGTTCATCGCGCGACTACCCGCCGGCCTCAAATTCAATGCTTCAGACGTGAACGGACAGTATGATCCCAACACGCACACCGTACGTTGGGCACTGCACGAATTGCCCGCCGGTGAAACCGCACCTGTCGAGGTCACCGTGCTTCCCGTTGACCTTGGACCTCAAGTCATTACGTTCTCCGCCGAAGCCGACTTGGAGATCTCCACGGAAACAAAAACTCAAGTCAACGTCGACGGTCTATCCGAACTTGCGTTCACCATCGGTCAAGATGATGGAACAATTGAAGCCGGAGCCGTTTCGACGTACTCCGTCCAGATCGCCAACGTGGGCAACAAGTCCGACAGTAACGTCCAACTTTCTGTGGAACTTCCACGCGGGGCGGAACTCGTCTCCGTAGTGAATGCTCCAGTCGAATACCGGGTCGCAGCCAACCAAGTGGTATTCGCGCCGATTGCAGAGGTGAAGCACAAGGACCAGTACACCTACCGCTTCCAGATTCGCCACAAACAGCCCGGCAAGCAAATCGTGCGAACGAAACTTGTCAGCCAAAATTGGCCCAATGCTGTCGTGAAAGAAGAGGGCACCCTAGTCTACGACGACAACAATTAGGGATTTGCTTTCCATTTTCTTTACTCGGTGCTAGCCTTCGGAATGCCAAACGGCTCAACGACGAGCCCGCCGGCAATTTCGATTTCTTGAGTTTAAGCACATCGCTGGGAGGCTCGGACGCTTCGACGCTCACGCCTTCGGGTACGCGCGTGGAACCAACCAACCGCTTAGCTCGCTAGCCCCGTCCACAAACGAGATTCTTCATTGTGGGCCAGAGTGCTAGCAGGCGTTGCGCGACGAATGCCTGACCGAGTACGTCACGCCTGCGCTGCAGACTTTGCCCAGTCTGCCCCCTCTCTGCAGCTCGCCGCCCTTTTTGGGCAAAGACACACGCTTGGTCGACTTGAGTTGGGGATCAAAGGCCGACCGCGCCGAATGTAGAAGTGCAGCAGTCGATTCGCACACAGACTCCCAGCGGGTTTTCAAAACGAATCGAAATTGTTGCGTTTTGCGGAACATGGGTCGTTGGGGCGGCAGGCACACGTGTACGGATACGGATGGTCTATGCGCAATGCTCGCCTCTTGCCGTTTCCATACGCGGTCGCGTTCTTTGCTGCCATCACTCTGAGCCAAGCTCTACTGCCAACAAAGCTGAGTGCGGAAACTCCGCAGGGCAATTCGAGCCGAGCCGTAAGATCGGACGCAGTTCGTAGCATTCCGATATCTCGCCTGCCCAGAAAGCTCCAAAGCAGCGTTCGAGACGTTGTTGAGAAGCCAAGTTTCTTCAGACGCATGCCGACTCAGCAGATCGAATGTGATCCGGAGGTGTTCCGGCTTTTAGTTCGTCGCCCTGAGGTCATGGTGAACATCTGGCAGATCATGGGGATCACCAACGTTTCTGCAGAGCGTGTAAGTCCCTATGCGTTCGTAGCCGACGACGGTGTTGGGACGCACTGCCGCTGCGATCTAATTTACGCAACCGACAACCTCCACATCTACTTCGGAGAAGGCGACTACGACGGGTCGATGACTCCACGCGGCGTCACGGGGAATTGTATCTGTGTGCTGAGATCCCAGAACACTCAGAACTCGGCTGGCGAAACAGTCGTGCGCGGCACGATGGATGTGTTCCTCAAACTCGACAACTTCGGTGCCGACATCCTGGCCAAAAGCGTGGCGCCGTTTGTGGGTAAAACCGCCGACTTCAATTTTGTGGAAACCGCAAAATTTATGTCGCAAATCTCCCAAGTCTGCGTGCTCTCGCCGTTGGGCGCGAAGACCTTGGCTTCGAAGCTGACGAACGTGCAACCGGCAGTTCAGCAAGAATTCGCGCGTGTTATCGCGCGAGTTGCCGCTCGACGCATGAACTCCATTTATGGAAACACGCCGCCCGATCCCAGCAAGCTACCGGAGTCCGCCGGCTTGCTCGCTCAGTCGAATTTGGCCAGACCGATAGGCGATCGACCGATAGGCGATCGACCGACTGCGAACAGCCCCAGGCCTCAAACCGGAAAGCGGCTTGGCCAGTCGAAGGACACCAACTCCGGTCAAGATTTGGAACTCGTCCTGAGTGCACCAAACTGGGCTCCGAAAACATCGCGAGAGAATTCCACCGACTCTGTCCTTGGGAACCAGCTAACATCAACGACTTCGCGAACCCCAGCTTCGCAAGCACCTACCACACTCGAAGCATCCTTGTTCGGTCCATCGCCTTCGGCGGCCAAAACTCTGGACCCATCCGACATTAAGAGGCCGCAGTGGATTGCGCCTCGCAAGGACAGCATCTACATGAGGCGCTAGCGTCCCTGGACTCTGTTTCCCCCAACCGCGTTGCAGCCGCTCACCGCCCGTCAGGTCGGCTATTGTTGCTCCAATGTTGTTTCGGATCCGTACCTCGCACCCAGACTCCCTTCTCGTTCCAACCGAGATCGGCTCTTACGCTGCTCGCCGCGTAGCGGAGCGTCAGTCCACATCGACGCCTTGTCGAGTCGTTGGCTTCGGAGCCGTGCAAGAGAAGATCGCTATGAATGGAAGCTTGGCCAGCCTTCAACTCGTCGTACACAATATCCCCGTACTCTTCAGGATTTGCGATCGTCTGGTTCAAGACATTGTGCTCGTCTGGACTACTCTCTCGGTAGGTCATATGCCCTTTATGGTGAGATCCAGCTACGAACTTCATACATGCGTTCTCTTGGTCGGCATCATCGATGGCCAACCAAACCGTGACCGCCCGAGACGGACTTAGTGGCCAGTAGCTGGCATCTTGGTGCCAGGCGACCGCCTTTCCGTCCATAGGCATTTTGCAGAAAAAGTGGGAACCCCAGCCGATTACGTCATCTCCGAGGAGATCCGATACGTAATCCACAATACGCGACTCTCGCAATATGTCGTACACCGGTCCATACTTGAGGTGAGCAGAACTAATCGAATAGCTGTCACCGCCTTCCGCCTTCACGCGTTCAAGCAAGGCATCAAAGTAGCCCCGAATATCGGCGATTTCGGTTGCCGAATAAACGTCAAGAGGCGCGACAAAACCTCGCTCGTTAAACTTCTCGACTTGGGTACCCGAGAGTTTCGTAGGCTTGTTGTTTTCCGTCGGATAGAAACCCAGATCCCTTTCCAGCTCCTTCAGTTCGTTCTCAGATGGCACAATACTAAATTGCTTGCCCTGTGAATCGCTCGTATTATCTGCACCACTCATCCTGAACTCCAATACAATGCCGCGGCCACATTTTCCGTTTAGTCACTTTGATATTTCAACAATAGATTGCACCACTTACTCCGAAGACTATTCAAAAGTCATCTTCGCGTTGTGATGACGCGGTCGAGCTAGTCTGCGAACGGTCCAACCGAACGCAACGGCTCCGCAAACAAGAATCTCAAACTGTGGTTTGATCGGACAGAATAACGCCATTGATCGAACTGGCAAGGTTTCCAGCTTTGAATCCCGACCCGAATGATACCGTAAGAACCGAACGCCAAGTCGCATTTCGATGCGCCTGCGGCGCGGACGTACTCCTAGCATTGGGGGGCCATGGCGTTTGCGAAGATTGCGGTCGTTCGATTCAATTGGGAAGACTCGCTCCGACGCAAACCATTTCGTTCTGCTCGGAAGTCGGTAGTGGTACGTCTTTTCAGATCACCGACGGCCCTGACCGCACGGGAGAGTCGCTCGGGCACTTTCGTCTGATGTCAAAACTAGGTTGGGGCGGCATGGGAGCAGTATATCGCGCCCTCGACGAATCTCTTCAGAGGTTCGTTGCCGTAAAAGTTATCCGCTCCGCTGACACTGATACACCGGTGCCACGCAAGTTAGTCTCTCGGCTACTGGACGAAGCGGTCGCGCAAGCCCGTTTGAACCACCCCAACGTGGTGACCATTTATTACGTGGGTCGAGACGGCGAAGAACCCTTCTTTGCAATGGAACTTTTGCCGGGCCCAACTCTAGAACAACGGATCGATAAAGAGCCGCTACCCTATTCCGATCTGATCAGCTACGCTCGCCAGGTCTGCTCTGCCCTGTCGCACGCCAATCGTCTCGGGCTCGTCCATGGCGATATCAAGCCAAGCAATCTCATCTTGTCGGGCGATGGCAATGTAAAACTCAGCGACTTTGGTTTAGCGCGAACGAAAGAGAGTGAGCCGGTTCAGGGTTTGGCAGGCACGCTATCCTACATGGCCCCAGAGTTATCCTATGGTGGTCACCCGACTGCCACGAGTGACATGTACTCGCTGGGCGTCACCATGTTTGAGTTGGCATTCGGACGCCGCCCCTTCGATGTCACAGGCACCACACTGAAAGAGCAGTTGAAGAGTCATAACCTTGCGGAAGTCGAATTCCCCGAACGCTGGCCGACCAACGTACCAGCCCGATTTAAAGAGGTGTTGCAACGTCTGTTACAACGGAATCCAGAAGACCGTTACCAGGACTTCAATGAACTGGACCACGATCTAAAACGCATCGCGCCGGTTGGAGTCACGCCAGCCAGCCTGGTCGTTCGCAGCTTTGCACTCGTCGTCGACTACATGGTGCTGTCGTTGTTCTTGGTTCCTTTTGCGTTCGCTCTCACGAACCCGACCATGCGGTACGCGGACACGATCCTGTGGCTCAGTCCTGCTTCGTTGCTCGTCCCGCTAATCGCTTCCTTGGTAGAGCGAAGCGGGCGACAGACGCTGGGCCGCTATTTCCTTCACTTACGAGTCGTCGACCGACATGGACTCAGGCTCGGTGGCCGCGCGAGGTTTTACCGCAGCATCATCCGAAACGGCCCCGTAACGCTGACCGCACTCGGGCTGACGTTCTTGTCTTACAACTTAGAAACACTCGCTGCTCTACTCTCACCATGTGACGAACTCATGTTGCTAGTTAACATGATTCCGGCGCTGGGAGGCAAACGTCTCTCCCTCCATGATCGTCTCTTCGGCAGCCGCATAGTCTTGGACACAGACGACTCGGCGAATGCTTGAGAACCCGATAAGGAAGACACCGAAGTCGACTTGGTTGCTCGACTTGGAGAGCATTTGTCCAGTCACATGTTCTCCCCACATGTCGTGGAATTCGATACCTGCGGCTAGTTCTCAGCATCCGCAGATGGAAGCACCGGTTTGCTAAGCCACTGACCATTCAACATAACGCGGTCAATAGACCTGGTCACTGAAATATCTTCGAGAGGGTTCCCATCGAGGACGACGAGGTCCGCATACTTTCCGACTTCGAGCGTACCGCAAAACTCCGAGATATTCAGGAATTTCGCTCCGTTCGCCGTGCCGGCCATCAACGCCTCCATCGGTGTCAGCCCGGCTTCTACCAAAAGCTCCAATTCGCGTTGGAACGCCCACCCAAATTCGGCACCCGGCACCCAAGTGTGCGAGCCTGCGACGACAACGGCTCCCGCTTTGTGGCAACGGCCCACAAAATCCAGCATATTCGCGAACCCCAGAACCTCGAACTCTTTTGTCTTCGGCATCGTTGCTCGACGCTCATGAACGGCCAGAGTGGGCGAAACGAATACTCTATTCTGAACCACCCTCTGGATGACTGACTCCAGCAACGTATTGGTTGCAAAATTGAGTTTGGACCATAGTCGATATCTGAGTTCTTCGCGCACGCTTGGGTTCTGCCTGACCGCCTGAATGAAGGAATTCACCTCCGACTCTGATTCGGTTAGCGACGTTCCAAACGAAGTTGCATGCTCGATGCCGTTGACTCCGGCATCAATCGCATCCACCGCTTTGACTAGCTCAAGGTGCGCTGTCACCGGTATTTTTTGACGATCAGCTTCTACACATACTGCACGGATAAGCTCCAGCGGTAAGCGAAAATAGACTTTGATCGCCGTCGCCCCGTTTTCCTTATGCTCTCGAACAATTTCGGCGGCCCTCTTCGCGCTGGTAGCCACCGACGCCTGCTCTGGCCAGATCGGAGGACTCCCATCGATGTGACCGCCGCAAAGAAAAACGCGAGGCATCGGCTCTCGGGCTCTAAGTACAGTTTCATAGTAGCGGAATGGATGCCCAGGATCACGCAGCGATGTGACTCCGTGCTGCAGAAACGTGCGCGGCTGATCAAGGTCGTTGATGGAGTGAAAATGGCAATCGATGAAACCTGGCAGAATCGTCTTCCCGGCCAAGTCGATTTGCTGACAGTCTTTCGGAATTTCAACCTCAGTCAACTTTCCAACTGCGACGACCTTAGTGCCCGCGACAATTAACGTCCCCCGCTCAATCGGCTTCCGCCCGGTCGCGTCGATGATTCGCGCGTTCACTAACGCAACGACTTTCGATTCATTCGCTTCGGCTGGCGAATTCACCTCGCCAAACCCATCAGCAGCACAAACAGCGCGGCAACTCAAGAGAGCCGCTAGACTAAGCAGACTTACCGCTTTGCCTCCAAACACACGTTTCCATTGAGACATCGAACAACCTCTACCGAACGCGTTCCAAACGCGATTACGGCTCTTTAAGTGATGAAGGTCAAGCTTGAATTGCAGCCATTAGGACCTGTGCACATTCATTAGGACCTGTGGACACAGCATGCCATGGGGAACGCTGCCTGAGGATAGGACCTGTGGACACAGCATACCCTGATGCTCGGACTCCAATGCTGCGTACAGAAAATCCCTGCCAAGTTGAGGAACTTCACCCACCAAGGCGTGCTGTGTCCTCGGGCTCACGTACTTGCCTC
>JBGCCZ010000108.1:0-7327 GCA_045105035.1 Pirellulaceae bacterium | reverse complement strand
AGCGACTGTTCCGCCGAACAAATGCTGGAGGTCTTTCGGCATGCCGGGCGTTACAACCTGAACCTACGTGATGTTGTGGGTGGCGCTCACGGTAGACCGGCTATCAAGCTTGCATCCGACTTTGCCAAAGCAGCCGTACAGGATCTGATTGACGGTCGCGCCTACTTCGCTGTCGCTATTACAGAAGAAGGAGCAGGCACTCACACGAAGAACATCCAAAGTCGAGCAATCAGGGATGGCAACGGCTTCAGGCTCACAGGATCAAAGCTTTGGAACGCCCGCTTGCGACAAGCAACTCACGTGGTTCTGTACGTGAAGGCTGCCAACGGGAGGCCCGGCAAGCAGACGGCCTTTCTTTTGCCGATCAACCACCCGGGTTTGGAGATTGTCGATCGGTATGCGCATGGGCTGACCGGTAATTCTTTTGGCGGACTCAAATTCGACCAAATGTATGTTGGCCCGGAGCACCTAATCGGTGAGGACGGCGACGGCGGTGATCTTTTTGAGGAGCATTTCCTCTACTGGCGATTGATGCAGTCCGCGGCGGCAATCGGTTGCGGCGAACGAGCGTTGGAGGTCATGGCTGAGCGGATTCGAGAGCGCGAAGCCTTTGGAGGTCCGATCGGACGGTTCACTCATCTTCAGCAACCCATCGGCGAGCAACTCACCAAGCTACGCATGGCATTGGCTTTGTCGCGCGAGGCTGCACGCTACTTTGACAAGGGAAACTATGACGCAGCGGAGCCATTGGTTAATGGAATCAAGGCAGAGGGTGTCGAAATCGCACTGGAAGCTTGCGATGCTGCGATGCGTGCTCACGGTGCGCTTGGATACAGCCGAGAAGTGGACCTTGGTGACCGAGTCCGCGACCTAATGGGGCTACGAATTGCGGATGGAACCACCGACGTTATGCGGATGACCGTCGTCCGTGATGCCTACGGTCACGAT
Source organism: Pirellulaceae bacterium (assembly GCA_045105035.1). GTDB lineage: Bacteria > Planctomycetota > Planctomycetia > Pirellulales > Pirellulaceae > Aureliella. Next base: position 6,379 of record JBGCCZ010000108.1, on the reverse strand, counting down.
CTCTGGCAAATGGCTATCGAAGCCAACACCTCACAGTCGGACTGAGTGTACTGGTGCGGGTTTCTGAGATCGTGTAAACCGAGACCCGCATGTCAAACAGAGACTCAGAGAGTTCTCGGGGTTGTCTCTGAGGTGCGGGGCGAACCAGGGTGGTTGGATTCGGCAGCCCGGACTCTCTCGGCGAAAGTTGGAACTTGGGTTTTGGCCACCACGGTGGCGAAAGACCGCGAAAAAAGGGGGCGGAAACGAGAAACGCCCGCGGGTCATGCTGGACCGACGGGCGTTAACTGGTTCGCGAGAGTTTTCGCTTTCTTAAATTCAGCTCCTCCGGTAGGACTCGAACCTACGACCCAGCGGTTAACAGCCGCTTGCTCTACCAACTGAGCTACAGAGGATTATGTGGGTTTGTCGTGAATGGACGCCAGTCCAAGACGGAGCAGAGTTATCACACGACGTCGTAAAAATACATGCCAACGAATTTCTATGCAAGGCCGGTGCCAGAATCCCAGTACGAAGTCTCCGCGTTGTGGGTGGGCTCTCGCGAATGTAGGGAATTTGTGGATTTCAGTTTCAGCTCGGCCTCGGGGCCGCAATGCAAGCGGAGGTTGCTTTTGCTGCTGCTGTGGGGGGAGAGCTATGCGACTCCCGCAGAGCGTTGGCTCGCTGTGGTTCGCGTGTCGGGACGCTCATGCCCGTCCCCCTTCCATGCCCGTCCAGCTAACAACCACCCTTTACTATCAAGATTACGAGCTTGCACTCCCGGAAGCCTAGGACTATGGATTGCGGCCGATAGATTGCGGCCCAAAAATTGCGGCCCAAAAACTCCGGCCTTAATCGTGGGCATCGAATTTCTAGCATACGGCGGCAGCCACAAAATCCTGGCCAGCCACGATCCTGGCCGCCGCGTGGGCGTTTAGCCCCCAAACGTCGTCTACAACTCGGGGCATTACTCGCGAAGTCCGCGTTAAACGCTAGTTAGGACAGTCGACTCTTATCCCGATCGCAGACTACCGCAGACGACGCTCATCCAACGCACTTTAGTTACCACCACTGGTTTGGCTTACATCTGCCGGTGTACGCGTCCACTCGGACACACATGGCCAACCGTCCTTTCCGTCGAGCTCAAGCCCGAACGCCCACTGCCCAGCGTTTTGGTCGACTCGCAAAATGATCTCATGTGTTCCGGCGGAAATTTCCGTACGTATTTGATCCTCGCGATAAATATACTCACGACTCTCACGATGCTCGCCCAACTTTTCACCGTCTAACCACAATACAAATCCATCACCGCTTCCCACTGAGACAGTCACGCTTTGCGACTCGGCCAGTGAAAATTCCGCGATCGCGAACAGTGCCGTATGGTCTTCCGCCTGCGGGAACAGTCCAATCAAATCGACTTCCGAAGGCGGGAGGGCTTTGCAATCCATGATGCCGCAGATCCCCTTTAAATCACTAAGGTCATCTCTACTGCCCAGCAAACGCGTTTGCACGTCAGAAATATCGTCTCGGTCGAGCGGAAAAACGAGCGTCCAGCACTGCGTCACTGGAACGGTTTCAAGTCGCCTACGAAACGGTCCGATCAACTGTTGCGTCTTCTCTTCAATCAGCAGTTCCGCGCGGGCCAACACATCCGGCAGGTCTTTTTGAACGAGGTCTTGGGGCGTTTCCTTAGAGACCGCCATCTTCTTGAACACTCGCCAGCTCGCCGGTGAATCGACGACGAAACTATCCAGCAACCCCTTTGCAGCGGACTCGCCAACGCGTTCCTGCAAGAACGTCACGAGTTTGCTGTGGAGGGGGATGTTGTCGGGTTGCCTCTGTGCCGCCCGTGAGATACTCGAAAGCGCCTCGTCACGATCGCCCAGCTGCCATAGCGTGAGAGCTTGGTTCCAGTACGCGTCTCCGGTGAGCTCGTCAATCCGATAGTCGTTTCCGGCAATCGGCAATCGGTCGATGTACTCAACGCCATCTCGAACAAACCCCAGTGCCGCTGAATAGCGCTGGAGGTTGTATAGATCGACCCCGACTTTTTGGTAGGAACGGGCAGCCTCGGCCACCACGCGTTCATTCTCTGGATAACGCTCCGCTTTTTGCAACGCTACCGCGATGTTTTTTCTTCCCCGCGCTAGTGTTGGCAGCAGGCCGAAATCACTGACAACGAAATTCGCGAGCACGACAAGACCGATGAGTACTGACGGGATTCGCACCCACAAGTTAAGCCCTCGGTACTCGACGATCACGACTGCCAACAGAACGATAATCGTCACTCCTGTCTGCCAATCGAGCGCTAGGCCGGGGCGTCCAAAAATGAGCGCTACGGCGACATGCACACTAATGAAAGTGGATAAGCCAACGTAGGGAAACGCCCGAAACGCATATTCCCCGAGAGCGGCGAGGCGGCTTGGCTGCCTTCTCAAGGCGCGGCCCGCAACCGCAGTCTCAACGACTCCAGCCACCACGTAGATGGCGATGCAAGCGATCGTGGCCAGTCCCAGACCGTGCGGAATTTTCCAAACCCGATCGGTGATGATCTTTTGCTTCAGCAACGCAATCTGAGCATTGCGATCTATGTATTTCAGATCCGGATACGCGTCGGTCAGCATGAGCGGTGTTTCGTCCAGTGGGGCGTCCGCTAGCAGCCCCAACATGTGTATATCCGTGTTATCGAAGGCAGTCGAAATGCACATCGTTGCTAGAGCAAAGAAGAAAGCGCCAGCGCCAGCGATGACACCGACCGTTAGCCCCGCAGCCAGATCCGCGCTCGTGTTCTTCGTCTGTGCGAGTAGCGCAGTAAAATAGCCGAGCAGTGCGAGAGCCAAGATGAACACCGCGAGCGACGGCATCACCATCCAATCCGGAGTCGTCCAACTCAATAAAGAAAACGGTGGATCTTGACTGGGCAACTGCTCGTAAACCCAATTCAGAGTGCTGCCCCTCTCTCGCTGAATCGTGGCATTCCACAGACCCAAGCCAGACAGCAAACCGCCCAACAAACCAACGACGACAACCCACGGCGCATTGCCAAAATTCTGTTTCACCCAGTTGCGGGTCATCACTGAAAACGATGGAGCACGAATTGCAATTGGCTCACCGTTCAGCCAGCGTTTCAGATCGTCGGCCAGCTCTCTTGCCGAAGGGTACCGATGCTCTGGAGCCTTCTCCAAGCACTTCATGGCAACCATTTCCAATGAGCGATCCGAATTCCCACTTTGACTCGGCCAATCAGGAGGTTCGTTGATCACCATCATCAACGTTTCCATGGGCGTTCGTCCCTTAAAAGGCGGCTTGCCCAGCAGCACTTCGTACAGAAGAGCCCCCATGGAGTAGACATCTGATACCGTCGTCAAATCCGACTCACCGGCGGCTTGCTCAGGAGACATGTAACTCGGAGTACCAACAATTGCACCGGTGCGAGTAATATTGGAATCCTTGCCGACATTGCGTGCCAACCCAAAGTCCGTCACAAAAGGTTCATTGTTCGCATCTAGTAAAATATTAGGCGGTTTCAGATCTCTGTGCAGCACACCCCGTTGGTGGGCGTGGGCGATCGCCCGACAAACCTTCTCAAGTACGACGACCAGTAACCTCGTGTTTCCCCGCAGCTCTTTTAGCCGCTTCCCAAGATCTTCACCTTCGATCAACTTCATCGAAAAGTAATGCGTATCGCCGAGAGCTCCGACCTCGTAGATTGGCACGATGTTCGGATGATCAAGCTTGGCAGCCGCTTCAGCCTCTGCATAAAAACGCCGAACATCATCTTCGGATGCAAGCTGAGCAGAGAGAATCATTTTGACGGCAACCGGCCGATTCAGGCTTTTTTGCGTTGCCCGATAAACGACCCCCATGCCGCCGCGAGCGATTTCCTCCTCGAGACGATAGTCGCCGAACTCACGAATGCTGGCCGCGATCTTTTTTCCATCCGAACCGACGCCCAGATCGCCGCCGACTGCTTTTCCACCGCTGGCTGAGCTTGAGCCTGGCGCCGCCACCATCCCGAATGGGCGACTGTGACCGAGAGTGGCATCAACGTCTAGAGTCAGGTCCATCCCCCGCTGATCTTCCCCCGAACTTTCCGCAGGGAAAATCGACTCCGTTGGGTCGTTGACGACTTTAGTAGATTCGTCCGAGTTCCGCGGTGGGGCTGTCTTCTCGACGCGGTTACCTGGAGTTGCACGCTCCGCTGACTCACGCTCTTGCACCTCGCGCGATTGATCCCATTCTGGGATAAAGTCGAGTGTCTCGCCTGGATCGCCTTCCGTGTCGCGGGCAGAGCCGGGCTTGTTCGGTTTCGATTCTTCGTTTGGCATGATCGCCTGGCATGACTTACCGCGCAGCTTGTGAATCGTTCGCTTGGCAAAGCGATTCGCGAGCGTCTTGAAAAACACCGACAACAAGCGTGCATCAGGGACACACGCAGTGTACTCACATTCAACCGGCTCGGCAGGCCCAAACCCTGGCCTAGGTCAGTTCATCCAACTGTTCTACCAACTCGCCGAAGTACGAAAGTGCCGTTTCCACTGGCTCCGGCGTCTCCATATCAACGCCTGCGTCGCGTAGCAATTCGAGCGGGTCTTTCGAGCAGCCGCCTTTGAGAAAACTGAGGTACTGATCGAGTTCCTGCTTCCCACCATTCAGTACGCGACGGGACAAGGCAACTGCGGCCGACAAACCAGTTGCGTACTTGTAGACGTAAAACGCGCGATAGAAGTGAGGAATGCGGAAGCACTCGAGCGCCAACTCGTCGTCGATGACAAACTCGGGCCCAAAGTAGGCCTTCAGCAACTCACGATACACGCCCTTGAACGACTCAACCGTCAATGGCTCGCCTGCTTCGGCCATCTCGTGCGTCTTCTTCTCGAACTCCGCGAACATCGTCTGGCGAACAATCGTCGCTCGCAAACTGTCAACTTCGTGATTCAACAAGTACGCTTTGAAGCGGTCGTCCGTCGAAGTCTGCAACAAATGATGAGTCAACAATTGCTCGTTGAACGTGCTCGCGACTTCGGCAACAAAAATGGTGTAGTTGTAGTACTGGAACGGCTGGTGCTTGGCCGAGTAGTAGCTGTGCATCGAGTGCCCAGCCTCGTGAGTCAACGTGAACAAATCGTTGAGCACAGTCGGCTTGTAGTTCATCAAAATATATGGGTCACCCTCGAACGTTCCGCAGCTAAATGCGCCGCTTTGCTTGCCCTGGTTCGGGTATCGATCGCACCAACGGCCCTCCAACCCCGTTTTCAAGGCGGAACAATACTCGTCCCCCAGCGGCCGCAGCGAGTCGGCGACTGTGGCAACCGCATCGTCCCACTCGCGATTCTGCTCAAGGTCAGAGAGAATCGGCACATAGGTGTCATAGTGATGGAGATCGTCCAAACCCATTTTGCGACGCCGGAGGTCAAAATACTTGTGCACCTCTGGCAACTTGCTGCGAATCGACTGGACTAAGTTCTCATAGACCGATTGAGGCACGTTGTCCGGGAACAGCGCGGACTGGAGACTCGATTCGTAGTTACGTGCCTTCGCGTAGTAAACATCGGCATGAATGCTGCCTGCCAGCGTCGCAGCTAACGTGTTTTCGTGAGCTTCGAACTGCTCGTAGTACTGATGAAATGCAGCCTTGCGAACCTCACGCGACGGTGAAATAAGAAACTGGCTGAACGTCGCGTTGGACAATTCGACACGATTCCCATTCTCGTCTTCGAGATCACCGAATTTGAGATCCGCATCGTTGAGCTGATTGAAGACCTTGCTTGCCGTGCCCGCCATCTCGCCTTGCATGGCCAGCAGCGACTCTTCAGAATCGCTCAGCGTATGATCCTTGTAGCGTGCAACTCTTTCTAACGAGAGTTTGAAGTCAGCTAATATCTCGGCGTCGAGATAGCCATCCATTGTCTCTTTGGGCAACGCGAGAATTTCCGGACGCATATAGCTCGCAAGCTGTCCCGCCTTGACCGCCACGTTTTGAAACCTCGCCACCAGCCCTTGATACGTGTCGTTCGTTTGGTCTTCAGTCGTTTTCAAAAAGGCATAGGTACCGAGGCGTTCCGCCAGGCGATCGATCTCCAAATCGAATTGCAAGCACTCCAGCATCTTCTCCGGACTTTCGCCAAGTTGACCGCGGAAATCCGAGTAGCCTTCCACTTTGGCGTCAAAGATCTTGAAGTCCGCCTCCCACGCTTCGTCCGAAGCATAGAGGCTCGACAGGTCCCAGCAGTCTCCTTCGGATACTTCGGAACGCTTTGGCAAAGTCCGAGTTTCCACAACTGCCTCACTCATGATTCAATCCTTTTCATTCTTCGTTTGCTCGAGTTTGATCTGACGCGTTCTATCGTCGCAGATTGGGTCCCGAGTTTGTAGGGCCCATCGAGTTCATTCGCAATGG
>JBGCCZ010000107.1:0-11364 GCA_045105035.1 Pirellulaceae bacterium | reverse complement strand
ATCAGCGGCCAGTCGCGACTTACGGGCCACGTTTCTGTCATTCACGATGCCGATGACGATACTTTCGGCGGCTATGCGTTCAACAATCAGATTACGCTTCGCGGTGTGAATTTCCGCGGCGAGAGTGTGGAACGAAGCACTCCATCGGATGAGTGGGGGTACTACGAGTTCTTGGATTTAGAGGCGGGTGAGTACGAGGTCGTTCAAGAACAGCCCGGCACGGTTCACGATGGATTTGTAGTTCCTGGCGAGTTGGGTGGCGTTGAAGGTGAAAACAAGATCACAGGTATCGAGATTCCCGTCGGACCCGGGAAGTCCTACGAAGGCTATGACTTCAGCGAACTCGCACCGGCGGCCGTTTCAGGCTTCACCTACAACGATGAAGACGGCGATCAACTCCTGGGCAGTCTCGATGACGGAATGAGCCGAGTGGATGTCCAACTTATCGGCGTTGACGACTTAGGTGTGCCATTCTCAGCCACGACGCGGACCGGACGCTTTGGCTTCTATGAGTTTTCCGGCCTACGGCCCGGAACCTATGAGGTGGTGCAACTTCAGCCCGAGGATTTTGTCAGCTCCGCCTCGAACGTTGGATCGCACGATGGCGAGGCGTTTGAAAATCAGATTTCCAACATCGCCATCTTTGCTGGAAGCAATGCCCAGCACTACGACTTTGGTGAGTTGGAAAGCGCCATACTCTCGGGTCACGTCTACGTCGACTATGACTTTGACAAAGTCCGCGATCTAGGTGATGCGGGAATTGAAGGAGTTGAAGTGAGTCTGTCCGGTACGGATATCTTTGGCAACGAAGTCTTGCTGACCGCGCAGACGAATGCTGACGGCCAGTATCGGTTCGTGAGTCTTGTCCCCGGCACCTACCAAATTGTCGAAGAGCAGCCTGAAATCGGTGGACTCAAGGACAGCCGTGAAAACCTCGGCGCTTTCGTAGGGCTACCCGGTTCGATTGCTCGGAATGGAATCCGCGGTGAAGATGAGTTCACGCAGATTCAGTTGTTGCAAGGTGACGAAGGCAAGGGCTACGACTTTACCGAAACCGTTGCGTACTACTTAGCAACGGAATTTGATGAGGTTCTTGAAATCGTCGGCTCCGATAGTGATGATTTTTTCCGCTTCGAAGCTGGTAGCGAAAACCACACGCTCGAGCTGAATGGTTTGGTGTGGACCATTGACGCGGCGACGACTGTGAACCTGCGATTTGATGGACTGGGCGGCAACGACACCGTGGAGCTTGTCGGCACATCGAACGTGGAGCAGGTCACTCTGCAAGGTCAGACGGCCGTCTTTCAAAGTGAGACATTTCGCATTGACGTTAATCAGACCGAACAGATCAGTGTTGACCACGGCGGAGGATTCGATCGAGCTTTCCTGCGCGATACTGTCGGCAACGACAAGCTGAAGGCTACCGAGTCGTACGTTCGGATGTGGGGCGAGGAGTATTACAATCAAGCAAACGGATTCCACCGAACCTATGCTTATGCAACTGAAGGCGACGACCAAGCCTACATGCACGACTCGAAGAAAGACGACACATTCAAAGCATCTGAAGACAGGGCGCGGATGTTCAGTCGCAAGTACTACAACTTGGCGGATGGCTTTGATCGCGTTTATGCCTACGCGAACAGCGGTGGCGAAGATTCGGCTGTATTCTGGGACTCGCCTTCGAACGAAGACATTTTCGAAGCCTATCCGACATACGCACGCATGTTTAACGACAACATGTACAACTCGGCCGAAGGCTTTGAAGTCGTAACCGCCCACGCTAGCGAAGGTGGTGAGAATGACCGAGCGTATCTGTTCGACTCGAACGGCGACGACATTCTTGTCAGCAGTCCGTCCGAAAGCGGAATGACCGGCGCAGGCTTCTCGTACCAAGTTTATAGCTTTGAACGGATGTACGCTCATGCGTCGGAAGGCAACGACCGAGCGTACTTGTACGATTCCCACTTGGATGACAAGTATTTGTCTTTCGGTGACAATGTCCGACTCTACAACGACGACTACTATCTCCGTGCAAACGATTTTGATCAGGTGGATGCGTACTCGTCGGAGGGCGGAAACGACCGAGCATACTTCTACGACACCGTAGGCGCCGACACGTTCATCGCTCTTGAGAACGAAATCCGCATGTACGGCGAGGGCTTCGACAACACTTCGCACAACTTCTCACGAGCTTATGCGTTTGCAGAAAACGGTGGCGAAGACGTCGCCTATCTGTACGACACAGACCAAGCCGATACACTTCGCGTTGGAAGCGAGTCGACGAGAATGTACGGCGATGGCTACTACACTCGAGTCGCAGGTTTCGAGGCGGTGAACAGCGAATTCACCAGTGTGAGTAACCAGGACCGGGCGATGGTATTCGGAACCGTTGGCGAAGAAACGCTTGATGCGGCAGGCCGACTTGGGGAAGTGATCACCGAGTACGGGGCGACTTACGTGCGAAACGCCGACACCTACTTTGGCAACGACGGTTCTGACAACGATGATGACGGCGACGCCGGGAACACGAACGACGAGTTTGAGTTTATTCCGGAGAAGCGTGGCTAGGCTGAAGTCCCGTATAGCCTGGCGCGATTCTGGATTTCGGCGAGAGGACGATTCGCCTAGGTGGAGTCGGCCCAGTAGTGATTGACGGAGTCTTGGAGAAACTTCAGCGACGCGGCCATTTCCTCCATTCCGTTCATTCCATCTTCGATAGAGATCCAGCCGCTATAGTTGGCGGCGCGTAGCGTGCGGAAGATAGTTGCATAGTCGTTCAGCCCTTGACCGGTTACACCGTGTTTGAGAATCTCGGAGTAGCCTTGGCTGCCTTCGGCTTTCGCAAGATCTTCTAACGTGGCGCCCGGCACCAAGAAACGATCGCTGGCGTGCATACTAACAACGCGTTCTGCCACAGCTTGCAGCAACTCAACCGGATCATCCCCAGCAACCACTGCGTTACTCGGATCGAACTGCACGCCGAAATATTCATCTTCCGAGATTCGATCTAGCAGATTCAAGAAGACATCCATTTTTTGCGCGAACTCAGCGTACTTCCAGTAGCCGTCTTTGTAGTGATTCTCTAGCCCAAGGACTACGCCGAGTTCACGGGCAACGGGTAGACAGCTCTCGATTCCTTCGCTGGCATAGCCGAGGCCTTGTTCGATGGACAGTTCCGGCCAACGCTGTCCACTGAGCACTCTGCAGACGACACCTTCGCCACCCAATCGATACGCGACTTCGATCATCCGCTGTTGATACTCAATTGCCCGCTTGCGCTCACTAGAATCCGGATGCGTAAAGTCGGGTGAGCAACAGAGCATTGGCATCGCGAAGCCAGCGCTACGAATCGCCGATGCAACTTCGTCGAGGTACGAACTCTCCAAGCTAGTGAAGAAACCTTCATACATTTCAAGACCATCCGCTTCCAACTCTCTAGCCGACTCGATCCAATCGAATACGGTCATGCTTCGGTGTAGCGAAATTTCGTCGAGATAGCACTTCGGAAATGCGCTGATACGCGGTTTTGAGCTAGTTGTGATGGACATGGGGTTCCAATCTGAAAGGCAGGCGGCCTCATCCAACGGTGAGCAGACGAGGTGTTTCGCATAGTTGCTATCGAATTTCCCAAAGAGAACGCAAGTCGGCTATTCTAAAACTCTGACCTGCGTCAGAAGCTCAGGTCCGTCACGCAAACCACACTTTTCGAGTAGAATTCGGGGAGCAGGCTGCTCCTATCATTGGGATGCGAGCGGCAGACACCAGACAGAACAAGATTGACAATTTTCACTCAACAGGAGCTTACTATGAACCGTTTATTTGCCATGGCGATGGTGGCTGTGTTCGCCTTTTCAACCAACCTGACTGGAGCGGAGAAGCTGAAGCTGGATACGGAGAAGTCGAAGGTTGGATTCGTCGGCAGTAAGCCTGACAAGTCGAGCCACAAGGGTGGTTTCAAAAAGTTTGAAGCGGAAGTTCTTGCTGATTTTGAAACGCCCGAAAACAGCTCAATCAAGTTAGTGATCATGACCGAGAGCATTTGGTCGGACAACGAGAAGTTGACAGGTCACTTGAAGAATGCGGACTTCTTCGACATTCGCAAATACCCCAAGGCCACGTTTGTCTCGTCCAAAATCGAAGCCGAGGACGAGAGCAGTGTTACCGTAACGGGTAAACTGAAGATGCTTGGTAAAGAGGTCGAAGTCAAAGTTCCATTCAAGACGGAGGTCTCTGACGAGGGACTCAAGATGTCTAGCAAGTTCAAAATTGACCGTACCAAATGGGGAATGAACTACGGCGCTCCAGACAAGATCAACAAAGAAGTTGAGATGCTTGTCGAGCTACATCTCAAACGCTAACCCGCGTCGTCTACAAACAATGTGGCGTCGATCCAAACGATAGTGATGCTGCCTGTGAACCAGCAGGCAGCGTTTCTGTCGTCATTTTCTTCGAGACATACTACGCCGATCGATTCGCGTTTCTACTCGAGTCGTTTAGCCGCGTTGCAGCGGACTCAACAAGAGCCATGCGTTGATCTAAAGTATGCGAGAGCGGCAGCTGTGCTACGCCCAATATCCTGCGTAGGACTTCGATAGCGGCGAAGTCGAATACGAGTTCCCAATCTGTGGATTGATTCTCTGGATCGTAGCTTAAGAAAGCACTCTCTGCGTTTTTGATTCCGCTAATCTGCAAATGGGCCAGCATGACACCTAGGTCAAACTCGGCCGGCCCTGCAAAGCAGAACTCCGGGTCAATGACTTTGGGACCATCGGACAGAATGAGCCAACTCCCCGGATAGAAGTCGCCGTGCAGCAGGCAGTCTCCATCTTTCAGGTAGAGAGCACCCAACCGACCGCAGACCGCTTTTAAGCTTCCGTCAAATCGAAGCGACTCGGATGCGTCAGTGAGCCCAGGACAGACGGAGTCGAGTTCAATCGCAGGAGAATCCGCGAATGGGATCTGAAAGATATGAGCGTGATTGAGTGTTCGAAGATTTAGGTTTCGGAACTTCCCCACGTCGACTCGGCCACGCGACGTGCTATGAAGCTGGCACAACCACTGAACTAAAGGCTCTATCCAACTCGGCAATACAGAAGATTCCCGCGATGGCTTTTGCTGATACATGGCGGTTGCATCTGAGGCGGCTCCCAAATCCTCAAGAACCAGCAAGTACTGGTGCGGCAGCCAAGCGATCAAGTTGGGGAGCAGCGTTTGGAGTGAGGCGTCGTGCGCAACGTAGCGGTAGAAAGCTGATTCGAACTCGATTCGCTCGATGGGCGCGGCGATAAAATCGTACTTGGCTACGTACGAGCGTGACTGCTTGACAATAAGCGTCTCGGCAATGCCATCTGTCATCAGTTCGGCGCGCAGAGTGACATTCATGTTGCCGTCGCCGGCTGGCCCCAGTTTGCTGACGCGGGCTTCCGGTACGATGACTTTCAAATCCTGCAGCAGCCGTTCTAGCTGGGAAGGATTACCCTCGCTAATCCAAGTCGGTTCTTCCATCTTTTTGATTCGTTTCAACAGCGGCTAGGTTTTGGGCTTCGAAGTCAGAACTTCGCTCCATTCTTCAACGTTCTCTCCGTACTCTTTCAGCAGAGACGTTCGAACAGCACTCACATGGGAATCCGAGAAAACGGAAAGTCCGTGGACTGCTCCGATCATGCAGCCGAGCACTTGAGCATACGAATCAGTGTCATGGCCAAAGTCGAGGGTGAGGTGCATTGCCGCTAGGGGATCGTAGTTACAAAGTTGCAGAATGCTAATGGGCACAATCAACGTGAAATGCGCATCCCACCAATAGACTGGCTCGCCTTCCGTTTCCAAAATCTCAAACAACACTTTGGGACGCCCTGCCGCACGCTGCAACCATCCGGGAATTCGCTCGAGCCAGCGATCGAGTTGCCGGCCTGCGAATGGAACCTCTCTGAATCGATAAGGATCTGTCAGCCTCATCGCTTCGAAGAGCCGTGACCACCGCTCTCGCGGGGACGCTGTGTCGAGATCCTTGGCGAGCGCTGCGGCAAGCCCTGCATTCAACGCTGCCGTATAGTCCCTGGCAATGGGAGCATCGATGAAGTCCAATTCATAAGTTCGCCGGTAAGCCGCCTCAGAGTCTCCGGCGTAACGGATCGATAAAGGCGGAAACATCATTTGGCCTGAGCAATTGTTGACGCCAGCCCATAACCGCTCGACGGGTCTAGCCAACTCAAGGTCTCGCTCCCCTAGCAGCCAGCGCGCGGCGTAGCGATACTCGCGAAAGCCCTCTTCGTTGAGTAGCTTTGTACGCGCGTTGCCAGTCGATTCAACCTCGGCCCCTTTCGGTTCGAAACTCAAGAACGCTTCTGCCAGGTTCGTTGGGCGGAGCGGCTGCCCCTTCTTGTTCGCCGCCTGCAGTGCTCGGAGTAGTACAATCTTGTGTCGGGAATCGTCGGTCAGCGTACCCGCTGGAGCATTCGGAATCCATGGACCGTAGGGAGCCGTATCGGGACGAAGCTGACGATAGTCGTGCAGCGGAACCGAATCCCGCAAACTCACTAATTCGCCGGCAGATAGAGTTCGTTCATCGTCCCACGCTCGAACGTTCGCCAATCGCTTTTCTGAAGTCGCACTATCTGAAAACTCGAGTGGACCACCAAGGGCGTCTCCGATGAGTCCGCCATAGAGTAGGCCGAGCAATCGGTCTGGTTGAGACCCGGCATCCGTCTTAAGAGTCGGGCTCAAAGCCGACACCGGTTGTGCCCGGCTTGAACTGCCGCGAAGCGCAAACGCTAAGCCAGCCAGTGCCCCCAAAAAATTTCGGCGAAGAGTATCCAAGGGTCGGCTATCGAAACGAGTCAACGTCTTACTTTCTGTCCAAGCATGAATCAGAGAAATTGCAATGGTGACGCAAACCCAATTCAGCCAACGCACCTCGGGGGGAATATTTTATGGGAGCAACTCCCCGTCGCATACTCGATTCGAAACGAATGGCTCCCCGCAGCTGAGCTGGAACGGACGCATCGTGAACTGGGCTACGCTAGATTTAAGTTCGGTTGAATAGAAGTCGCGGAAAATTGACTACGACGGCGCCTACTAACGGCGAATCGCAAGCCATTAAGAGAGGAGTATCTCCACTCTCTTGGTCTGCTAAACTAAGCGGAGCTTGTAGATCGGTGGCTGTTTGCTTCGAAAATTCGCTGAAGCATCCCCTGGATTTGGAATGCTACGCGGTCCTTTGTATTTTGCGAATTTCACGTACAAGAGGAAGCGAGATGGATAAAGAAACACGAACATGGGCGATGTTTTTGCACCTGTCGTTATTGGCTGGTTACGCTATTCCGCTAGCAGGACTGGTAGCTCCAATCATCATTTGGCAAATCAAGAAGGATGAGCTCCCCGCCATAGACGCGCATGGGAAGATGGCTCTTAACTTCATCATTTCCATGTTTCTCTACTCGCTCATTGCCTTCGTGTTGACCTTCGTCGTCATTGGTTTTTTCCTCTTTCTCGCGCTGGCTGCGGCTGCGGTGATCATGCCGATCATTGCTGCCATAAAAGCCAACAAGGGCGAGCTTTGGAACTACCCTTTGATCATCAAGTTCATCTAAGCCGACGCTCCGTGACCGAGGAGATTCCAGTTCGGCGGTACGCGCTCACTAAGCACTTTCAAAGCGGTGGGCCTGCTTTCCTCTGTTGCTAGCAGCGTCAAGGCTCCTTTCACGTAAGCCCAATCTGTCTTGACTCGATTTGGTCACGCTTAGTAGTCGAACGCTATTGAGCAGTGACTTGTTGGTTTTGTCAAAATTGTCGCCAAGATCTAAGTCACCGTGGCGAAGATGAAACAACGAGCGGCAATTGGGCCAACCTGAGGGTATCGAGGAGTGAAGATGAACTTGCAAATTGTGAAATTATCGGCCAACAGGATTTCCAGAACGGCCCTAGCGGGTGTTCTGGCCGTTGCGATGACAGCGAACGGCTTCATGACAGCGAACGGCTTCGCTTGGCAGGAAGAAGGCACCTCCAAGACTGCGGCAGGCGATTCTGCGAAGAAAGAGCAAAATTCCAGCAAGCCTGCAGAGGGAAAGAAGAAATATCGAGAGCGATTCGATACCGAAGTGCGTGAGGATCTATTCGCTGGCTTCGAAGGGGACGAGGAAGCTCTCAAACGCGGTATGAAAAGTTGCGAAGACACGCTTGCTAAGGACCCTGAACATGCCGAGGCGATGGTCTGGCGTGGGGCTGCAAGACTCTACATTTCCGGTCAAGCTTTTAACAAAGGCGATGTGCAGACGGGAATGAAGAATTGGGTTTCGGGGCTTGAGGATGTAGACAAGGCCGGCGAGCTTGAGCCTGATAATATCGGTGTTCTGATTCCCCGAGCGGCTGTTTTGCTGCCAGCTGGCCGGAACGCTCCTCCAGCGATGGGAGTGCCACTCCTTCAACGTGTGAAGAAGGACTTCGAACGAACGTACGAGCGGCAGAAAGACATGCTGGATGAACTTGGCGAGCATCCGCTGGGAGAACTGCGGATGGGCCTTGCGGACGTTTATCGAGCACTTGGAGAATCCGAAAAGTCGCAAAAGCAGTTGGAGGCCGTGCTCAAAGAGCTACCTGAAACCGACTACTCTGAGCGAGCAACCGAGTGGCTTGCGGCTCCGGCATCGAAAAAGCTAGGGCATAGCTGCATTGGTTGTCATACCAGCTAGGTTTTCCAGTCAGAGATTCCGAGCGGTTGAGTGCAGAAACCGTCGACGAGATTAGGGAACCAGCTTTGCCAGCATGCGGCGAAGCTGACTAATCTGATAGGGCTTCGGAAGAAACTCGACCGGCTCAGCAGGATCGAAACGAATGCGATCGGCTGAGTAGCCACTGCTGATCGCGACCGGAATGTTCGGCCACCGCTGGCGAATAATCTCGAAACATTCGCTGCCGCCCATCTCAGGCATCACTAGATCCAAGAGGATCACGTTGACGTCTGGATTGCTTTCCAACTGGGCAATGGCTTCTTTCCCTTCACTAGCAGTGACGACTTCGTGTCCGAGGGCAGCCAAGATTCGTTTTCCAGAATCCCGCAATAGCTTGTCATCGTCTACCAGCAAGAGTTTTAGGGGATGAGGCATTTGCGATAGAGTGGGCAGGTTCGTTTCGTTGTCACAATCGGCTTCTGTGCAAAGCGGTAAGTAGATGCAGAACTCCGATCCTTCCCCTTCCTTGGATTCGAACATGATGTCGCCATCGTGCTGATGAACGATTCCGAGCGCCGTTGAGAGGCCGAGTCCTGTACCTGTGCCCGGCTTCTTGGTTGTAAAGAATGGTTCGAAGATCTTGCGTTGGACGGACTCCGACATTCCTGAGCCGCTATCTCCCACAGTAAGGCAAACACACTCGCCAATCATCGGGTGCTGCCGCAGAAAGCTGCTAACGGTGATCAATCCACCTTCTTCACCGATGGCATCTCTCGCATTGATGCATAGATTGAATAAAACATGCTCAACGCGGTGTTCATCAGCTCGAATCAAAACCGGCTCATCGTTCAAGCGAACCTGTACCTCAATGTGCTCTCCGATCGCAGGGCGCGCAAGCTTGACGACTTGACGCATCAGCTCGTTGGCTTCAATCGTCTCCAGCGTCAAGTTTGACTTACGCGAGAAGTCGAGCAATTGGCGAGTTAAATCCGAAGCCCGTTTTACCGAGGCTTCGATCGGTGAAGCGAACTCAGAAATGTCAATTTCATGATCATCCGCCTGAAAACTCAGCAGCGCAAGATTGCTTCTAATTACGGTCAAGACATTGTTTAAGTCATGAGCAATCCCACCGGAAAGCTGACCGACGGCTTCCATCTTCTGAGCCTGTATCAGGCCGTGCTCTAGTTTTCGTTTTTCCGTAACATCTTGGAAAGACCAGAAGTGCCCTAAGCACTGCTGCTCAGCATCAATGATCGGACTTCCATAGGCTGTCACGATTCGCTCCCCCATGGAGAGCTCAATGGTTCGCTTGCGTTTGCCGGACAAGATGGCATGCGTGAACTCGTCAAACAGGTCAGGCGGATCGAGTTTCTCCTTAACGCGTTCCAAGAATTCTCCAATCTGCTCATCGCTGCCAATTGGTTTCCCGAGCATGTTCGCAAGTTGAAGGTTGTACTGCGAAATCCGGCCGGACGTCTCACTCAGAAGGACCGCCTCCCTCGCAGCCTCGAAGGAAGTCGCGAGGTGGGTTCGAACTGCGTTCAGATTGCGAGTCCTAGCTTCAACCTGACGCCGAAGCGATCGAGTGAATAGTAGACCACCCAAGATCAAAGCAACGCATGCGGATACAGCAAAGGCTAAAGTTAGACGGTTAACCGTGATTGGGCGATCCAATAGCGACACGCTCTCGGAATCGCCGACGAACACCATCCAGCTTGCCTGCTTCTCAGAGGTTTCTGCTTTGGAGCTTGCGATTGGAAGTCCCACACCGGCTAGTTGAACCAAGTCGCCTGGTTGGAGGCTTCCGATGTTCGTTCCAGCACTGTACGCAACTACGGCTTGGACCATACCTTTCACGTTCGTATCTATGTTCAAGTGGTATTCTTGACCTTGGAGCGATGATGAAGCGAGGCGGCCTTCCGCTGAAAATGCGGAAGGTAAGCTCACACGCTGATCTTGAAAGGGTAGAGGAACTCCCGCGACTAGCGGCGTCTTTCTCTCCCCGCCACGACGGAGCACTTCGATGAGCCTCGTGCGATATCGCATGGGACTGTTTGAATACCCAGCCTGTATTCCGAGCGGCAAACAGTCGACGTCCACGCAGTCTTGACTCTGCAGAAGATCTGAAAAGGTGGACTCAAAAAAAACCGGAGCAATGAACTTCCCGCGGATCGCAATGATGCTTGACGTCGAATCGAGATAGGCAATGCGAGCCGATTCCATCTCAATCTCGGTGCGTGTGAGCGGCTTAAAGCTGACACGTTTTTGGGAAGCTGCGGCAACAAGTTGCCTTTGCTCAGTCAAAAAGATCGCTGGCTTTCCGCGGGCGAGATACTCGAGCGTACCGGCAGCAGTGAGTTGTTTTCCTATGAGATCGCTAAGCCTGCCGCTCTCAATCGTAGTATCGACATAAACACGGAAATTCCCCAAGTCGCTCTTCAACTCCAAAGCGAATCGATTGTCGAATCGGATGGCCTCAGTAACCACTCCCTCAGCACGTACGAAGCAATGCAAGAGTTTTGGTTTGGGCACATCAGAGGTCAGTTGGATGGCCCCTGGAAGTTTAGAGGACTTGGTAAGAACTTCGACACTAGTGGCCTGCAGCCTGCTTGCCCCATTGCTGGCAGCGAATCGAAGCAGAATGCGATCGCCTGGCGAGAGTTGCCCAACGACGTTTGAGACTTCTTCGGAGCACTTA
>JBGCCZ010000106.1:0-12611 GCA_045105035.1 Pirellulaceae bacterium | reverse complement strand
GCGTTTGATCATGCACCCAGACTTGATACCTTGGTCGAAGCTGCGAACGCACTACGAAATCGGCACGAGCCTACTTGTTGCATCCAATACGAATGTCAGCAACCAGGCTTGGCCATCATCCATCAAAACACGTTCCCGGTTGCAGTACTACTTGGCCGATCTTGAAGCCAGAACGCGAGGCGCGAACTGGAGCGCTCTTCTACTAGATTCGAATGGATTCCTCACAGACACGTCCAGCGCCAATGTTGTTGCGGTAAAGGGCGGGAAACTGCTTTGCCCAGAGCCAGGCGAGTTCCTGACCGGTACGACTCTTGCACGCACACTGGAGCTCGCTGATGAAGACGGGATCGCGATCCAACACACCAAACTAAAGCCAGTAGATCTCCTTAACGTCGATGAGCTGCTGATGATGAACTCGACGGGTATCCTCTGGCCAGTGAACGAGTTCGCGTACGGAGAACGGCAAAAGCAATTTCCAGATTGCACTCAAGGCAGCATGTACGGTCAGCTCAAAGAACTTTGGAACGACTATCTACAATTCGACTTCACACGCCAAGCACTCGAGACGCATCGCTCGCTGGCGGTGCATACTAGCACGACCACCGCGATCAACGACCACTCGCATCACGAAAAGAATTCGACGGGAGAGACCATTGAGTAAAGATGCGATCGTCGGCGATTGGCAAGATCTCATCCGCCAAGCCGCCAGTTCCAAGTCGGCAGGCGAGTCAAACGCTACTCCGGCCCAACCGTCTGTTCTTTCCCCAAGAGTGTTTCCTGTTGGCGCAAGAACGAAGTCGAGGCTGGCTGAAGTTGCTTGCTCAACGACGATCGAAGTCAAAGAGCTCAGCGGCATCGTTGCATACGATCCATCGGAATATCTGATCACAGCACAAGCTGGAACCACACTCGTCGAGCTCATCGAAACGCTGGCAGAAAACGGTCAACACCTGCCATTCGATCCACTCTTCGTAAGCTCTGGCTCAACCCTCGGAGGGACAGTTGCGAGTGGCATTAGCGGGCCAGGGCAAATGCTGTACGGAAGCCTACGTGATTTTGTGATGGAAGTCGAATTCATTGATGGCCTGGGCAACTTAGTCCGTGGCGGCGGAAAAGTTGTGAAGAACGCAGCCGGTTTTGACTTCCCAAAACTCTTGGTCGGCAGCTTAGGACGGTTGGGAATTTTGACTGAGCTTACATTGAAAGTGCTGCCATCTCCACGCGTCACGCAAAGCCTGCGTTCACGCTTCGCCACCATTGGCGAAGCTCTCTCAGCTTGGAGTCGACTGCGAAGGGAGTCGATACCAATCCGCATGCTCAATCTACAAACTGACGGATTGGTCAGAGTGGAAGTCGCAGGTTTAGCGGAAGCTTTGCCCGACGTCATCTCGAGAATTCATCATGTCGTGCCGCGGGAGTGGGAAGCAACGGCAACCCGACCATTGCAACCAAGTGATTTGGATCCGCAGCTAAGCCAGTGCGATATCTTGGTGCGTGTCGCAACTCAGCCTGCTTTGCTCGAGAGCTTGCTCGACTCACTTCGCTCACTTCCAGGCTTCTGTTCATTTGAAGCTCATGCCGGTGGTTCAGTGCTCTGGCTCGGAATGGCTAGCTCCACATCGCTGCTGGACGTCAGCCGCACACTTGAAGCGGGATCGTCATCCGGTATGGTTGTAGCGAGTCCACCTGAGGTTCCCGTCTTCATCGGTGACTGCAGATGGCAGAGCATGGCAACGCGGATCCAAAACTCGATCGATCCACACGGCGTCTTCGCCGCCTTCTAGAGCTCGACCAAAGTCGTCGCGTGCTTCGAATTCAATTAAATCGTCGTGCAGCTCCGAGGCTCCCTCCGCCTTGCAGGTGGGCGATTTTCAACATGACTTCCGAAACTTTCTCGCGTTCGCCCCCTTGGGAAACGCGGGAAGCCGAGATAAATTCTTTCGATTCCACCCATTTGGGTTTGTTTTCAACCGAGAACGCCAACGCCCAATCTGTCAGTCACGACTTACAATTTGAAAGTGTTCCATGAGTAGCTTCGCAGGGAAAAAAGGCCTCATCCTTGGTGTAGCCAATGAAAATTCAATTGCATGGGCGATTGCGAAGTTGATATTGGAACAAGGTGGCGAATGCGGCTTTACGCATCTCCCGGATCGCCCAGACGATGAACGGAAGAAGAACCGCCGTCGAGTCAGTAAGCTGACGGATCAATACGAGAACGCGAAGTTCTTGGTTCCGCTTGATGTTCAGAACGACGAGAACATCAAAGAGGTCATGGCTACAGCCGAGCAGGAGTTCGGCAAAATCGACTTCCTCCTGCACTCGATCGCCTTTGCCGACCGAAATGACTTGGGACGCGACACGATCGAAACCAGCCGGGATGGTTTCAAACTTGCGATGGACGTCAGCGTCTACAGCCTGCTTGCGGTCTGCAATGCAGCCAAGCACTTGTTCAATGAGCACGCCGCCGTCGCAGCAATGACCTATTTTGGCGGCGAGAAGTGCGTTCCAGGTTACAACGTGATGGGTATTTGCAAAGCCGCTTTAGAAGCTTCGGTTCGCTATTTGGCCTATGATTTAGGTCCGGCCCAAGTCCGAGTGAACGCGTTGAGCGCCGGTCCCATGCGGACACTTGCTGGCCGCGCGGCAGGCGTTGACGACATGTTGAAACTCTACGATCGCATGGCTCCCCTCGGCCGCAATGTCACTCAAGAAGAAGTCGGCAAAACAGGAGCCTTCCTGCTGGGTGAACACAGTCAAGGCGTCACTGGCGAGATTCTGCACATCGACGGTGGTTACAACATGATGGGCAGCCCCGGCCGTCTCTTGGATGATGTTCAATCCAGCTAGCTTGTGCAAGGGAAACAGAATTTCATGTCCCGAAGGTTCTTGTCCACCTTAAGCACACAGCCAACGTTTCTTGGCTTAGCAGTAGTCGTCTTGTCCACGATCGCTGCACGCGGACAAGATGCGATCGAACAAGACAAACGCCCCTTCGCGGTCATTCTCGGCACGGCTCAGGACGGGGGGTATCCCCAGGTCAATTGTCAAAAGGGCTGCTGCAAACCGGCTTGGGAAGACCAGGCTCGTCGGCGATTCGTAAGCTGCATTGCAGTCGTCGATCCGCAGTCCAAGCAGCGTTGGCTCTTCGACTGCACCCCAGACTTCCGCGATCAAATCCGATTGCTAGATCAATCGACACCCAAGCTTGCCGGCAGACCACTCGACGGAGTGTTTCCGACCCACGCTCACGTCGGCCACTACACTGGATTGATGTTTCTAGGCCGCGAAGTCCTCGGGGCACGCTCGGTACCCGTCTTTGCCATGCCGCGTATGAAGTACTTTCTCGAGAGCAATGGCCCTTGGAATCAACTGGTTAAACTGGAGCAAATTCGCATCGAACGCATCTCCGCAGCGCAAACCATCAACTTGAACACTCGCATTCAAGTGATCCCTTTTCTTGTTCCGCATCGCGACGAGTACTCGGAGACCGTCGGCTTCGAAATTCGTGGTCCCAACTTGCGAGTCGCTTACTTGCCCGACATCGACAAATGGGAAAAGTGGTCTGTGCCCATCGAGAAATTGATTGCAAAAGTCGACGTCGCCTTGCTGGATGGCACTTTCTTTTCAGGCGACGAGCTACCGGGCCGGAATATGAGCGAGATCCCACATCCGTCCATTCAGGAAAGCATGAAACGCTTTTCGAAACTCCCACAAGCCGAACGAACCAAAATCCGCTTCATCCATCTGAATCACAGCAACCCGCTGCTACGGCCTGAATCCGGAAAGAAAACAGAACTTCAGAACGCTGGCATGGACGTCGCTGAACAATTCCCGATACCTGCCTCAATCATCCGGCTTTAGCCGCACGGCTGGTTTGATAGTCAGCTATTAGAATTCGGCCGGGACCCGCTGACGCTGATGCTGACGGAATTGCCTGTTCGGCCGTAGAAATTGAGAGACGGAGGTGCGACAATACGACCGCGGCTCCGGCATTGTTGCGCGGACTGCCAACAACATTGGTCGAGTGCCTGTGAAACGAAAGCAAGAACATGAGACGCCTACTACCTGCGTTACTCTTCTGTGCACTTTGCGTCTGCCCAAGTCTGAATGACGCAGCGGAGCCTGAAACTACTTGGGGGCGTTTTCGTGGCGACAATGCCGTAGGTTATGTCGGCGACTGCCAAGTGACGCTTCCCTGGGACGAATCGGCCGTTTCCTGGACCGTGGATCTGCCCGGCAAGGGCAACGGCTCTCCAGTACTCTTCGGCAACCGTCTCTTCGTGATGAGCGGCGATCCAGAATCCGCAGAGCGATTCCTGTTGGCAATCGATTTTAAGACAGGAAAAGAACTGTGGCGTAAGTCCTTCTCCTCTTCAACGTATCGTTTTCACAAGCGAAGCAGTTACGCTTCCTCGACTCCGTGTGTCGATGCCGAGCGAGTCTATTTCACCTGGGCTACGCCCGACGAAGTCTCCATGATGGCGGTCACGCATGATGGTGAGGAAGTCTGGTCGCTTGGGAAAGAACAGCTAGGCCCGTTTGTCAGTCAACATGGTTATGGAGCTTCCCCCACGATCATTGGTGACAAGCTCTTGCTCTTCAACAGTCAACAAGCTGATCAACTGCCTCCCGAAGCGACTCCGGGGCAAAGCAGGGTGATGGCCTTTGAGCCTGCTACGGGAAAACTGATCTGGGAAACTCCACGAACGGCCACGCGCGCGTGTTACGGAGCGGCGACCTACTATCGGGATCTGATGGGCCGAGAATTAGTGCTGTTCGCAAACACCGGTGATGGGATCTTCGCTCTCGATCTCTCCAACGGAGAGCCAGTCTGGAACAACAAGGTGTTCGGTAAGCGTTCCGTTTCTTGCCCAATCGTGACCCATGGTTTGGCAATCGGAACCGAAGGTTCGGGCGGCGGTGGAAACGTGCTTTGGGCCGTTGACTTGGAGGGCGAGCACGAGGTTAAGTTTAGCATCAAGCGCGCGGCCCCCTATGTGCCAACGCCAGTCGTCAAAGACAATCTGCTATTCCTCTGGGGTGACACGGGCATCGTCTCGTGCGTGCAGCTCCCAACCGGCGAGACACTTTGGAGCAAGCGTATTGGTGGCAGCGTTTCCTCGTCACCGGTCATCGCCGGCGATCATCTTGTCGGTATCGCAGAAGACGGAACGCTGACCGTCTTGAAGGCGGCTGCCGAGTTCGAGAACTTAGGCAGTATCGCACTTAACGATACAACTCGAGCAACACCACTGGTCACCAAAGACTCAATCGTCATCCGCACTGACTCGAAACTTATCCGCGTTTGTGGGGAGTAGGCGAACTCCATTTTCAATCCAGTCTTTGATAGGGCCAGTTGCACACCTTCAGGTGTGCAATATTCGCTCTCGACGCACTCCAACTAGGCACGAAAACGTGTGGCACTGGTTCACCAGTGTGGTTTTGAGAGTTAGCAGCTTGCACTTCGGCAAACAGAAAGTCCGACCACGAAGTGACCAATTAAGGGCTGCACCTTTTCACGGGCTCTGATCCATCACAGGGTAAGCACCCAAAAGCCCGCTTCGCGAAGCTCTGATTGCTGCTCACCATGCAAGCTGGCAACCAAGAAAAACACTGGCAGAGCCAGTGGCACACGCGCCCGCTATGGATCTAGCCGTGAAGTCAACGCTCCAAGGCCTTCGAAGCAGTCGAGTGCTTGCTTGGTTTCCTTCACGTCATGCACTCGCAAGACGTGGACTTTTTGCTGAGCAAGTAACAGGCTGATTGCCACGCTTCCAATCGCCCTTGGTTCAGACTTATCGCCGATCAGCTTGCCAATGAAACCTTTGCGCGAGTGCCCCACCAAGATGGGATGGCTTGTCGCGAAGAATCGCTGAGAATTTCGAATCAGTTCGATATTGTGTTCGTGCGTTTTACCGAATCCAATCCCGGGATCCAAGCAAATGCGTTCCGCTTCAATGCCTGCCCGAAGTAACTGATCACGCCGCGCGATGAGATACGTGAAAACATCTTCGACAACGTCATCGTACTTGGGATCATCCTGCATGTCCTGAGGTGAGCCCTGCATGTGCATCGCACAGATACCGGCCTTCGAAGCAGCCGCTAACGGGGCCATAGACGGATCTTTCTCAAGACCGCTAATATCGTTGATGATCTCAGCACCTAAGTCCAAGGCGACTTTCGCAATGGCACTTTTCGTCGTGTCGATTGAAATTGGAATGGAAACTCGATCCGCGATCGCCGCCAAGACTGGTTCGATTCGGCGCAGCTCTTCCGATTCGTCGACAGGCTCGCTGTAAGGACGGGTGCTCTCGCCACCGATATCCAAAATATCCGCGCCATCATCTTCCATGCGAAGTGCACGCTCAGCGGCCTGCGAAGGGCTAAAGTAGTCGCCACCATCCGAGAAGCTATCCGGCGTCACGTTGAGAATCCCCATCAACAACGGGCGCTCTCCGAATTGCAGGGTTGTCGTGCGCAACTTCCATTCTGAGGCCCGCATGAAGTTCTCCAAACTAGAGTAGCGATGAACTCGGAACGCTCATGTTCCGCCTTAGCAGAGTCCTTACGCCGGTTCGTGCATTCCAAGAATGAGATACTCGGTACTCAGCACGCTTAGCGCAAACGCTACAAAGGATAGCAGGGGCTTACCGGCGGACTCCGAAACGAAGTCTCTGCGATAAATAGGCCGCCCGCGTTTGGCGATTCCGCCTGTCGATCTGCGGGCATGTGTTCCACTGCCGTCGTGATGATCAGCTTGATGCTGCCGTCCTTCATCTCCAGCAACAGAGGACACGTGGCCTGGGGGCTGCCTGGTGTTTTCCAAATGTGCTCCAGCGAACCATCAAATAGACTGTACTGCCGCGTTTCGCCAAACTCAGCTGGGTTCGGATTGTAGAAACTGATTATTACGCTCTGCTCGTCCGGAGACATTGTCATACCATCTGGAACACTCTCCAAATCAGACACGTCGACGACGGTAACCGGCTCTCCCACTGAGGCATTGTCGATGTCTAACGGGTAGCGAACTACCTTGCGCGTCGGCGAATCGATATCGATCAGCGCCAGTCCGCCATCACCACTATCGATCACATCTTTACCATTGCTGCAGATCTGACCACCCTGCAGCTTCACAAGCTTCTTGGACTCGCCGTGGTAAAGGTAAAGCGCAGCTTTCGGCGTTTTAAACTCTAAGTCCTTGGTGCCAAAAACTGCGTTGCTGCCGTACAGAGTACCATCGTTGATGATCGTCCCTTCGACCCCCACGTCGACCTGATCCGTCCATTCGGTCCACTGACCAGTGCCGATGTCAAATATCCCAACGGCTCGTTCCATTCCCACAACGAATTGGTCCTGATTGGAAGTTGGTTTGGCGAACCCGGGGCGACCCGGCAATTCGAACGAGCGGTTCTCCTTTGTTTCCACATCGAAAATATTGAGTGACCCAACAGTGCCTTCAGCGCCGTGCTGAATAGCCACCCAGCTGAACAACGAAGGACCTAGGGAGGTTGGCCCCTCTGGCAGAAATTTCGCTTCCGCCGTGCCGGGGAGATAAAGAAGATCAGCGATGGTCGTTTTCGTCATGTCACTTTGCCTAGTGAACCAAATTCTATCGAATGAGAGTTCAAGCTATCCGGCCGGCCGTAGGTTGTCCACCAGTCGATTGACCATGGGGCGAAGCGGAAGCTAATAGGTGCACCATGTGACAGAGCTTAGCTCGAGTCGCACACTGTCTCTTGAAAATCCGCGCAAGAAAGAACGGCGACGAGTTCATGAACTCGGCGCCGTTTTGCAATCTTGTTGATCCGTTGTTGGCTGTCCTCGCTGAACCCAGAATCCTAAACTTGGAGACTTAGGACTTCTTCTCAGAAGCGTTTCGGTAATCAACAACATCCCAGGCTAGACCGAACACCTGCATCAGTCGTATTGTCCGGAACGTCAAATCGATCTCCCACCACTTGTGACCGTGATTGGCCATACGCGGGTGAGCGTGGTGGTTGTTGTGCCACCCTTCTCCGTAAGTGAAGAGGGCGACCCACCAATTGTTGCGGCTGTCATCACGCGTTTCGTAGTTTCGATAACCCCACATGTGACTGGCCGAATTTACGAGCCATGTCGTGTGTAGAACTAAGACCATTCTTAGGAACACCGCCCACACTAAATAAGATAGAGCGAGTGTTGTTCCGCCGATCGCATATCCGATTCCCGTCAATGCCAAGCCGAATACGACGTTTACAGGCACGAAGCCATAATCGAGCATTCGAATGTATTTGTCACGGTACAAGTCCGGAGCCCACTTCTTGAGATACTCGCCGTCTTTGCAACCGATCCGATAAGCGAGCCAATGAGCGTGACTCCACCAAGAGCCATCACGCGGCGAATGCGGATCGCCGTCTTGGTCACTTCGAGCGTGGTGCAGTCGATGATTTGCAACCCACTGGATTGGAGGCCCTTCGCCGGCCAGGCAACCCACGGTGGCAATGATTCGACGTACCCAACGGTGTGTTCCGAAACTGCTATGCGTAAGTAAACGGTGGTACCCTAAGCAGATCCCGACGCCGCCAGACAACCAGTGCAAGGCAACCATTAGGATCAGGCCAGACCAAGTAAAAGTCCACGGCGCGAACACAGCACCGACATGCAAAGCAATCAACCAGATCAAGGAGGCCGTGTTTAGATTCGTGGGTCGTTCGACATGCTCTCGTCCGCTCGACCACTTCAGCCCACCAGCTTCCGTTGGGGAACCATTCAATAGATTCGAAACATCCTGGTCTTCGGCAGGCTGTACGGAGGAAGTAGCCGTATTGCGATAGTGCCGCCGACTACGACGGCTGTCTTTTGTCTTCATAGATTCGTAGCTAAGTGAGAGAGATTAAATCAGTCGGACAACCATGTCTCGACCGAACCGTAATTGTCACTGTTCGGTGGCGGTGCGTCCACCCGGAAATCTGAGTCGCTATTCGGATTGCTCAACGATTTCTGGGCAAAACCACCACGGATTCGTGCTAATCGATCATCCATCATCTGCCGCAGAAGTGGGGCTTTCCACCTCAAACGCCATGGGTTCACCACAACAAACCAGCAGATTCGAATTCGTTCGGAATTACCTTCCGAAGCCACCCGGCTTCCTACACTCCGCTTATGGATGCCGTATAAACGCAGGCCAAACGGTTAAAACGCTTCAAATTCAGAGAAAACCGGAAACACAAGATAGGTAAGGCTAAACAAACGAGATTGTGGGTTCAGGCACCTGTTGCCCGCTCGCCGCCACTCCCTTGCCCTGCTTCACCGCCGCCTCAATGAGGGCTCGAACCGGCTTTTGCCGAAGATCCGATGCGACATTCAACCTCACATGCCGAATCAGTTTGCCAGTCCCTTTGAGGATCCTTTCCGGATCCTCCAACTCGACGCCGCGATTGAACCCCAAGTTGACGTGTTTCGAGTACACCGCAATGTGGATAAACGCACCACCCAGCTTGCCAGTATATGTATGTACAGACGAGATCGCATAAGTCGCGTATACCAGTTCGGAGCATGCCCCGGCAGCTTTGCGAACCTCTTTCCGCGCAAGGAGAGCCAAGTCCACTACCTCGTCCGGACGGTTGGCGAGGAGCTTTGAGAGTTTCATTTCAGCTTCTTCATTGTTCACTTCACTCTCCCCCCACGCAGCCTCCAAGAACCAGTCCACGCAGCGATCGTCAACGGACTTCACTCCAGCTCGGTCCTGCCGACTTGCGTTGAATGCAAAGCCAATGATTGTAGGCCATTTCAATCGTGTTCGCGTGAATCTCTGCCACGTCGACCACGGGACCATACCCGCCGCCCATGACTACCGTAACAGGACAGTTTCGGGCGAAGCAGAATTCGAGTACGACACGATCTCGCTCTGCTAACCCTTCTTTGGTCAGTTTGACTCGCCCCATGCGATCCCCTTCGTAGGGGTCCGCCCCGGCGATGTAAAAAACGGCGTCTGGCTTCTGTGGAACGGAATGCTCCAAAGCGTCCAGGAGCAGCGATAGATATCCTTTGTCACCGAGGCCATCCGGCAGCCCAATGTCGAGATCTCCAGCCATTTTGCGAAACGGATAGTTTCGGTCGCCGTGCATCGAAAAAGTAAACACGCGTTCGTCGTCACGAAAAATGTCCGCAGTCCCGTTGCCTTGGTGCACATCCAGATCCACTACCAAGACATTCTCAACGCGTCCGGCTTCCAATAAATCCAAAGAGGCTACCGCGACATCGTTAAAGACGCAAAAACCCTGCCCCTCATCGCGGAAAGCATGGTGAGTGCCACCGGACAAATGCGCCGCCGCACCCGACGCCAGGGCTTCTTTCGAAGCTGCCAATGTCGCACCCGTAGAGCGCCTGCACCGCTCCAACATCTTCTCCGACCAAGGCAGACCGATGCGTTTCTCCTCAAGCCGACTTAACCGTCCCTCGAACACTTTATCTAAGTACTCGGACGAATGCACTCGACTCAACTCTTCTCGCGTAACTGCGGCCCCAGCCAAAAATCGCACATCTTCGTTCAGACGATCACGCGTGAGTCGACGCGCCAACGCGTACTTCTCAACCGGAAACCGATGGCCCTCCGGAAGCGGCAATTCAAAATGATCGCAGTAGTAGACGTGCATGAGAGGCGAACCAAAACCGGTTTGAACGATACGGTTCTCTACGTGTTAAAAGTCCGAAGGAGCTTACGTCCTCGGTAAATGCAGAGGACTACCTCCGCGTTCATCGATGCCGGATGCTCCGTCTTGGAATAGCACGTCAGTTCATTTCCATCCGTGACCGCACAAAACGCGGCACCCGCCTTGCGCACATTCACAACCAACGAAAGTTCTCCAAAGAACATTGCCAATGCAATAGACTGTTCGATCTCGTAGTCCAGTGCTCTGAGTGACTGTTCGAGCCGATCTGCCTCCACTCGCTGCGAAGCATTAAGCTGCTCCACCGGCACTTCGAAAATCTCTTCATGTTCTGCTTGCCAACCTGCATAAGCCGCGTAGATATCGTCTACTGGCAAATTGGCCAAATCTGCCTGAAAACCCTGGCACAACGGTCCCGCAATCCCCACATTACTGACCGGACCATTGGGGAGTTGATACTCGTAGCGGAACAAATAGCAGTTTTGCGGTTCCTCGAACGATGGCCAGTGTTGAGTCCTGGAATCCACCAATTCGATACTCTGCGGCGGGAACCCGAATTGCTCCGGACCAGCCAGCCAGGCAGCCAGCTCCGACTCTGCCAGTGCCTCAGAGTGCCGAACGTCTTCCGGCATCTCTTCCACGAACCCAAGCTCTTCGGCGTAAGCGACCGCTCGCGCTCGAGCCACGGAATCCTGCGCAAGTTCCATGAGCCTGGCTTTCCCCAAGTCTTCGTCCATCCGGGCCAGCGCACCAGCCGCTTCAGTTTGAATGCGACGGTGGGAGAGGTCCAATGCATTTTCCAGCACCGGCACAGCGCACTTGTCGCCGATGAGCCCCAGTGCATCGCAGAGAGAAACGGAAAGTGAAACACTCTCTTGCAAAGTCTTCTGCACTTCCTCTACATTGTCTCCGAACTGCGTAGGATCTCTCTCGAAGTATCCAAGACGCCCGACGACATTCTTCAATAGTTCACTCAGCTGTTCCGCCCTTACCGCCCATGGATGCGCCGCACTCAATTCCGATCGGACGCGATAGTTGGCAAGGTCAAGCAGCACATTCAGCGTCGTGGGCTGGAGGAAACCGTCGGACAACGCATCGAAAAAGCTGCCAACTTGCTCCTCAGTTGCACTCCAAAGCGGGCTTAGTGCCAGTCCCGTTTCCTCCCAACTTCCCGGCGGCGACTCACCAAGCTGCCGAGCCAAGGCTTCGAGCGACTCGTCGTCAGCCTGGAAGGCGAGGGCTTGAAGACAGTGCGCCGCGGCCATCGAATGCTCGAGTTCGACGAATCTCCCGTAAAGCCGCTCGAACAATTCCGCTTCGATCGTGGCATACTCGCTGCCCTCAGCCGAGTCCTTCAAGGCCTTTAAGCGAGCCGATACGGTTTGGATCAGGATTCTCGAGCGTTCCGGGCGAATCTCCATCGCCTCCAGTTGGTTCTCAACAACGCCCAAGCACGACTCGAGCTCCAGCCACTCCGCCTGGCCAATAGCAGCCTGAATCGCGGGCAATTGTTCACCCGCTTCAGCGTCTCCCGACGCCAACCACTGTAAGACTGCGTGTATCCAATGTTCGCTTCCCGATGCCATATGCGTCCGATCAAATCCCTGAGAGAAGTTGACTGCGACTCCGAATGATGACGAAGCCAACTCGATGCCAACGCCAATTCCCGTCAACTCGAGCCAACCCATATTTCAACCTTCCCAGCAAAAGCGCACAAGTCAAAAAGGACTGTGCGCAGGGCAAATCAAAATTTGAAGTTAGGAAACTCAGTGGCGCATCCGTCACCCTCCCATTCCGAGTTCAACGAGGAATCTAGGGAGGGTCGGAGCCTCAGCGACGGGGAGGGTCTCTTCCCAGCGTGAAACTTTGATCAGCCCTGCGACTTTGCGCTGGGGCAAGTCTGAGTTTCTAGTTAAACCGAGCAGATTGACTCGCCGCGCCAAGGATTCGCGGCATTCCGGC
>JBGCCZ010000105.1:0-6834 GCA_045105035.1 Pirellulaceae bacterium | reverse complement strand
CCGCCAATTCGCTATCGAAGACCCAAGAGTGATCAAAAGTAACGGAGATTCTTTGGTAGTTTGATTGCGAGATGAGGACACCGGGCACTTTCCCGGCTGGCCCGCAATTCGTCTATCTCGAGTTACGCTGTGAACGAAGGGTTTTGAAACTGAATGGGACTGCAATCTGCGTTTGACTTGGAATTGTCGTCGGATCCTGAGGCTATCTTGCGAAGGATTCGTGCGATGATTGTCCAGCAGCTTATCGCGGCCACGAGAACGCACCGTCACCCGTGGCATTTGGGGACCGTTGCGAGCTGTGAAGGGAATCGCCCTCGATCGCGAACGGTCGTACTTCGAGCTGTTCAAGACGAACCTTTGATACTTCGATTTCATACCGACAAACGCTCGATGAAGACCGGTCAGCTCGCGGCGAACCCAAATGTGGAGTGGTTGTTCTACGAGCCCTCGACACGTATTCAGTTGCGTGTTGGTTGCAGTGCCGAGGTCGTGTCCTCGGGTGACGAGTGGTCGCATGCCTGGGAGAAGACTAGTCTTGCCAGTCGACGCTGTTATCTTGGACCGTTCGCACCGGGATCTATCACGGAAGGAGCTTCGCACAACCTTCCGGGGCACTTATTTGACCGCGATCCGACACACGAAGAATCACTGCCAGGTGCAGAGAATTTCGTGATCGTACGATGTGCGGTAGAAGAGCTGGAGTGGTTGTACCTAAAGCACTCAGGGCATTTGAGATGTCGTTTTGCAAAGTCTGGTGAGTTGTGGAGTGAGAATTGGATAGCGCCCTAACCTTATTCCGAAACCGTTTATAGAAAGGAGTCAATTTACGGAGTATGTTTCCGGACTTAGACCAGAACGCTGATTTACCAAGCCCGGAGTGGTTGATCACGTTGGACGAGTTGCTTTGCGTCGCAGAGTCAGTAGCAGAGGAACACGGGTACCGGATGGTACTCGAACGCTCTGATCGCAGTGAAGCGCGCTATCTCCACATCTGTCGCAACGGAACTTGGTTCGGGATTCGAATTGCAACCCACCTACCCGTCTACGCCTGCTCCCGCGACTACGCCCAGCTCGTCACCAGCCTTGAACCTGGCCCTACCGAGCGACGCTTTTTCATGCGTTTTATCTGGGAGAAAGTTTCTCACGGTGGGAGGGTCGTCGCAAATCCAACACAGATCAATGCGTACTTCGGCTTGAGTCCCGAAGAGTTCCGTAGCTGCGACTCTCGACGCCAAGCCCAACTCCGCCATCGAGCCAACCGCATCGCCGCTTGGAGCTCCGGCTTTCAGTCACTCTAGGTTGCCTTGGCCGCCAATTGCACGTGCGCTAGGACTCGCTTCTCAGCGCAGAACATCTAAAATCGGTCACCATCCAATCCTTTCCCCGTTCCTCTCGACGGCGACCCACATGTTTTTGAAATCCTCCAATTTTGCCGAATCAACCGATCAGATGATTCTCGCGGCCATCGTCTGCTTCGTAGTAATCGCACCGTGTCAGCGAGTCCTCGCATTGGACTCATCACCGCGATCTACGAGTGAACTTCGGAGCGACGGTCAGTGGGGGTACATCCCGACTGTGGGGCTGCCGACGCCGAGGCATGAGGCGAGCTTCGTTGCGGTGGATGGGAAGTTCTATTTGGTCGGCGGCCGTAGAATCAATCCTGTGGATTTGTTTGATCCGGTGGCTCGCGAATGGACGGCAAGGTCCAAGACGCCGATGGAGATGCACCATTTCCAAGCCGTGGCGATCGATGACGCAATCTACATCGTCGGCGCCATGACTGGGCCTTACCCCAACGAAACGCCGCTTGAGAAGATCGTCGTCTATCATCCGGCCAAAGATCGATTTGATTTCATTCACGGCATCCCCGAGGATCGAAGGAGAGGTGCGGCTGGTGCAGCGGTATATAAGAACAAGATCTATGTGGTCGGCGGCATCACGAATGGACACCAAGACGGTACCGTCGCTTGGCTCGATTGTTACGACCCCAAGACTGGTGACTGGAAACGCTTGGCAGATGCACCGCACGCCCGCGATCACTTCCAAGCGGTGGTGATCGGCGATCGGTTGTACGCTGCAGCAGGACGCAGGACATCCAACGTTACTAAGCAGACGTTTCAGCTCACGATCCCAGAAGTCGATGTATTCGACTTCAAATCCCAAACATGGCTGCCTCCGCAGACAATACCTAATTTACCCACTCCGCGTGCTGGCAACATGGCTGTAGCCGTCGGCGACAAGCTGGTCATCGGTGGCGGGGAAAGTGGCGAACAAATCGCTGCACACAACGAAGTCGACGTATTCGACACAGCGAATAACAAGTGGATTTCTGCTCCAAAGTTACAAACGGGTCGCCATGGGAGCGGATTCGCACTTGCCGGGTCATTGCTCTACACCGCAAGTGGATGCGCCAAACGAGGCGGCGAACCAGAGCAGACTTCGATCGAGGCTGTTCCGGTCGCAATGCTTACTTCGTCTGCTTCGGGATCTCCTGCTAGCAAGCAGGGAACTACGCGTAAAGTTGCAGTGAACGAGACTCTTACGCTCGATTTTGTCGGCCCAGACGCGTCCGAGACGGATGAAATGAACCCATTCACCAACTATCGATTGGACGTGACTTTCACGCTCGGTGGCAAGTCGACAGTCATTCGCGGCTTTTATGCAGCGGACGGTGATGCAGCGAATTCGGGCGCCGAAGCGGGGAACGTGTGGCGATGTCGGTTCGCACCGCCAGAAACCGGCAAATGGAATTACTCGGCGACTCTAACAAGAGGCGATTGGATTGCCATAGAAACCAGCCCCGCCAGCATTGAGGGAGCAGAATCAGTTCAGCTTCAAAATGCGTCCGGGACCTTTACTGTTACTGAATCACCATCCGTGATCCCCTTCTTTTCCGAAGGACGCGTGCGACCAAAGGGCCGACACTATGCGCATGCAGACGGATCAACGTGGCTGAAGTTTGGTACCAACTCGCCTGAGAATTTGCTTGGCTACGAAGACTTCGACGGCACCTCTCGGATGGCAGCCAATAGTCGCTCCGGTGAAGCAGCCATTGGCAAGCCTCTTCATACGTACTCGTTTCACGCTCAAGACTGGAAGCCCGGCGATCCGACTTGGGCTGACGGAAAAGGGAAGAACTTAGTCGGCGGGATCAACTACTTAGCTTCCCAGGGAGTCAACTCCATCTACTTCCTTACCATGAATATCGAAGGGGACGGCAAGGATGTATGGCCGTACCACGAGCCGTCGGACTTCACCCGCTTTGACTGCAGCAAGCTCGATCAATGGGAGATCGTCATTGAGCACATGCTCCAAAGCGGACTTGCTGTGCACTTTGTTACCCAAGAGACGGAGAATGAGTTGCTGCTGGACGATGGGAATGTCGGTAAGCATCGCAAACTTTACTACTCAGAACTCATTTCTCGATTTGCGCATCACCCAGCCGTATTTTGGAACATTGGCGAGGAAAGCGGTCGGTCGAGCTGGAAAGATGAGAAGGGTCTTAAGAGCAACAATACTGCGCAGCAAAAATGGATTGCAGACTACTTAGATGAAATTGACCCGTATGGAAACACTGTCCTGATCCACACTCACTCGCACGGCGAAGACCAGGACTACGGCTTGAAGCCTCTGCTGGGACACAAGACGCTAGATGGATTGTCGTTGCAAGTTCATGATCCGAAGGATGTGCACCATGACGTTCTTCGCTGGACGCGGCAATCCGCGAAAGCCGGCACGGCCTGGGTTGTATCCATGGATGAGATCGGTCCAGCCGACTATGGAGCGCCTACTGACGATGTGGATGCAACCCAAGACAAGATGCGTGGCGATGTTTTATGGGGCAGTTTGCTGGCAGGTGCTTCCGGCGTCGAGTGGTACTTTGGTTATAAAATGAAGTACAACGATTTAAATTCCGAGGACTGGCGAGCGCGTGAAGTGCTTTGGAACCAAAGTCGAATTGCCCGGGAGTTCTTTTCCAAATTCGACATCGCTACCCTCCAGCCCTCCGATTCTCTAATCATGTCGGGAGCTAACTACTGCATGGCCGACGCGGGGAAGATCTTTATCGTGTACCGCAAGGGCAACGAGGAAGCCGCAGGTACTGTGCTAGATCTTAGCCAGGCAAAGGGCAAGTTCGAGGTGCTCTGGCTCGATCCGGTTTTAGGCGGCGAACTAAAACGAGGTTCGATACCGGTAGTAGAAGGCGGAGGAGTCCGAGATCTTGGGCTACCTCCGACCACCAATAGACCCGGCGATTCGACTGACTGGGTTATCAAGCTGGAACACGCAAAGTGATCCAACTCCATGCCCACAACTGAATTCTGATTCACGATCTCGCTTGCCAATTCGACAAGCGAGAATCCGAAGATTGCCGATCTCTCTGCACAGAAGTAGCAAACTGGGGCGGCGAATCCGGCACTCGCCGCAACACGCGCGGACTTCAGCAGTTGGGCACCACCGTCAAAATCATGCGAACATCCGTTACTGCCCCTACAACTGGTCGTACAACCGCTACCCATGTCCTGTTAGGCCGCAAGCAAATGAGGTAATTCATTCGGCCTGCTGCTGGAAGTAGAGCTACGTTTACGCGGGGCATTGGAGCATAGATTCTCCCCTCGCTCCCCGCTGCTTACCGTCTTTCAGCATTCCTTCGAAAACCACCTACGTGACCAGCATCCAGTCACCGATCAAACCGCACGAAAAGGGCAGTGTGCTGCGCGCTGCAACCCTTCGCGCTCAGAGCATTTGGCTCATGAGCTATGTGGCCTTTTTCGCTTGGATCTTCTTTTTCGCCCTCTACTGGCTTCTGGACTTAGAACGGGCCGGATCAATTTCGGCTTGGGAGTGCATTTCGCACGCGTTCGTGATACTCGCATTTGCGCGAAGCAAAAACTACTTACTCATTATGAATCTCCTGATGGGATTCAACACGATCGGCATATTCGCAATCTCATGCACCAGTTCGAGTTACTACGGAGTAATCCACTTCACGCCGATCCTGATTCTGGTCGCCTCCCAACTCTTCGGTAAAAGGCAAGCCTTCTATTGGCTACTTGTTTGCCTGACGTCGATGACAACCTTCTACCTTGTCCACAAACCGCTTGAGTTCCAACCCGATTTTCTTGTTGGCATCACCGTGCTGCTCGGCGTACCTTGCTGCATCTTCTTCTGCTGCCAGCAAGCGGAAGTGCACTACGAAAAGAAGACTTCGAAACTCGTTGCTTTCAGCCAAGACCTCCAATCCAAAGCTGATGACTTGCAGGTACTTGCGACAACAGACTCACTCACTCGTCTCCCAAATCGCTACCACTTTCAAAACGAACTGGATGCTCGAGTCCGCCAAGATGGACAACCGCGGCCGTTTGTACTTTACCTGATTGACATGGATGGGTTCAAAGAGATCAATGACACCATGGGGCATGGTGTTGGTGATGAGGTTCTGACTGAGATCGGTTCACGACTTAGCCAACATTGTGGCAACGTCGCCAGTTTAGCGAGACTCGGCGGCGACGAATTCTGTGTCCTACTTGATGGCCTCAGTTCTCTGGAGCTCGCCAATACGGAAGCCGCTGCGGTGCACGATGCTCTAACTGGCAGCTACGCCATTCGAGAAAACGAATTTTCGCTTGGTGCAAGTGTCGGCTTCGCGCGTTATCCAGCGGATGCGACCTGTGCAAAGAGCCTACTAGCTTATGCCGATACGGCTATGTATCACGCCAAGCACAACAAACTAGCAACGGCCAGCTACACTCCGGTAATGACCGAACGCCTACTTGAGAATCGTGCACTCAACGATCGACTAGCGAACAGCTTGGAAAATGAAGAGTTCCACCTTGTCTACCAACCTCAGTTCGATTTGGAATCAAAAAGAATCACTGGTGTAGAAGCGTTGCTTCGCTGGAGCGTCGACGACAAACTCATTCCACCAAACCACTTCATTCCACTTCTTGAACAATCCGGTCGCATGATCGAAGTTAGTAGATGGGTCTTGGATGAGGTGTGCCGTCAGCAAGTCGAATGGCGGCAAAGTGGGCTAGACATTCGCATTGCGAGCAACGTAAGTCCGCTACAGTTTGAAGATCCAGATTTTGTTCAAAACGTGATGGGGCCGATAGGTCGCCACGATGTTGATCCCACGAAAATTGATCTGGAAATCACAGAAGGCCTTTTGATCAAAGATCTGCCCAACGTCGTATCCAAATTGGATAGTATCCGCGAAATGGGCATTCAAATCAGTATCGACGATTTCGGAACGGGATACTCGTCGCTGGCCTACCTACGCGAACTTCCGATCGACAAACTCAAGATTGACCGGGCGTTCGTCAAGGACATCCCCGAGTCAGACGATGGCGTGATCGCATCGAGCATCATACTGCTTGGTCATATGCTTGGAATGATCGTCTTAGCGGAAGGCGTAGAAACCGAAGAGCAGCTGAGTTACCTTCGAAAACACAACTGCAACGAGGCCCAAGGATATCTATTCTCGCGTCCGGAAAAGCCAGAAGTGATCTTCGAGAACTACTTCGCTCTTCGATCTTTCGACGAAATTTCACCGCCTACAACAGACGTCCGCCTAGCGACACCAACGCCAGAATTGAACTAGTCGCAAGCTTTGGTGCGCGGCACCCTGCCAGACACGGGTCGCTGCGAGTCGTTGCGAGTCACTGCAAGTATGGAAACTGCACGATTTCCCGCTGCAGCCAAAAACCGCGTGAGCCAAGAAAAGCGGAGGACACGGGACTCGAACCCGCAACTGGGCGAACCAGCGACTGATTTCGAATCAGCTTCCTAACCATTCGGATATCCTCCAGTTTGTGCTGCAAATACAGCGTT
>JBGCCZ010000104.1:0-2801 GCA_045105035.1 Pirellulaceae bacterium | reverse complement strand
TCGGGCAAGTTCAATTGTTTCTTACGCCACGAACCCAACACTTCAGATGAATTGGGAGGTACGTCGCCTTTCGTAAAATAGACTGCGTCACAACGGCCATCAAAACCCGTCAAGTCGCGAAGCGAGAGCTTGACTTGCGTGTCTTTGATCTCGACAACCCCGCCATCTTGCCAATGCCATTCCGCACCTTCGGTTCCAAAAGTTGTCTTCAACGGCTTTCCGTCAAGCACCAACTGAAAGCGTCCAGGTTGGCCAGGTGCCTTCCACTGGGCAACCCAATCTTTGGTCCGCACGAAGACTCGGTACTCGCCAGTCTCCGGGAATACGACTTCTTGGCTCGCGTCTCTCACTGGCTTGCCGAGTCCGTGAGCCAGCAAGTAAGGAGAACCCATCGAATCAATGAACTGGGTATCAAGCTTCCAACCGCCCTGCTCGGAAAAGCTCTCGGCTTCGACAAACAAGTCTTGCGCGGCAACGCAACGGAAAATAGATACGATGCTTAGCAAACAAAGAGGCAGGATCTTCATGGCGATCTACGTTGTCAGATAGTGGAAAGTACCGAATCCAGGTCTTAGTATCGGCGGGAAAAACGACAACTCCGAGCTGGGTATAGGTACAAGTCTAGCTGTCCACACGAGTGGATCCAGTCCAGTAATGACTATAGTGGCAGCTCGCGTGGCACGAAGACGCACGCTGCGGTGGCAAAACTCAGGCTCATCTCGATGGTGTTCTTCGTTCCGAATTGGCACCCCGGAAACGCGTGCACCCCAGAAACGCGTGAACCCCGATGCGAGTGGAGTCGGTGACGCTGGCATTAACCGTCCCTGAGGCAAAGACTCACGGAGTCGATTGGGCAACCTGCGAGATAAAGGCCAGCCAACCACAAAGCGGTTTGGCCGATTCGACTATGGTTTAGCGAGCCAACATCGGGCGAGCGCGGCGTCGGCTATGTTCCAAATGCGAACTTCGCCGTCGAAAGAACCGCTAGCGATGTAGTGGCGATTTTCGCCACCTACTTTGGTCGGCTGGCAGCATGCCGATAGAACCCAATCCTTGTGCCCTTTGTATTCCTGGGCAATCTTATTGGTGGCTAGATCGATTCGCAGAAGTCGATGATCGGAGCAGGGTAAGAAAACACTGGTTCCGCTTCGGAGTAGTTTGTACCCCTCACCACCAACGCCAACTTCGGCGACTTTCTTGGCCCCTTCGACATTCCATCGGTGCAATTTTTTGTCTGCCCCTACGGTAACAACCTGCTTGTTGTCGGCGAGAATCGATACGCCTCGCACAGCCGCTCCGTGTCCTAAATAGCTCGCAATCAATTCGCCCGTGGCTCCGTCGTACACCTTTGCCGACTTGTCGCGACTGGCCGATACTAACCGCGTCCCATCATCGCTCCAAGCAACTGCGGTAACCCAATCCGCGTGACTCGCGATCGTTCGGATTTCCTGCATTGTTTGAACGTCGATGATGCGAACCATGCTGTCTGCCGAAGCGATAGCCAGTTCATCTGTTCCGGGCCGATAGGCTAGGTCTAGCACGACATCATTTGTTCTCGCGATAACTCCTTTGATGTCGCCGGAGTGAAAATCAACCAGTCGCACTTCTCCGCTTCGTCCAGGCTCCCCGCAAGCGACGGCCAGTGTTCTCCCGTCCGCCGAGAACGCCATCGCAAACACACGTTGCCCGACGTTCTTGATCCGCCGAACAAGTTTCGCGTCCTCAATATTCCAAATCACTAGCTCGTGATAGCCGCTGGTTACAACCAGTTTGCCATCGGGAGAGAAGATTGTCGCCGTGATTGGAATGACTTGCCTGTAAACTTCCGGTGGGTCAGCATATTGGACAGGTGGAATTACCAGCGCCAGCGGTTGGCTTGCGTTCTCACCGTCGAACTTCCCGCCAGCCGCGATCCACTTCTTCATCAACTCTATCTGGTCCGCCGCGAGAGGTTCGCTCTCAGCCGGCATGCGTTCCGATTCATCGCAGGTCAAGCGTCGAAGCAGCTCGCTCACCTGATCCGGCGACGTCGCGATCGGCAATTCCCCCGAGTCGCCCGCTTTGAGCAGTTCGTCGTAGGTATCGACTCGATAGCCGCCTTCGGCTTTCTTAGGACCATGGCAAGCCAGGCAACTGTCCAGCAGAATCGGAGCAATATCGCTGCGAAAGCTGACCGGTGCGGTATCGTCGCCCAAGGCCGTCGACACTTGGATCAGAAAACAACATTGCGCTACAGCAAGAATAAAGACTGTTTTCATGGTTACATTTGGGCTCAATGAAAATCCAGCCTCTAGTGGTCCGTCAACGTTAAGAATTTGGGTAGCAATGGACGGCTCGCGCCGTTCCGCTAGTACGTGTAGCGGCAGGGCGCAAGCCCTCCGGTGTGTCATCCCGAAAAATCAATCTTGACGGACCTCTAATGCTGGAAAAGAAACTCGTCGGTATTGAATAACGCCCAACAAACATCCTCGACGCCGACGACAGGGTCTGGATTCTTGCTGCAGTGTTCAGTTGCGGCTTTCAACTCGACTTCGGACGGTGGACGACAAACGGCTGCCAAATAGAGTTCACGAATGACTTCTTCGATCGGCTTGCTGGCCGCTAACGCTTTGCGGAAACGATTGTTGGCGTCACGTAGCTTCACGTGCATCATCGGACCGTTGAACAACTCGATGGCCATGCCCAGATTGGAATCGTCGGCTCGTTCACAAGCACAAACGGTACTTCGCTCAGGTTGGCCGAAGACTTTTAAGAAATCGACTTTGGCCACATCCGGAGCAGGCAACTGGGTGGCGAGCGTG
>JBGCCZ010000103.1:0-4105 GCA_045105035.1 Pirellulaceae bacterium | reverse complement strand
GTTGAACTACTTGTAGCAATTGCCATCCTCGGCATCATGGCGGGCATGGCGTTGTACTCGCTGGCCGGAGCACAGACCGACGCTCGTGT
Organism: Pirellulaceae bacterium; assembly: GCA_045105035.1. Taxonomy (GTDB): domain Bacteria; phylum Planctomycetota; class Planctomycetia; order Pirellulales; family Pirellulaceae; genus Aureliella. The sequence continues at coordinate 4,016 of JBGCCZ010000103.1, read as the reverse complement.
CGCGCGAACCCGAGGTACGATCTCCAAGCTGAATGAAGTCATTCTTCAACGCTGGGAAGAGTTTCGGTATCGGCCAGTGGATGTGAAGGTCCCACCAGCTTGGAAGGTGGCCGTCCGCAATTCGGGCAATGGCCGAGTCGCACTCCCCTATTCGCCGCGCGAAAAGGCACGAGTCCGGATGATCATGCTGCGTGATATGATGCGAATGGAGTTGCCGGATCGGGTGTCGGACCTGCTCTACGGTCCAACCCAATATACGATGGTTCCCAATACTCAGGGCTACACTCCAGCTAAATTGGAGCGGCCGATCCCTACTGGCTGGGGAACGCTTTACAAGGCGTTATACAACCGTGTCCAAGCTCTAAAGGCACAGGGACATCCCAATTGGACTAGCTTGGATTTAGTCGACATCGACGATCCTGCTCAGGGTTGGAGCGGAGGTAGCGTTGCTGCAACAGTCAACCCAACGTTCCTCGCAAGCAACGGCTCGCTCCCGGAATGGCACGCAGCCGTCCAGCACAGCGAGTTACTCTACTTGATTGTGGCCAGTAGCAACTACAACGGCTCCTCCGCTCTAGAGTATTTTCGTCCGAGTGAAGTTGGCGATCCAGACGACGACGGATTGCTTGAGTTCGTCGACGCGTGGGGGGACTCGATCGTTTGGATCCGCTGGCCCGCCGGTTTCACAAGTGATCTTGTTCGCTATGCGGATTCCGACGCCATGGACCCACTACGAACGGACTGGCGATATCGGAAAGAAGTCGGGAATTACACCGTCGAAGAGCCTTGGCGACCGAAGACGCTTGTCCCTCTGATCCTTTCACGCGGACAAGACGGGCAACTGGGAATCATCACGGATTTCCCATCGCCAATCACATACGCGATCATGACTTGGCCAGGCCCCAGAAACGGTACGCCCTACGGTACGAGTGGAGGCCATTACGGTGCAGGGCCCTACTATTACCCCGATCCGCATTTCACCTGGGATTACACCAACGGGACAGCCAACGGGGCAGCTAGCGAAAGCCCCTATCCTGCGTCGAACCCTTTAGGCTTCCGTGCGAATCAATTGGGTAGCATCCCAAATTTCATCGATAGCGCCGGAACCATTCGCAACGAGTTTGCGACGGACAACATTACCAATCACGACATTATTCTGGAGCCGTAACGATGGAAAGAACGACTGAGCGAAGGTCGCTTCATCGACGACGCGTCTTCGGCCAAATCCAGCCTGCCAATGCAATCCGACGCAAGAAGGGGGTAACTCTTATTGAGTTACTCATCGTGGTTGGTCTGCTAACGATCTTGGCCACAGTTGCCCTCACTTCCGTGAAAGGCTTGCTGAAAGACCAGAAGGTCACTTCGGCGGCACGGTTGGTTCAGCAGTATTTTGAAACGGCGAAAGTTCGCGCTATCACTTCGGGACGTCCTGTAGCCGTCTTCCTGGATCGAATCACGCTTGAGGACGACGGCGCTGGAGGCAATCTACCAGGGAACTACAGTACGAATCGTCTCAGCCTCGGAGATGTCAAGCCTCCCTACAGCGGTGACGTTGTCGATGCGACCGGAGTACTGTGGGACATAGATGCGACCGTAGCCCAGAGCGGCGGCACACCGACTTGCATCGCTCGCCCCAGCGATAGTTACGCAGATCAAATTCGCTTTAGTGTCATCGATGTAGTCACGGGCTTTGGCACCCAAGGCGGAACGCCTGGTTTCGTCGAGCGAGGCGACTTGATCGAATTCGAGGGTTCGAATCGTCAGTTTGAGATCGAGGATATTCGCTTCGTCCCAACAACATCGGGCCTCACGGAAGTAGCCGTAACTTTCTTTAATCCGCCTGCACCTGCCACCTACAACGGGCTACTTGCAGCCAACGGTCTAGCGCCCGACCCAAACAACCTCATGTTCCTTTGCCCATACTACTCGACGATCAATCCTGGCATGCCGCTGAGATCCGGAGTCGCACTTGCGGGAATCGATGCAGACACCCCTGACACAACGCCACTCCCAATTCAACGCACCAAATTCCGCATCTATCGTCGACCAGTGAAGTCACTGGTTGGGGCGGTCACTTTACCCCGGGGAACTTGCATTGACCTGTTCGTCTCAGGTCCCGGTTTGACCGGCACCGCCAACGACGGAGCCATCGTCAGTCCGTTCTACACTCTGCCTCCTGCTTCCAAAGTGGGTGGCTCGGTCGAGCCCTTGAGCTACAGCAGAGTAGGCGTACTGTTCGATCGAACCGGTAAGCCATCCGGCATGTTCATCGACGAAAAACTTGTAGGGACAACCACCACGCTGGAAAACTTCCAGCAATTCACACTGGATTCGAAGCTCTACCTGATGGTCGGTCGTACCGATCAGGTGATTGCGACGGACACCGTCATTAAGCCAGCACCAGAAGATCGCGAGTCAATATTGCCGAACGTCTTAGATCCAGCCAATTCATGGATCAGCATCAATCCGGTCACGGGGCTGGTCAGCACCGTTCCTGTAGCGGCGGTTTCCAGTGGAATTGCCAATGGAGCCAGCCGGAACCTAGCCGCGGTTGTCCGCGAGTCCCGAGCCCTAGCGGCAGTAGGAGTCAACAATGGCGGTCAGTAAGAAGAACGTCAGTAGAACAATGAGGCTCCAGTCGCCAAGCCGCGAAGCAGCGACAATCATCGAAGTCTTGTTTGCCATCTTCGTGGTTGTCGTCGGTTTGATGGGAATTGCCTCGCTGTTCCCACTAGCCGCGCGAAATGCGGAAGAGAGCAACGCTGCGAACAATGCACTCACCCAGGGTCGAATCTGGCTGAGCGACTTCGTTGCTCGTGGATTCAACGACCATGACGGATTGACCCAAACCGGCAATGGCTACAACTGGGTCTGGAGACAAGATTACGCTCAACCTGGAACTCCGGTCTTGCAGCCCGGACTTTATCCTGTTTCTAAGTTTGGCCCACCAAACAACCAAGGAACAGGCACAGCTCGGCTCGCGAGTACTCCGACGTTCAGCAACCCGGCCCATTCACAGTTGGAGCTAACAAGGTTCTGGTCACAGCAATCGTATTGTCTCGATCCACTCTTCATGTCGGACCCAGATGTAATCACCGGCTTCAATGCAGGTGGCAATGGGCGCGTGGCCGGTTTCAGAGCTTCGGTGTTCCCATACTACGAAGACGGGCACAACCCGACAGAAGACGCCGCAGTCACACCTGCCCAAGCCCCTTGGGAAGATCAGCCAAGGATGCTTCGAGTGTCTCTTGGCGGAGGAGCAGGACAGATCCCCAGAAAGTTAGTCAACGATTTGTTCGTCTCCAAAGACGACTTGGCGACACTTATCGACGACACAGACGATGCGGTTCCTGCGACGAGAATTTTCTCTGCTGGAGGCGGTAAGAACCTGACAACAGGTGACTACACCTGGATGGCTACGGTTTCACCCGAATTCACGGACAGCCCACTAGCAGTCACCAATGCGTACGTCATGTCCTTAGTGATCATGCAGCGCCGCGACCGTCAGTACATCGGATCAACGCTGACTCCAATTGCCGGCACAAAAGACAGCAAGCCGAACGGAGAGCGATTGCTGTGGGTCTACCCACTTTCCGGCAACTTTGACGGAGGCACCGGAGGGCGAGTGCGACTGATTTCGAATGTCGACGTCGAAGAGCGACTGCACGTCGGTGACTGGATCATGTTAGGTAAGCACTACGCATTGGGCGGCAGTCCAACGCAGCGGTTTTCCGTCTTTCGTTGGTACCGCATTGTGGCCGCCGATGCGGACCCAATTAAAGACCAATTACAGAACGTGATTCCAACGAACCCACAAGGAAATGGAACCGACCCATACGGAAACAACTCACAAGTGCAGGTTTGGGCGCGTGATGTTGTGCTTGAAGGTCCAGATTGGGACTTCACCCCAGCCCTAGGAACGATCGTGACTCCAACGAGTGGCACACTCATGTCCAACGTCGTCACCGTTTTGGAACGCAGCATCCAAGTCGACTAGGTGAATCGGGACGGAAGAA
>JBGCCZ010000102.1:0-6943 GCA_045105035.1 Pirellulaceae bacterium | reverse complement strand
GGGACCAACCACGTCGGTTGGCCGTTCGTATCGAATGCACGCAGTCCTGTTCCGTTGAAGCTGAGTAACTGTTGCGTACCGCAGAGAGTCGCCAAAGTTGGGCTGGAGTATGCCCCCAGGTCCCCACCAGTTCGCCACAGTTCGTCACCAGTGGTCGCATCGAAGCACACTGCCGCCGCCGCTTTACCGCCTGGCGTCACGACGACTTTGTTGTCGAAGACCAGTGGGCAGCCAGACATTCCCCATAATAAGTTGTCTGCGTTCATGTCACGAAGAACATCCTGACTCCAAACCAGCTCACCGTTGCTTAGCTCAAGGCAGCAGAGTAGACCGTCTGCGCCCATCGTGTAGACTTTGCTCCCCGCGATCGTTGGGGTTGAACGCGGTCCATCGCCGTGCTCATCGTAGAACCGGCGGACGGACCCGTAGACCCAGATTTCTGTTCCGGTAAGCAAGTTGTAACAAACGACGCATTCGAGTTCACCGCGTTGCTCTAAAGTAATGGCCGCTTGGCCGACGACGGCGAAGCTCGACCAACCAAGTCCGACCGGATGCTCCCACAGCAATTCTGGGGCTTGGGTTTCCCAATCGTTCGCCAGCCCACAGTCCTCAAGGACTCCGGTGCGGGCGTTACCCAATAGACCGAGGAAGTCTCGCTCACTGCTTGCGAACAATCCCTCGTCGACTTCCGTCATCAGCAGAGTTTCTGACTCTTTGAGTTCTCGGCTCACGAAGAAGGCATCGACTTCCTCTTCGATCGTTGGCTTCCAAGACCATGTGAGCTTAGGAATCATGTTCCCATAGAAACTCTCCACTCGAATGCAGTTGAAGCAGAAAGCTCCGATTGCCACGGCTCCTGCGATTCCGAGGGTGAGGCTCTTCAGTTTGGGGCGGAAGCAGCAGAGCCCGAATACCAGGGCGGTGAGGCCCACAAAGGCGAAGAGGATGACAGGTCGTAGCCCGTCGAGTCCCAGGTAAAACGCTTTGGCATCAATGGAGCGAATGACATTCATGGCTGTGACGACCATGCCCAGGAACATGCCCAATCCAACCGGCATCGCGAAGAGCAACCACGGCGAACAACGCTCTGCTGAGCTCACGGCATCTGCCGAAAAATCGGTAGATTGGGTTTCTACAGAAGACTGAGACGCGTCAGAGGTAGAAGTACTATTCATGGGACTATGCGAATTGATGGGCACGATGTTGAAAGACACGATTGGAGCGAGTTCACCAGAAGTAAAAGGAGTCGCGTGAAATCCCCAGTTGTCCTAGTGGGTTAGCCGACGAGAAAGCCGACGACTGCAATAAATCTAGGACAAAGATAAGCCGGTGAAGACTCGGCGTGATATTTATGCCGCGTTTGTGTTGGTAAGACGCCGCCGGTGAAACGAACCGTAATTCGCCACTTCAAAAGTTTCTTGGTATTAAGGGGGGAGGCGCATTGGTTAGAACGTTTGTAGCGACCAGGAGGAGCTGAATGCAGGCCTCGCTCTACGATTCAGGGAAAGTCCGCTTGGATCTTGAGCGGAAAAGGTGGTGTGAGCTAGGGTTTAGAAATGGCTATGTGGATTGCCGAGGAACGCCCGCTGTCGGTTTGCCGACGGAATCAACATTCCTCTTGTCTGATCTATCAGCTGGTTCGGTGGACGAGGTTAAAGTTCAGTGAAGTCAAGTTTACTACATAAGATCCGCCGACTCCTGCTTGATGAGTCTGGTCCAACTGCGGTTGAATACGCCGTTATGCTTGCGCTGATCATCGGCGTTTGTATTGGATCGGTGCAGGTCCTTTCAAACGGCACGCGGGATAGCTTTGATGCTTCTTCCAGTGCCATCTCAGGTGCTCTATAGGACTGCGAACAACGAAACTCGTTGCCTTCATCGTGTCGCGTTTTGCCTGTAGGATCTCGACGGAAAGCTCCGTGCGGACACGCTGTGTGCCGCTGTTCAAGACTTGTTGGACGCCGCTTCGGCTGTCTAATTGATCCGGTCGAATCGGGTTAAACGACGTGATCTAAACGGGTTTTCTCGAACCCTGGGAATTGAAGCTAGCGTGTTTTACCATTCAATCCCTACAGGCAATATTGCCTGAGGAAAACACTAGCTATGTTTCCCTGGCTGCTCCATTTGGAAACGAATTCTGTCCTACCGTTCTGTATAGAAATGTCGGAGCGTGAAATGGGACGTTCTGGGCAGTGGAAACGGCAGTGTTTTCGGCACGATAGTCGTCATTGTTCTACCGACTCTCTGTTCGACCTTGGCACAGTCGTGCTGGTTCAAGATCACAGCAAGCTTGAAGGAAGTCACACATGGCAAACGCACGCGGAAAACTCTATGTCGACAAAAAGGTTCAAGGCGCTTTGGCGTCGCGGATCGTCTTTCATTGGTTCGTATTCTTCATTCTCTCTTTGGTCAGCCTCTACACACTTGAATATTTCATGGGGGATCCGGCGCTCACGATGGGCGAGCGACTCTCCGTACTTTGGAGTCGCTACGCTTCGTTCGTGCTGTTGATGATCTGTATCATCCCCGCTTTCATCTATGACTCAATGAAACTCAGCAATCGCTTTGCTGGGCCTATGGTACGACTCAAAGACTCCATCAGTCGCCTTGCGGATGGTGAGCCAACACCTGAGCTAAACTTTCGTGATGGCGACTTCTGGAAGGATGTCTCCACAGAGTTCAATCGCATGGTTGAGAAGGTGAAGCCGCAGGAATCCAAATAGTCTTCCTCACGTTCGAGGTGACGCGACATTCAGTGAGAGCAGGTCGATGATGCGAAATCGAATTACGAAGTTGGTGAATCGGCGGCAGTCCCGGCGTGGCGCGGCAGTCACAGAGCTGGCTGTTTGCTTACCCGTTATCGTGTTGCTCGTCTTCGGATCTTTGGAGGGCGCCAACATGCTTTTCTTAAAGCAGGCTGTGGTTCAATCCGCCTATGAAACGGCGAAAGCGGCGGCCAAGCGATCGGGAAGTCAAGCACTGGGCCAACGACTAGGCCAGAACGTGCTTGCGTCGCGAAACATCGTTCCTACTGCAATCCAGTTTAGCGCGAATGTCGATGCGCTGGCGCCTGGAACGCCCTTCACCGTAACAGTTTCCGCGGCCGGCGATCAGAAAAGCATCACCAGTATTGGGCCATTCAACGGACTGAACATCAATGCGCAGGTCACCATGGTCAAAGAATAGTCCCCACAGGTATTGGCTCACGAATCAGGCAGTTCTCCAGCAGGTTACATCAATGCACTACAAAGCCACTTTATCCAGTCTCAGGAAACGAGGGGAGATGCAGCGTCGCAAAGGGGCGATGCTCGTCTTGGTCGCTGTCGTCTTGGTCATCCTTTTGGTTGGAGCTGTGTTTAGTGTCGATGTCGCCTACATGCATATGGTTCGCGCGGAACTGCGAACGGCCACAGATGCCGCTGCCCGAGCTGGATCTGAAGCACTCGCGCGGACTCAAAATGCAGCCCAGGCGGTCAATGCGACGCTCACGCTGGCAAATCAAAACACGGTAGCCGGTGATGGACTCACACTCGATCCTGCTGATATCTCGCTCGGCAGCGTCCGGTCTCTTGGGGCAGGCTCACGTTTCGAATTCGTTCCGAACCAGCTTCCACTTACTGCCGTGAGTGTAAATGGGCGGCGTGAAAACGGTTCGCCCGATGGGGCAGTCGGTCTGTTCTTTGCTCGAGTCTTCTCCGCAAATGAGTTTGAACCTACTGAGGCGGCGATCTCTGCTGCCAGCGTGCGAGACGTTGCACTTGTTTTGGATGTGTCGGGCTCGATGGGTTCTAGGACCCCCACCGGAACACGACTGAGCGACCTCCGGAACGCCGTGAATATTTTCTTGGACGAAGTCCAAGCCACTAGCCCGGCGACTCAAATCTCTCTCGTTGCTTACTCGACAACTGCCTTGAAACTGATCGAATTGACTCCCGACTTTAACTTGATTCGAAATGCCGTGAGCAATTTTCGCCCGCTCGCTTTGACGGCGATCGGGGATGGCCTCCAACTTGGTAGCGATTCGCTTGAAATCGATCCGCTTGCACGCACCTTCGCCGCCAAAACGGTCATTGTCATGACTGATGGTCGGCATAATCGCGGCCCAGGTCCGGAGGTGACTGTTCGGAACGCGGTGGCTCGAGAGCAAACCGTGCACACCATCACGTTCGGCCGTGGAGCCAACCAAACTCTGATGCGAAACGTGGCGCAGAGTACCGAAGGTGGGATCCACATTCATGCAGACGGAGGGGCCGACTTGGCTCAAGCCTTCCGCGATATTGCACGTGCACTTTCCGTTGTTTTGATTCAGTAAACAGGACTGGTCTCAGCGAGTTCTGGTGCAAACGGACTCGAGCTCAGCCAACACGAAAAATCGTGGTCCAACCACATGAAGTACGATCTTTGAGATGGAAGAAGCAATGAAGATGAGTCGACGTACTAGCGAAGCTCAAAGACGGGGTGCGACCGTTGTCGAATTCGCACTGACGGCACCGATTCTATTCATGCTCTTGTTCGGAGCTCTCGAGTTGGGGCACGCCAACATGATCCTCAACGTTTCGGAAGCTGCCGCCTACGAAGGCGCTCGCGAAGGCATTGTTCCAGGCGCTTCGGCTGCTGAGGTTCGGGCGGCGGCCCAGCGTATTCTCGGGATCTCGAACATCCGAGGCGCGGCGATCCAAGTGAATCCAGCAAACCTGGCTCTGGAAACCGATACCATTCGAGTCGATATCACCGTGCCCTACGCACAGAACACTCTAATGCCCCCGTTTTTTACTGGGGGACTGATTATCCAGCGAAGCTGCGAATTAGCACGCGAGGATCCAAGCTAATCCTAGCCTTCGAATTCAACGAAAAACAAAAACGAAAAAAGGGGTGCTCGATTGAGCACCCCTTTTTTGATGGATTCGGTAAAGCGTTGGACCGCAATTCCCGACGCGGCGGACGCGAGTTAGCTCAAGTCCTTCTTCCAGCTTTCGTCGATGCCTGGAGCAAGCTCGGTGAGCAAGGCGTCTAGGTCTTCGTCGGCGTCGTCGAAGATGCTGTCCGTGGCGAAGGACTCGAGTGCTGGCCCGTAGACCATTCCAGTGTCCCGTGCGCCAATTTCATTCTTTGATTCTTGCAGCACTTCCAACACAACCGGCTCAATGCCCGTGTTACCGCCGACCATACCCATCGCAGTCGGCGACAAAGCAGGAACACTCAAGGATGCTACCGACTCGCCTTCACCAACACCAGCGGAGCCGTTGTTGAGGAAGTTGATGACGACGAGTGCGTCAAGCGGAGTAATGAAGCCGTCGCGGGTCGTGTCGTAGTTGTTACCGCCCGATTCGCCCTCACCCGAAGATGCACCGGAGCCATTTCGGTTCAACTCGTTCATGACCAGCAAGGCGTCAAGCGGAGAGATGAAATCGTCCTTGTTCACATCCAAGAAGAACTCGCCCGATCCGCCGCCGTTGTCACCGTTGACGATATTGACCGAGTCGAATCCGTAGCGGATTTGATCGAATGGAACTGCCGCTGGCGGTTCGAAGGTCAGCGTATCGTGGAGCGGAGCAATGTCGGCTGGGTCCGCGATGAAGTTCGCGACGCCAGTTGAATTCGCAGTCAGCGTGACTACGAAGAGCAGCTGCTCGGCACTACCAAGCGGCTGGTTGCCGTTCTCAACTTGAACGGCACCGATTTCGTTGATCACACCTGCTGTTCGAACATCACCTTCGCGGACTCGCTGGTAATTTGGACCAAACTGAACTTGGAAGCCAAGGTCTGGATCATTGGTGTTACTGAGGACAGGACTTACGAGCGTCGAATTGTAAAGGACGTCTTCATAGGCTGCGAAGATACCGCGATCAATACCGAAGCCACGAAGGTCTTGGACGAAGCCGCGGAGCTGGAATTGATCTCCAACGTTGATCGTGTCCACGACTTGACCGCTCAAGTCCGTTACAGAAAGTCTTAGCGAAACAATATCATCGCTATCAGCATCACCAACGCGGACGGTAACCGTCGCCGTGCTTTGGATGCCTCGGGCGTCTTGGATCGTGTAGGTGAATTGGTCTGCACCGTTGAACCCACCGTTTGGTGTGTAGAGCACTCGGTCATCCGATGGATCCGAGGTGCCGCGTGCATCAATAATCGTGTTTCCGAACAATCCATTGGTCGAAGAGACGATGGTGATTGATCCTGTCGATCCAGGCAAATCGTTTGCCAGGACATCGATTGGGAAACGGATACTGTTTTCTGGAAGTGCTGATGGCAGCGAGTCATCTACGGCGACTGGGAATTCAACTCCGTCACCTACGATTTCGAGCTGCGTTCCGGTGTAGCGGATGCGCTCTACGGGGACAGCACTGCCTGGTGTATCGAAGAGTAAGCTATCCGAGAAAGGGGTGTTGTCGGCCGGGTCTGGAGTAAAGTCCGCGATACCGGCAGATCGAGCGTTGAAGGTGATCGTGGCCAGTAACGTTGGATCTGGATCATTCATCACCGTACGGTTGCTGAATGCACCGAACTCTTCAACGATGCCTGGAACGGTCGCGTCGCCCGTTTGGAAGTTCAGATAGTCGTTGAAGAAGCTGACTTCGAATGGGAAGTTCGAGTTGGCATCGGAGTTTGGAATCGTCGAAACCAGTTGTCGACTGTACAGCAAATCCGTGTAAGCCGCGAAGACGCCCGCTGCCGTGCCAGTGTTCGCTGAAGAGAATCGCAAGTCATCGACTCGCAATTCAATTCGGAAATCGTCACCCTGTTGAACGGCCGAAATTGGATTTCCGTTCAAGTCGGTGGCGACCAACTGAATCTGAATGTCGTCGTCCGCCTGGTCGCCTGGAAGCGTGTGCAGCGTGACTTGAGCCGAAGACTGCTCTCCGGACGCGTCGGCGACAGTGTAAGTGAAGAACTCCGTGCCACCGAAATCGCGTGCTGGCGTGTAGCGAAGCGACTTGCC
>JBGCCZ010000101.1:0-27006 GCA_045105035.1 Pirellulaceae bacterium | reverse complement strand
AACCTCATGGGTACCCCCTAATTCAACGGATCGCTTTCGGAAAACACCTGAAAACCTGAACCTCAATTCGTTCCGAAAGCATAAACTACCACCTACCTCGAAACAAGCACCCCCATCATAGCTACCCCGGGAGGAAAGGGGTCACCCGCCGGGAGGAAAGGGGTCAGGTCTCGTTAAATCATAGGTGGGGAGTGTGGTATTCTCGATTCCATATCACGTTCACCTAGAGCTGATGAAGCCAATGGGCTGTATCACGCCCTGAACCGGGGAAACCTCCGGTCGACGATCTTGCACAAGGAAGGCGACTGCGTACATGAGACGACCTTGCGGATGAGACGACCTTGCGGACACAGCAGGCTACGGTGGTGGTAGATATCCCCGGCGTAGCGGTTTCACGTCGTTGTAGGGAAGGAAGATGCAAGCGTGGTATCACCAAGAACGTAGATGGTGGGTGGCACCATTTACAACTGCTGCGGTACAAAGCGATGCAGCAATATGCGAATGGGCTTTGCTTGATGCATGGAATGCAGCGTCTAGCGAGCAGCGCCAAGCTGCCCTCGCCGCGCTGGGCGTTGTTGAATGAACTGCGTCGACGCTTGACGCCCGGGTTCCAAAAGTAGCTGTATAATTACCCCACTTCTGAACTACCTATTCGACTTGTTTGAGGAGGCGGACGTGGGGAACATAGGCGTGAATGAGCAGGCATTCCTTCAAAAGCACTTCATTCCCGAGCGTCAGTTGTTTGATTTGCAGGGTCGAAGTGTGCAGGAATGCCGTGAGATCATGAAGCCGTTGGGGAAGCTCTTTGGGTACAACGCGAGATCATGTACTGCGAGTCGCGGCCATTCGCTTGTATCACGACGGGGCCACTGCATCCAATGCGATCCTGCCAAGATTAGCTTCATGCGGCGGGATTCCGACAAAGGCGATCTCTATTTGGTTGGTTCACTCGAGGAATCACTGATTAAGATTGGCACCGCATATGTTTCGATTGACGATCGTATTTCGTCGCTGAATTCGGAGGGCTACGGTGGTGCAACAGATTGGACAAAACTAGTTGGTGCTCGGGATGTTCCCAGCTCGGGCGCAATCGAAGGCAAGATTCACGCCGAACTCAAGAACTTCAAAGTGACGGGCAGGTTTTACCAAAAGAACTCCAAAGAGCAGGAAGCAGACGAGATATTTTCGTGTTCATTTGCGACTGGCAACGCGGCGTTCAGAAAGTGCGTGCCGAAGTCCATCAAGCCGTTTTGCGTATTACAGTCGGTCACGGCGAAATACAACTTTCCAGATCGACCACGATAGGAACGTCTCGTATTGGGCACTACCGTTAGCCAGTGAGCATTGCGATGTATTACCGGGCGAGTTTTGACGCGTCGGGTCCTTGCTGGCTCGCTTTCCGCGACCTGCCCCACCGGAAGTAGAAAGCTTGGATGCTGACTTGCTTTTCGGCGTCGCCACGACTGGGTAGACCACATAGTCAGCGATGGGAATCAGCGGTCGCTACGTGAAGAAGCCGCCCGAGAGGAAAGGGGTCAGGTCTCTTTAAATCATAGGTGCGGAGTGTGGTATTCTCGATTCCATGCCACGTTCACCTAGAGCTGATGAAGCCAATGGGCTGTATCACGCCTTGAACCGAGAAAACCTGCGGTTGTCCATCTTCCACAAGGAAGGCGACTACGCAGTGTTCGAGGAGATCTGGGAATTTCCGCTGTGTTGTCGAAAGTTGCGATGGTCTGGTTGGTTTGAGATAGGAACCACTGATCGACACTAATGCGCACTGGTTCTAGGTCGTGAAGAACAATCATTGAAATTGATAGAGAGTTTGCCATAACGTGCAAACCAAATGCCCATGCTATCTATTGAGTGAATGGAACTAAAATCGTCTTTGTCATTCAGAAAGATCAACTACTTTCACATCGAGGTCGGTTGAGTTGCCGGCGAGTTCGGGCGAGTACATGCCTTCGATGGTGGCCGGGAGGGCGGTAAACGCGCCGGGTGTTTCAACTCGGAGTTGGTACGTGAGCGAGTAACGTCCGCGTGGCAATCGCTCGATGCACAATCCAATGTGGCGGTCGCGTAGCTCACGGTAGATCAATAGGTTGCTCGACCACATGTAACCACTGTTGGCGGCGACTGCTTCCAACCCGGCGGGCTTGGCGTCTTCGACGAGTAGGTATTCGTAGTCGTTCTTGCTCTCGATGATCAGCTCGACTTCGACCAGTTGCCCACTCTTGAGCTGAGTTCCATCCTCGACCAAAGTCCGGTCATAGGCACTTTTGGAACTGTCTTGCACAGTACCCAACTCGGTCGATAGCTTCAGTTCGCGCTTGCTCGGCGTGAGCGAGTAGTAACGACGCTCGACTTTGACTTCGAGGCCTGCTTTCTCGATGTCATCTTCTTGTGTGAAGTTGCTCGAGTAGACATTCCAGTACAAGTTTCCGGTACCACGCGTGCGACGAATCTTCAGTTCGCTTTCACCGGATGGGATCGCAGCAGCCGTCAACTGAATGGTATTGTTGGCGGAAAACAGCGTCTCGGGCGTGAATTCGATCGTGCCGATTCTCTTGCCTCCGAGCGTCACTTCGAAAGCCATATCCGAGGACATTTCGTTCGTGGCTTTCAAGTAGTCCGCAAAGGCCTCGACGATGAGCGCTGTGTCTCTTGTGCTGTTCCAGTACGTGGCGTTGCGGCGATTGTTCAACAAGTATTTGACCAGCCGCGGTGCCGTCTCACTTTTTGCATCGCTTAGTGCGAGTAGCTTGAGGTACATTGCGGTGGCTTCGTTCGAGCTTCCGTACCAGTACCACCAAGGCGATTGGTCCGTTAGCAAGGCCGTTTCGTTCTCGAGGTCGGTAACAAGGAACTGCTCGATGTTGCTACGGAGCATTCGGGTCTGCTCCGCATTGCCTAACTGATGCGTTGCCAATGCCAAGAGTGCTTTGCCGTAGGCACTTAGCTTTCCGCGATCTTGATAGATGCGGTTTTGCATGACTTCATTCACACCGGTTTGGCCGGGAAGCCCCTCTACGGAGTTGGCGCGAACGAGAACATGAAAAACAAGTGCATCCAAATTGTCCGGAAACTGCTTGCGAGGCTTCTGTTCTGTGTCCCAATTCTGCAATTTCTGAAGCTGAGTATTCTCGTAGTTTCGTAGCCAGCTGACGCCTCGCTGGAGCGTTTCAGGCACAATCGCGACGCCATTCTCCTTGGCTATCAACAGTCCTCGGACAACCTGAGCCGTAATGTGGGCGGTCGAACGCGAAGAACGGCCAGGGAACCAACCCCATCCGCCGTCTGCATTCTGCGAATCGGTCAGTTTTTGAACTCCAGTTTGAACAACTTCACTCAGTCGCGCGGAGTCGTACACTGGCGACTTAGTCATGAGTTTTTGACCGACGTTTTCAGCGTCACTGAGTTGCTGTGCGTTCAGGTTGTTCGCGCGTTCAGCGAGATCTTCCAAGCTGACGTTCAATCGCTTGAGTGAGCGCTGGGTCAGTACGGCAGGCAAGAATCGGTTCAGAGTTTGCTCCGTGCAGCCGTAGGGGTATTCGATCAGATAGGGAATCGAATCGAGCATGGCGGCCGCGAGAGTCGGACTTACTCGTACGGTCAACTGCGATTGAGCAATCCTACGTCGCTCAGGAATGGTGATCGCAATTGTCGACTCGGTGTCTTCGCTCCGCAGCGTGCCTGCCCAAGAGTCTGTGGTCTGCGTGCCATAAACGATAATCGGCAAAGGCAATTGGATCGCGTCTGAAGCGACATCCGATACGGCCGTTGCTCTCACGGTAACTTTCCCTTCAGCTAGAGCCTTGCAGCGCCAGTCAACGCGCTTTTGCCCCATGGAGCCGATCGTCACCACTTGCTCAGCTTGCTTGGATTCGAGCATTTCAAGTTGCGTTTCGCCGTCGATTTCAAGTTTGACGGTCGTTGTTTGAGCGTTGGGGAGGTCGTTGTGCACAACCGCGCTGATAATGACTTCGTCACGTTCAACCAGGAAGCGAGGCGTTAGCAGGCGAATGAGCAGTGGTTTCTTCGTGACCACCGTTGATGACGACGAACCGACGCGGGTCTTTGCACCGACTACCCATCCGTTGACTTTCCAACCTGTTAGGTTTTCCGGCATTTTGAATTTGGCGATGGCTTTCCCATTTGCGTCCGTATTGACTCCGGTGAACCACAGCGCTGAATCGGCAAAGTTCTGTCGGACTGCTGGACTCTCGGGTTTGGCTCCGCCGCCGCCGCCGGGGGCTCTGCTACTCTTCGCACTGCTACGGGCCATTGGCATCGCTTCATCGGCCATCATTGATGATGCCGCCATTGGCATCGGAGGGCCCCCAAGCGATTCCATTTTCCTGGACCCACCGCCCATTCCGCCGCCGCGACCCAATAGTCCGACTGAATCTCCAAAGTCGTCGTCGGACTCTTGGTCGGCAACGCTACGGCCAAAAATGCCTAAGGGGTTCAACGCCTGAACTCCTTGGATCCGAAGTGGGTACGAGCCATATTGCAGACTGTGGGATGTGTTGGCGTAGTGACTTCGCTGCCACTTCCAAAAGAACTCACGAATATTCGATGGCAACGCGTCTGCGGCAATCTGTTCCAAGGAACGATCGAAAACAGAGACAAGCACGCTCCCTTCAGCAGGATTGCCCTGTAGATCTGTCGCGGTGATCGTCAGCTCCGCTTCCTCACCGGGAAGATAGACTTCTTTGTCCGCGGCGACCTCAACGTTTAGAACTCGGTCTTCCGGCGGCACGACGATTTGCCGAACTTTCGTGTGCAGTTCACCTTCGAATACGGTGATCGCCTCGACGAAAAAGTTAGGTTGATCGACCTCGGCGACTGGGATCTTGAAAACTGCCGAGCGTCCTTCGAGTTGCACTCTTTCAGGTTTCGCATAAACACCCGAGCTGGGCCGAACAAACAGCAGCACTTCAGCATTTTCAAAATCACTGGAGATTTGCAAGTTGACCGTGTCGCCTGGAGAGTATTCCATACGGTCCGGAGTGAGCTCGAGGTCCGCAAACCGAGCTTCATTGCCCTTCAGCGGCGTCGTGCCTCGGACAGTGAAGACATATCCGCCTTCGACTTCGTGTTCGGCTTCGTCTTGCAGCCGCAAGCGGACTCGATACTGGCCAGGTTTCTCTAATCGCAGTCTTTGATTCCCTAGGCCGTCGTCCGCCGTCTGCACACGCATTGACGAAACCGGCTGCTCAATTGGCTGGCGGTTTTCGTCAAAGGTGATACGAAGAAGATCCAGGACTCCGCTCGAGTTCACATCCGTGCCGTCTAGCATGCGCGAGTGGAAATTCACGGTCACCTCTTCGCCGACTTCGTAGAAGCCCTTGTCGAGCCAAGTGTAGATTTGAAAGGCCTCTCGCGCAGCGACGACGTTGCCGCTAGAGACAATGGTTCGTCGGGATTTGTCTTGGACCTCGACCGAGATTTCGTAGCTGTGGTCTTCGTCACCATAAAGCTCTTTTGCAAGAGCCGTGTCGATCTCGATCACGGCCTCGCCGGTTGCATCGAGCGTAACATCCTGCTCCAGAATAAGTTCCGGGGGATCACTGCGACGGCTTGGGTACCATGAGAAACTTGGCAGACTGCAGCCGCGCCACTTCGACCAGCCGGGGTACCAGGCATAGTCTTCTGCGAACCACCAGTAGCCTGGGCCGTAGCACCAATCGAAAGGCATGACCGGATAGTAGTCTTGGCTAAATCCGGTCCGCGTTACTTTGATACTTGCCTTTGCGCCAGAAACCGGAGCCCCAAAAAAGTACTTTGCCTGAATCCGGGCTTTGACAGTTTCGCCCAACGCGACCGGTTTGGAGGGTGCGAGGACGTTTACCTCGAATTCTGGCTTGCGATACTCTTCGACGCGGATTGCCAAATTGCATTGGAAACCTGGACTCCAAACGGCTGGCTGCGGCTTGCCCACTGAACGTCGACGGGATGGATTGGGCCGAGTCGTGACAGGCCTGCCTTCATAGGTGACCGCGAAGGAGTAGCGTCCAAGGGGACTTGTCTTGGGCAGATCGAATTCGAGTTCAAATGCCCCCCATTCGTCCGTCGCAACTTTGCTCGAGTGAATTTGATTGCCCGATGGATCCCTGACCGTCACATTGAGCTGTCGTTCAGCGACTCGGGGGGCCTCTTCCGTTCCGTACGTGACATAGGAGCACCAGAACTTCGTCTTTACTTTTTCACCGGGCCGATAAATCGGACGTTCAGCGACGCCGTACGCTTTCGACTGTCGATATTCTTCAGGTTGCCAATTGCGTGAATAGAACGGCTCGAAGTTGAGTAGCGTAGTGCCGCGACCAGGGGCTCTGAGGACCGTCAACCACTGGAACTCCGAGGCGAGTTCTGGTGTTGCCTCGCCGTTGTCGTCTAGATTTACTGCAAAGCTCTTCGACTCGGCACGATTCCCGTTTCGTAACCACTTCCAACCGAAGAACTCGAATTGGCCATCTGCGATTGGCGTACCCGTCTTGGCATCCACGGCCGCATACCAATGGCCATTATCGATTTTCTTGCGGATGATCGTCGAGTCTTGGATCCAAACGAGAATTCTGGTCTCATGAGTTTTTGCTAAATTGCCATTCGCGTTTTCGTTGGCAACAGATTCTTGCTTGGCCTGTGCGTTGACCACGTAGAGTCCAGGTTTCGTCATTGGAGCCGTAGTCGAAACGCGTTTGTCCCAGTGATTGTCACGCGGCTCGACATTTTGACTCCAGGCGATGGATTGTCCTTGCAGGTATTCGTCGAACTTTGATTCTGAATAGAGACTCTGCGGATAGGCCAGGTTGGGAACTCGTCGTCTCTGTTCTCCTTGGAATCCTTGCCGTCTCGAGTTTAAGGAACGGTAGTGCTCTTTGACGTCTGCGATGAGTGCTTCGACGTCGACCTGTTGTGCGGTGAAGTCGATTTCTGTGGCGTTGCGGAACAGCAAGGAAAGCTCGACTGGTTCGCCAGCTAATTTGGGGCGGGTCGAATCGAAGGCAACGCGTGGTTCGACAATGGACTGCAGAAGACCACTTCGGAAGTTGACGTCTGGCAAACTGCTGATTAGCTCGACAGCTTTCGAGTACTGGCGGCGATTGAGATAGATTTGAGCCAAGGCATTGGCCGCATTATTGCGTTTGTCCCCGCCGTTCTCGATGGTCTTTCGATACTGCGCAAGATGGTTGAATTCTTGAGGTAGCGTAAAACGCTTGACGCCAGCGGCCAGCTTCGCGGTCGTTTCCGAATCGTCCATGGTATGAAGAGTTAGGATGGACTTGGTATCGTCACTGTCGCTTGTGCGACGCATCCATGCAAATTGGCTGAGGGTGCGCACGGAGAACTGCGAATCCAGAAACTGGGCCCATTGGTAGAGGGCAGATGAGCTGGTTTCGTCGTGTGCAGATGCTTGCGTCAGCAACCATCGAAAGCGTTGTCCGTCACTGGTGGCAGCCGCGAAGGACTCGGGCAGGTCATAGAAAATGACTTCACCATTGGAGTCGACGGGAGCGGAGGAAGTCGAGAAACTGCTTTGCTGTTCGGTATCTAGATAGTCGGGTTCCGCTGACAGGTTGGTCAACGACTGGAGTCGCCATGCAAACTGGCCCTCCCTACCCTGCATCAACAGTCGAGCAAACTCCAACCGCCATCTGCCGATTGTAGTTCCGTCGACGTTCCCATTCGGCTTTTCAGCGAGTTCAAGCGCACGTTGCAGCCAAAGCAATGACTGCAAGCGATCTTGCTCAACGCAGTTTATGATTGGCCCAGCCTGCCGCAGTCGCGCGTCATTACCGCGGAAGAACTCTCCGTCTACGATCGAGCCGTAGTGACCAACTTGGCTGAGTGTCGTTGCGGCTTGAGCGATGATCCTTGGCGATTCGGCGTGCGTCTCGACTGCAGAACGAAGGAGTTCGTCGATCTCTGCTTCGGTGCGTAGCCGGCGTAAACAGTTACGTGCTTGTTGAAGCGAGGAAATGACTGATTGAGTGGAAGCCTTCTTGGACCGAACGACCTTAGCGTAACCGACAGCTGCATCCCGAAAGTTGTTTTCCGAGTAGGCTTGTTCAGCTTTTTGAAACTCTTCCACGGGGTCCTCTTCTGCCGGAGTGCCGAACGCTGTAAACGAAAAAGGGGGGGCTGCGAACGACAAGGCTGCGAGTGTCACAGCGCAGCCGACGCTTATAGAACGCCAAGACGTTATCTTCCCCAGTCGGTGTCCGTTTGCAATCGATGAGAGAACGCTGTTTATGGTCGACATATTGCCGCTCCAGAGAGAAGAATCGCGTTGGGAAGCATTGCGAGTGCCGGATCAGCCCGCGAGCCTGATTTGCCCACTGAACTCCAGCATAGGCTTAAACGCGACAGTGATCGACGGAGTTCCCAAAAAAGAGTATCCCCCGAGATTGCTCTCATTCCAGTCGCGAACACGCACCGTGGACGCCACTAATAAACGAGGCGCCTGTACGGTTGAAGCTTTGGCACGCAACTCGATTGAACGACGCTAGGAGTACTAAATTGCCTATTCCCAGAGTTCGCCTAGGAGAACGGCCGCTTGAAAATCTCGCTGGCGATGAAGGCAGCGCGAAGCGAGTCAGATTGGCGCAGCATGTTCATTAACTGCTCCGCACCCCCAGGCTGTTTAGACGCCGTTGATGCCCTTTGGTCTGACTCAAGATTCGAATCCAGTGCCGTAGACGCTTGTTTGAGCCGCCCGACTTTGTGTTCCGTCACATGCTTGACATGATCGGTCATTCTTTCGTCGGACTGGCCAATGTAATTGGTCAACTCAGGGCGATGAGCCGAAGCAGGGTCGAGGTGCCGAGTGTCGAGCGAACTGAGGGGATCGGGCCCTAAGAGTGCACGGTCCAAAATTTCTGCATCAACGATATCTGGCTCGAGGATTTCCGGTTCGAGAACGGCACGTTCTGCACGCCGAACGTTGCGTGCTGGCTGTCGGGAGGCGGTACGCGGCGGTTCTGGTTGTTGTCTTCCTCGCTTGCCCCCCGCCGGATTCCCATTAGCCTCGTTGACCTTCTCGGCCAAGCGCTCCGCTGCTTGCTGCAAGAATCTCTCTAAGTCACCGGCCATCGCATTGTTCCGCTAAGGTTTCGCTGTGACCGTTCTGGTCACCCCATGAGTTTGGCACTTGTTCAAAACAAAGCCCTGATACCTCTACGATGTAGACTCGCCCACAATACCCTCGTTGGCTCCTACGTCGGCAATACTGGTCCGCATCTTCGTATCGGCATCAACATTCTTGAGTCGGTAGTAGTCCATCACGTTCAACGAGCCAGACGAAAACGCGGCGGCCATCGCCCTCGGTACGTCGGCTTCTGCCTCAACCAGCTTCGCACGGCTCTCCTCAATCTTCGCCTGCATTTCCTGTTCAACGGCAACAGCCGCGGCACGCCGCCCTTCGGCTCTTGCTCGTGCTACACGCATGTCGGCCTCGGCACGATCGGCTTGCAAGCGAGCTCCGATGTTTTCGCCCACGTCGATATCGGCAATATCAATCGAAACGATTTGGAAAGCGGTCTGTGCGTCGAGTCGCTTTGCCAGTACTGCTTTGGAAATCATGTCGGGGTTCTCGAGAACGACTTTATGATCTTCGGCTGAACCAATGGCACTCACGATTCCCTCGCCGACTCGAGCGATGATCGTCTCCTCTGTTGCACCACCAATCAGTTGTTCAATATTGGCACGCACCGTCACCCTAGCTTTTACTTTCAACTGAATACCGTCGCGAGCGACCGCATCGAGCGAGTTACGGCTTGCACCTTTGGGTGGGCAATCGATGACTTTAGGATAAACACTGGTTTGCACGGCTTCGAGGACATCGCGTCCGGCCAAATCGATTGCTGCAGCTTCGCTGAATCCTAGGGTAATCATCTTAGATTTTCGCGCCGCCACTAAAGCCCGGATGAGTTGTGGGACATTGCCACCAGCTAGGTAGTGAGCTTCCAAGTCGCTGCCTCGAATTTCGTTGTCTGGCAAACCCGCTTGAACAGCCATAATCTTGGAGCGAACAATGGTTCTTGCATCAATGCGTCTGAACCACATACCCACCAAGTCGAGGAAACCAATTTTGGCTCCGGTGGTGAACGCCTGCGCCCACAGCCAAAAGAAATTGGCGAGTACTGCGACGAGCCCGATAATGACGACGATGATGACCAAAGAGCCCACGATCAACAGGATCGTACCCAAATCGGGATCTTGTCCAAGCAAGGGGACTACGCGAAGAAATGAATCGATGCTCAAGAGGTGTCCAGTCACGCTTCAATTCCAGTTTTCTAGGGCAGGTGGAGTTGGGCGAGGTTCAGAAGGCCCTTCCACGGTTAGCCGTAGTCTATCAGTTCTCGGTCTGCACCGAAACAAGCCAGTGTAGCTAGGCAGGGCTAATCAGTTTTTGAAGCTACGCAAAGTAGCTCGGATCTCCGAGCCGAGAATACGCCGCTTTCCGGTCGGGACAGCCGGGCAACTATCCTGCCCAAACTGAAAAAGTGACTTGCCCTGTGTGGCTAAGCGACACATATAGGACTGGGCGGAGACTGGCGATTGCAATTTGGGATTTGCCTTGGGGCGTCTCGGGGTAGCTTTGAGAAAGCGAATGCGAAGCGTCTCGTTTGGCGGTCAAGAGAGCACGGAGATAGAGGATGCAAATGCCCTCTAGAGCCAGGAACCGAGAATGTCGTGTACCTCTTCGGATTCCAAATGTTCGTGAGCCAGAAGTTCGTCGACTAAGCTGGCGACGGCTTGCCAGATCGTATCATTCGAGAACCATTGATAAAGATCCCGAGTGGTGCGCTCGAGGGCTCTCATCCGAGGAGTTTTGTCGGCGTGCGCCGATTCAGCCAAACTCCAAGCCGTTTGCCAATCGACTGACCAAGCTTTCACGAAAGCGGGATGATAGGGAGCTTGGATGTGAACCATCTCGGCGGCCGGTCCCGCCAAAGCGACTTCGATACCGGAAGTGGCCATAGATTTTGGGTTCAGTCCGGCTGGCCAGTGCACTTCGATCACCCCGTCTTGTCGCAAGTGTTCGTCGTCCCACTCCGGATCAATGGAGATCATATGCACTTTTGCACCCAAGACGTGGGCGCGAACGGCGTGTCCAGCTTCGTGGTAAGCGCATTGCTCAGACAATGATTCAATCCGTGATTCAATTCGTTGGGTGACGCCGGGAGTGGATCGTTTCTATCCGAACGACAGGCGCGCTCGTTGATCGCAGGAATGCAGTCGTTGACTGACCAATTTCAACAACTCGTCATCTTCGAGCTTTAAGAACTCATCCGGCGTGATGGGTTCGCCCACCCAGACTCGCAGCGGGCTACGCACCGGAACTTTCGCTCCTTTCGGCAACGCCTCGAAGGCTCCTACAATAGCCATCGGAATGAGAGGGGCTTTGCAACGCCTGGCGATGGAGATGAAGCCGGGTTTGAGTTCGGCGATGCGTCCGGTCGATGTTCGGGTGCCTTCGGGAAACATGAGTACTTTTTCGCCGCGTCGAACGCGTACCATCGTTTCTTTGATGCCAGCAAGACCGCTTCGGTCCCGGTCGAGTTCGATGGCATCCAGCATGCTAATCAGCAGCCCGAATAACTTGTTCTTGAACAGCGAGCGTCTGGCCAGGTAATTCAAACGCTCGTTGAAGGTGACGCCGACCAACACAGGATCGAAATGACTTTGGTGCGTACTCACCACCAATCCGCTACCTTCGTCCGGAAGGTGTTCACGGCCGTGACATCGAAGTCCGAAGACGAGGACTCCGACAACTTGCGAAGAATAACGCACGATGAAGTAGAAAACTCTCTTCGAAAGGCTGCGTTTCACCGGCCCTTTCGGAGTCTTCTTGCGTCGGTGTGTCTCAGAGGAAACAGGGGGAACGCTCGCATCGCCGGTTGCACTGTCTTGGCTCATTGTCGAGTACAGCTTTCACTAGGCGTGCCGGATCCCTCATCGGAACCGCGATCTTTCAGGGTAGGTTCGAGAGGACTACCGAACTCACCAAGGCGATCGCGGGTAATCCCTTCTAGCTTTTCGACCACGTCCTCGAGAGAGAGTCCATCGGTGCAAATGTCGATGGCGTCTTCTGCTTTGCGGAGTGCTCCGACTGGTCGTGAGTAGTCGTCCTGATCCCGTTTGATCTGCTGAGCCAGAACTTGTTCGTAGGTCGTCTCAATACCGCGCTCTTGCATCTCCGCGAGACGGCGTGTGGCGCGTTCTTCGGGCGAAGCGTTTAAGAAAATCTTGCAAGGCGAATCCGGAAAGACTTCTGTTCCCTGGTCTCGTCCCTCCGTAACTACACGACGCCCCGTAGCCCAGCTGCGCTGCAATGAGCTGAGCGTACTACGCACTGAAACGTTGTCGGCGATAAGTCCAATTGCCGCTGCGATCTTGGGGGTGCGCACCTCCTGCGAAACGTCTTCCCCATTCAGCAGCACTTTGTCACTTTGCACATCGATTTGCAACTGGTCTGCAAGTGCTTCAATCCGCGGCGCGTTGGTGAGCGAGATTCCATTGCGGAGGACAGCCAAGGTGACACAACGGTACATGGCGCCTGTATCTAGGAAATCAAACTCAAGTCGCTTGGCGAGGTGTTGCGCGACGGTGCTTTTACCCGCTCCGGCAGGTCCATCAATGGTGATAACTAAGCTTGTTGTGCGTTTACTATTCAATCGTCAAATTCCGAACGAATGCCCACTGGAGACAACTAGGATCTGGCCTGCGTTAAGATGCCGCTTGTCGATTCTAACCGATCGGTGATTTCACGGTTCAGATGAAAGCTTGAACGTGGGACGAGCGTCAGCCGTCGGCTTGCTCAGCCAAGAAGCCAGCTCCGCAGCCAACCAACAATCCTCCAAGGTGGCAGAGATCGGCCAAATTCCAACCTGGGATGATCCGGGCCATGCCGATCACAATAACCCCGACGAGGAGGACTACCATCGGAAAGGGAATCGAGATTCCGTGGGATGGGTTTATCGTGCTTCGAATCCACACGAAACCGATCAACCCGTAGACCACTCCAGACAGGCCAACGAAAAAGGGACTTCCACGCATCCAATCCGGCGATAGTCCTTGGAATAGATTGGGTAGCACCATCAGTGCGAAGACTAATACAGCGAATTTCGGAGTGCCAATCCAGCGTTCAACGATGCGTCCGAAGGACACGAACATAAACATGTTCATCGCCAAGTGAATAATATCGCCGTGCAGTACCGCAGGAGTCAGGATTCGCCAAATCTCACCCTGTTTGATACTTGCCGCAGGATCCTCTGCTGATTCGTCATAATCCTGTGGAGTGACGAACGAGAGCCCGTTCATCACGTTGACGCCCAGTGAACTATTCGGGCTGCCAAAACCGGTGACGAAACCGAGTACGATGCAGGTGACGAGCAGTGCCAGAGTCAGGGGAGGGATCTTTCCTCCGCGGCCTAAGGAAGTCTTCGAGGGAGTGGACTTCCGAGTGTTCTTAATGACCTCCTGCTGTCTCCGCTCTTTTTCTTGCAGAATCTTACGAGCGGCCAACATCGCGGCTTCGTATTTTGCTGCTCCCGTATTGGTAAGGAACTCACTGAGTTCGTCGCGGGCAAAATCCAACTTGTCTTCATCGCGGACCCAGATCTCCCATAGATCGCTGCCCTCGCGAGCGAGCTCAATGTGAGTATCGCACTCCTCGGTTAGTAAGTGAGCAACGAAGAGTTCAGCATTTCGCTGGCCCTCGATTTCGGCGAGAAAACGCATAGTGCCTAAATTTCGGAGAGTCGAACAAGTAGAGAATTTGGGCCGTATGCCGCACAATCGCAATCATAACCATTCTCTTGTCCCTGCCGAGGCCATTGAGCCATTGAGAGAGGCCTCAATACTGCCTGAGGGCTATCCAGGACAAATCGTAGATCGAAGCGACGGCGTCGGAAGTCGTACCCAGTGTCAGCCTGATGTGTGTTAGCAACCGCCGGATTTGCCCCGTGGGCATCCGAAAACGGATTTTTCGGTCGCCGCAAATTCTCTCGGACTAGATCTCTCGACGAAATCCCTGAGAGTGAGTGTTGAGCTTGCGTTTTCGCGATTCGTTTGAGCTTCTGGTTAGGTCACCTGAATTTCCAACCATTGACTCAGGTACCGGAGAGCGTGTTCGCAAAGTTGTCCTTTGGTCAGAACAGGGGAAAATCCGACTTCCGATGCCGTATCCAAACGCACTTTGTGAACGTGCGAACCGAATGCAATTTTCGCGTGGCAGTTCGGCATTTGAGATGTTCCTTCAAAAATCACCGGTAGATCGGCCAGTGAGATGCTTGAAAGGTCAACGATGCAGCACTGAACGTCGTCGCGAACTTCTTCCGTCAACTTCTTGTCGTGCAAATTCCGAGCGGTAAGCACGCTGGAGTTGAGCTTTTCCGCCGCCGAACGAATGATGGGCACGAAAAATAGATCATTGGTCAGTAGGAGAATCATGGCTGGTAGAGCCCGTGTGAAATTCTTGAAACGACTTGATTGCCACTCACGGAACGGCAGTGTGGAGAGCGACTTCCTGTGAAGACTTCTGCTTAGTAACGTCAGGATACCCCCTATTGCACCATCCGGTGCGGACAAGTCAACGAGTTTATGCCAAAGTTGTCGGCGTATTGACTCGAATGCTTGTTCGGTTGCAGCACCTAGTTTTTTTGTTCCTGGGTGACCCTGGTTTCTTGCCCTTTTTGCACGAGTAGCATCGTAGCGCTCATGAGTAGTCCTGCACAACCCAGTGGGAAGAGCCCGAAAGTCGAAACGGAAGAAGACGACATCTGTGTTGCGGACTGTGACGCCAAGTCGACTGCAAACCCCAGGAGAGGTGCGAGGAAAAAAGCGGTCAACCGCTGCGATTGACTTTCAACCGAAAGCAGGGTGGCTCCGAACTCAGACTTGCTTGCCTCATCAAAACGGCTGACCAAAATCGGGCGCCAAAGGTTTTGAAGGATTAGCAGAAGCACGAGGCAGGCAACGGCTACAAAACTCAGCAGCTCGAACCAGTGACTGGCAAGGCAGCTGAGCATCAGTCCCAAATAGATCGTCAACGTTCCAATCCAAATGCGCCCGCTGGCTTTCGCTGCTGACCCGACCCAATTTTGAAAATTGCCAGCCTGTTTACTGACCAGACCACTGGCGATGTTCAGCAAAGCGTAAGTGCCGGCCACAGTCAAAATGCTTGCTGGAGCGGTGGTATCCGAGTTGTCCTGCACCACCATGAGCGTAACCAGTGCGAGCAGCGCCGGTTGCAAGTAATCCTTCACGGACTCAAACGTTCCGTTCCACGTCATCGACTCGACGACTAGTTGCCGCAGGTGTGCACTGGAACGCAGCGCACTCATGGTGCTGCCAAGCGCGCTGAACGGTTTGGAAATCCGGCTCCGAAAGCTCGGGCTTTGGGGCGGTGTGTTGCGAGCGGGGGCCGAAGATATCGAGTCTCCTGCGGGGATGCGCTCGCTTGTAACCTCGCTTTCCAATTCAGAGGGGTAACTCCAGAAGTTGATGAGATTTGCGAAGCAAGGCACGATTGCAACAAGGAAGAGAGCTTCATAGCTACGGAGGCTAAGCAAGATCACTGCACCGAGGATCGCGGCGACCGCCGATCCATACTTGCTCCAGCTTCGAGTTGTACCGTAGACACGAGTCCGCTCCTCGGCTCTGCCCTCGAGCTTCAGCCAGTGGAAGATGATGGCTTTGTGGGTGCCAGTGCGAAATGAGTCGCCAATGCCGTACAGCACCATTGCGAGGCACAGGGCGGGGACACTCGATGAGAAGCCAAAGCAGAGGAAGCTTAGAATGTAAGCCACGAAGGAAAGCATCATGCTGCGGCGACGTCCCCATTGATCGGCGATCGCGCCCGAAAATACTTCGGAAAGATTGAGCGTCAGTGAGCGGCAGGAGTATAGGACGCCAATCCAAAAAAAACTCAGCTCCTTTTCAATAAGAGCGAGCATGAAGAACGGCTCGAAGTAGCGTTGGTTCTTAAGGAATCCGTATAGGCAGAATTGAAAAAGCAATTTTTGTCCTGTGAAGTTCTGATACCTGGGGGAGTCGGTTGGCGGAGTCAGACTGCACCCGGTCCTCTGGCTCCACTCTCATTAAACACGTTCTCCGTCGGGAGGACGAATATCTTCCCGTCTCCGATAGTTCCCTCGGAGCCTGTGCGGGCTACGCGTAACAGAACATCGATCGTCTTGTCCACGAAGTCGTCGTTGACCCAGATTTCAATTGACAGTTTTCGCAGCAGGTTGATCTTATACTCGATTCCTCGATACGTACTCGTCTGCCCCTTCTGGCGCCCGTACCCCTGCGCGTCGAGAACCGTCATGCGTTCCACTCCGATCTCGTTCAGCGCGTCCCGCACAGCCTGAAGTTTTGTCGGTTGGATCACAGCGAGCAGAAGTTTCATGGTCAGTTGGATCTAGATGGTTCGAGTTTGCGTTTTCTTCTGAGGCACCGTTCGCTGCGTCGGCCTCTGGAGTGTTTGAAGCCACTATCCTCGAGTCGTGAAGCGTTGGATCCGATTGTTGCCGGTGTCGAGCACATGTAAGTTGCGTTTCGAGTCGACCACTAGTGCCCATGGATCGATAAACTGCCCCGGTTCCTTGCCTGCCGAGCCGAAGCATTCGATTGACTCACCTTCTTTGGTAAAGCGTTGTACGCGGTGATTGCCAAATTCTGCAACGTAGATTGTCCCGTCGGAGTGGAAATCGATTCCATAGGGGTACTTCAATTGCCCAGCTTTGTCACCTGCTTCCCCCCAAGTCATAACGCACTCCGGCGTCGCCGAATTGCTTTGTACGTCGTAGACCTGGAGCCGATGGTTGCAAGCGTCGGCGATCCACAACAGCCCATCCTTGTCAATATGCAGAGCTTGAGGACGCGAGAACTCTTGAGGTCCACGTCCCTGCGAGCCCCATCTGCGAATGAACCCGCCGTCGGGGGCGAACTCTTGAATTTGGTCAATTTGACCATATTGTCCGACGAAGTAGTGGCCTCGGTGATCTTGAGCCACGTCGGTCACGAAGTGAAATTGAGAGGGTTCATCGCCGAACTCACCGCCGATAGTGCGGTCTTCGACAAGCTCGCCTTGAGGCGTGTAGAACAGGACTCGGTAATAGTGCGTGTCGGCCACCATCAACAGCCCGTCGTTGCTCCAGCCCAGTCCGGTTGGTTTGCCTTGCTGGTAGGCTGGAGTCTGCCAGCCGCGGAGGTATTTTCCTTCGGAGAGCTTCTTGCCTGTATGCTCTTCAATCTCATCCGCGTTCGGATCAAAAACTTGGATCCAAGCTTTTTTGTCTACGATGTACAACTCACCATTGGGCGACAAGACCATCGCTCGAGGCTTGTTGAAACGTCCTTCGGATCGTCCGAACCTTCCCCAGAGTAGATTCGGCGTTCGGCCGTCGGCAGAATTTCCAGTGCAGCCAGCGAAACCAATCGCGCCAGCAACGCTGCCGGCCGCAGTCGCTCTCAGAAAGGAACGTCGGTTCAAATCGCTATGACTTGGCATGGGCAAAATCAACTAGTCGATGGGTCGTTTGGGAGTTCGTACTAGTCGCAAACAACTGGGGCAAGAGGTGGCGGTGGAGTTCGAAAGTGTTCGCTTTTGGGCGGGGCAAAACTGCACTTCCTAGGAATGGATGATCAACGACTCCGGAATTCTCTAAGTCTTTGCCATCCTCCGAACTCAACGGGCCCCTAGTGTCCGGTAAAGCCATGCCAAAGTATAGTATCCCTGTACCGGGAGCGGATATTGCGGTCTCCAGACGCTTGGAGAAATCTTCAGCGTTGGCTGGAGATTCAGGTCGAACCGTCCGCTCAGCACGAAATTCTGCCACGGCGAGTGTGGGGAGTTTCGAGAGATACCCAAAGAATGGAAATTTCCCGGGCCACAGCACGGGTTGCAGTAACGCCGCAGCGTTAAGAGCGGGATCGACAGAATCTATGGCGAAGTCCTTCGATTGGAAGAGCAGTACGGACCAACGCGATATTGTTCATATCGTCGTTCAAACGCTGGTCGAAGGACGGTTGGCCGTCTTACCAACCGAGACGGCATATCACGTGGTTTGCAGTGCATTGCAGGGCGAGGCCGTTCGGCAACTGAATTCTCTCCTGCTATCCAATAGAGTTTCTTCGCCGTCGCTCTTGATTCGCGATCCCGAAGAGACCTTCGACTATTCGCCTGGCATGTCGCGTATTGCCCGGCGTGCTGCCTATCGCGGCTGGCCCGGTCCATTAGTGCTCGAGTTGCCGGTCGAGCTGAACGCAGAGCAGTTTGAGCAGTTCTCCGGAAATGTGAGCCTCGTTCATCGGCTGCCAGAAGAAGCGAAGAGCCTGCTGTTAAGCGACGGATACTTGGCCCAACGCGTTGTACCCCACCCCGTGGTCGCCGAGGCGATGACTCTTACGCCAGGACCTTTAATTGCCGCGCCCTGCGTAAGCGGAGATAACGAGTCGATTTCGAACGCGGTGCAAGCCAAACAGGCGCTGGACGAACATTGCACCGTCATTGTGGATGACGGAGATACCCACTTTGGCGGATTTGCAATGCGAGTTCGAGTGTCGGACAGTACTTGTGATGTTAAGGAGTGTGGAGTGATCGAACCCGATATGCGCGATCGCTTGTTTGAGTTGATCGTCCTCATCGTGTGCACGGGGAATACTTGCCGTAGCCCAATGGCAGAAGTACTCATGAAGAAGCGTCTGGCTGAGCGATTTCCCGACGCTTTCGCGAATCAAGAAAGCCAAATTCATGTGTCGTCGGCTGGACTGAACGCTTTTCCTGGTGGGCCGGCTTCGAGTGAAGCTCAGTTGGTCATGGATAAATGCGGCCTCGATTTAGGAAAGCACCAAAGCCGCACTGTGACGGAGCAAGGATTGCGTCAAGCGGATTTGGTTTTGACGATGACGAACGGTCATCGAAATGCCATTTTGAATCAGTTCCCGGATCTCGAGAGTAAAGTGCACTTGCTGAGCGGCGGTCGTGAAGATGTGTCCGATCCGTTTGGTGGCACGGAGTCGGTTTATGCGGCTTGTGCTGAACAAATCGATGGGTTCGTCGAGAAATGGGTGGAACGCATCGATGATTCTTGGGTGCCAACGTGGAAGAAATCATCCTAGCATGCATCGGTAGTGCGAATTGGGGGCTCGTGGATGATATCCACGCATGGCTTCTTAACTCATCTTTTCCTCGACAGTTCAGTACATGCGAACGGCCATGAAAATTTACGTCGGTAGCGACCACCGCGGAGTCAGCATCAAAGCCAGGATTGTGGCTACGCTCGAGTCACTCGGGTTCGAAGTCACGGATGTGGGGACGCACGGGGATCTCAGCGTCGACTATCCCGACTTCGCCCGCGTTGTCTGCGAGGCAATCGGAAACGGTGATGCTGATCGGGGAATGCTAATCTGCGGAACGGGAATCGGCATGGCCATTGCGGCAAACAAGTATCAAGGTGTTCGTGCCGCGAATTGTTACGACGAAGTGATGGCCGAGATGTGCCGGCGTCATAACGACGTCAACGTGCTGTGCCTGCCGGGTGACCTGATAGGCGAACGCCCCGTTGATGACCTGGTCCGCATTTGGTTGAACACCGATTTTGAGGGTGGGCGTCACGCGAGACGCTTAGAGAAAATCCAAGCTATAGAGCACGCCAATCCGAAGATGAATTGAGCCGTTTAGGTCGGAAGGAGTTCGACCGCCTCATCTTCGTTCTTCCGAGTCTCTTTCTTTGTGGACTTTGTTAGAAAGTTTGGTCTTCTTCAAGACAGAACTTTTGAGGGGTCCTTGAGGAGGCCAAAGCGCAGTGGTTACTCGTTTGGTGGAAGAGATTGTACCGATCTGCCGCCGTTTCCCACTCCAGCCTTACGCAAGCCTTTACAACTTTGCCGGGCCATGCACCGACTGCTGGCTGTCGCCGTTTGATAAAGTTTGA
Source organism: Pirellulaceae bacterium (assembly GCA_045105035.1). GTDB lineage: Bacteria > Planctomycetota > Planctomycetia > Pirellulales > Pirellulaceae > Aureliella. Next base: position 7,057 of record JBGCCZ010000101.1, on the reverse strand, counting down.
CGGCTGAGAAGACACTGCGGCGAGTCGAAATGGAAATGACTATCGATCGTAACACTTCTGCCGCCCACCTCGGCTTCGTTTCCTCGATAGGGGTAAGAAATGCTGGAGCAAAGTGTTGAGCGATGGAAGCTTCCGTATACAGTCAATCGTGTGCTCGTGAGTCGTCGTTCAGACTCGAGTCGGATTTCCAGTCTCGACCCACGATTGTCAGAAGAACTTCAACGCCCAAATCGTACTGAACAACGATTGGTAGCATGAAGTTTTTCCATTATCCCCGCTTGAAAATCATGCCCAAAATCGACGAAGTAGAGTTGTTGCTGCATAACGCTCGCCTGCGTGACGAACTCGAACCCTACATTGATGAGTCGGTCGCACTTGTCCACTTCAGGCAAATGAATCTGAAGGAGGAGAATTGCTTTCTCGAGTCGATGTTGGCATGGGAGCGAGCACCTGCGTTACCGATCAGTTGTTGGTCGCTGCCAGAGTTGGTACTTCCTCGTCCGGATTCTCTGGACGATGACGTCATGTCCAATTTGCTTGCCGACACCGTCGAACGGTTGTTTTCGGTGCGAGTCGTCTTAGAAATGACGGAGCATCTTTCGGATCGGCAACTTTATACGCTGATCTATCGAGATATCCTGCCCGCCTGCGAAAAGCGGGTCGACTTGCCAGGAAACTACCTGTGTTGGCGATGTTTGGATGAATCCGACAACGAGACCTGGTTGACCTACTACGCGACGGAAATGGAACGTATCCAGTGGTTGGAGACGAACGAAGGTCCGCTGCCTGAACCGAGGCCAGTACCCTTCCCAAGAAAACTGCCACGGTCCTCTGAGCTGTAGCGTGAGGTCAATCTGTCCGGCTGCCAGAAAACGGGGGCAGACGAACCGTAGCGGAGGAGGAAGAGCGGAGGAGCTTTTCTGCTCCATCGATGGGCTTAGTGTGTTTCTCTCTTGTTGCCCACAGGCTTCATCGACAATGGAGCGGCATGTGGTTGGCAATAGACGCAGGCTCAGCGCACAAGCGCCGGTCTGCTAAACTCTGGACATGACAACACTCAAAGAAATCGTTCACTGGATGGACGCCGTCGCCCCTCTCCAGCTTTCTGAGGCGTGGGATAACACTGGGCTCCTTCTTGGCGATCAGACCGTCTCGGTCTCGAAAGTTCAAACTTGTTTGACACTTACCCCTGAGTCGGTGCAGGAAGCGGTCGAGTCGTCAGTAGAACTCGTGGTCGCGCATCACCCACTACCCTTCAAGCCTTTGAGCAAAATTACAACGGAAACCTATTATGGTCGACTCGTGTGGGAACTCGCTTCGAACCGCATCGCAGTTTACGCTCCGCACACGGCTTGGGACTCAGCCGAAGACGGCATCAATGCACAACTGGCCCGGCTGCTCAGTCTAAACTCCGTTGCGCCGCTGATTCCTTCACCAGATCCTGAGTCGGTTCAGGTCGGAACGGGACGGATTGGCGATCTTGACAATGCATCCACGGCTCGTGAACTTGCAGAACGGCTAGGCCCACTGTTGCCCGGGTTTCGACCTCGGGCGGTACTGCCTGATCTCGAAATGAAACGCGTTGCCATCGCATGCGGTAGTGGCGCAAGCCTGTTGGGCACTGCGATAGATTGCGGTTGCGAACTTTTCTTGACCGGCGAGGCGACGTTTCACCAGTGCTTAGAAGCCAAGGCGGCAGGTGTTTCCATGTTGCTGGCTGGGCATTACGCGAGTGAACGCTTCTCGATAGAGCGGCTTGCTCAAAGGTTGGCAACTCAGTTTGCTGACGTGAGTTGCTGGGCGAGTCGGCTTGAGTGCGATCCGATCATTTCGCTAGCTTGAGGCGGTTGAGATGAAGCTTCAATTGCGAGTTCTGCCGAATGAGCATTCGATTTGCCAATACCAAGGCGAGGCTCCGTTCGATTGGGTACGTCAGATAACTTCCGAATTGGAGTCGAGGCAACTCGTGTCGGGCTTGTGGAGTCTGACAAGGACTCCAACAGAGTGGTCGTTGGTCTGTGAGACAAGTTGCCAGCCAGCGAACATTCGAGGAGATTCTGGATGGCGAGTCATCACCATCGAAGCGCAAATGGATCTTGATATCGTTGGCGTCTTAGCCAGTCTTCTTGAGCCGCTTAAAAGTGCGGGGGTGAGTATCTTTGCCCTATCGACGTTCGATACCGACTTCGTCCTGGTTCGAAGCGACCACCTGGTGGCCGCGGTACGATCGTTACAGCAAGCTGGATTCGAATTCCTCGACTGACCTGCTATCGTTTGGAAGCACGCGAACTACAGCATTGGCCAAACGAACTTTCGTATCGGGATTTCCGAACCGGGATTTCACGGAAGCTACCGTGTGCTCTTCCCTGCCCTCTTCTTCTTGGCACTCTTCTTCTTGGCACTCTTTTTTGCGGCGGACTTTGTTGCAGTCGTCTTCTTGGCTGTATTACTCGAGATTGAAGAATTGGTTGCCTTCGTTTTTACGGCAGCTTTCGCCTTACCCTTTCTCGGCGTCTTCGCTGGGGCAGTTTTTGCTACGGCCGTTTTTGGTGAGGCGGCCACCCTTTTCGTAGACTTCGAAGTGGCAGCTTTCGAAGTCTTAGTCACCTTCTTCTTTGGAGTCGCTTTCGCGGTATCAGACTTTGAACTTCGTTTTCCACCCGAGGAATCCAGATTAGATTCGTAGAAGGCGATAAACTTCTTCACCGAAAATTTTTTGATTGTGCGACCAATCAGCTCAAAGGGAATCTGGTCTGGCTTCTTGAACCGGATACACGCTTTGCCCATGTCGAGTTTGAAACCCGTCTTGGCGTACTCGTTCTTAAACCACTCGATCAGCTCTTCGTTGCCGTATATGCAGAACAGATATAGACCGATGTGGCTTTTCTGGGATGCAATGTGGGCAAATGGTAGAGGTTGTTTGGGATCGCAGTGATAGCCGTTGGGGTAAATCGAGTGCGGAACGAAGTAACCAATCATCCCATACTGAATTCCCTCTTCAAAACCCTTGGGCAGGTTATCGAGAACGACTTGGCGGAGCGCGGAAACTGCGGCTTTGCGGTCTGCAGTAACGGATTTAAGATAGCTTGCGACAGTCGTTGAGGGGGTCTTCTTGGGCACGATGTGCGAGCTCCTAGGCGAAATGGCAGGCCAGTACTGCGCTGAATCGAAGTGTCTCTCGCAGCCTTCTGAACAAGAAAGGCAGCTTAGCATGCGAATAGTGACAGCGAAATACAGCCGGGAAAACACTCGTTGGACTCTCGGGCAGTGCTCGAATGGGGCCAACTGGAGTTTCAATTTGCATAGAGTGACAGGGCTCTCCGAACCATGAATTTATTGCATTCCGGCAGGGTAAGTCGGGCTAATGTGCGAACCAAACCGGAACTCTGATTTGCCCTGAGTCCTGGCGAGGGATCCTAGACAGCGAATTCTTTCAAAGCTAAAATCTCGCCTCGAGACGAGATTGGTCTAAGTCAGACGATCCATTTGGCCGATCTCCAAAACTCACGCACCCCTAGCTCAACTGGATAGAGCATCGGTCTACGGAACCGAAGGTTAGAGGTTCGAATCCTCTGGGGTGTGCTTTCTTCTATCGGGTCAAAAGAGACTTGGCTCCGTTTTCTGAGCCGACTGCACAAGTACTGTCGCTGTTGGTAAGCCGCAAGCGGGTTTCTCGTCGAAACTTCATTCTGGCATTTTCTATGCCGGCGGAATGGATCTCATTGATTTGAGCCTACGGATCGTTCAGCGCATATCGAAGCGTTGTCTTCATGTTGTTGTGGCGCGAGACGGATCACGCACTCTGTTAGAACAGCGGTCTCCCAAGACTTCGGCGTGAATTTGCGTCGCAAGCTATGAAGCTTGGCGAACCGAGCTGCGTCATCCTTGTAAGGAACGCCTGCTGCGGCCAAATCGGGCTGCAGGATGTCAGCTGCCTTTCGTTGGCTGAGCCGCGATGGCAATGGCTGATAGAGAGCCAAGTCCTCGATCTTCTAGTGGCATGGCTCGAGATAGCATTGGGGAGAAAGACTGTCTCTTGCTCGCAGTTCGTGGTGTCAGCAGGCTCTACATTCTCGCTTCGTTACGCGTTGAAATCATGAACGAGGTCTCAAGATTCCAAGTTCGATTGGGGGGCCATTTCAGAACTGCTACACTGGGCTCACGTTTGGCGATGCGTTACCTATTGATCGTCTTGTTGGTCCGAACCCGTTTGGGAGTAGAAATGCGTTTCTTTAGATTCTCCGTCGTCCTTGCCGTTTTGTGCATGGTGCAATCCCACTTGTCCGCCGAGGACTGGCCGCGATTCCGAGGTCCGCTTGGCAATGCGACAGCTTCAAGTGCATCGATACCTTCGAATTGGTCCCCCGCGGCGAATCTTGCCTGGAAAACCGCGCTGCCGGGACCTGGTGCTTCGAGTCCGATCATCGTCGATGGCAAGGTGTTTGTGACCTGCTATTCCGGCTATGGTTTGTCACAGGAAAATCCTGGTGACATAGAAAATCTATTACGTCACGTAGTTTGCGTAGAGCTGGCAACTGGCAAGAAGCTTTGGCAAAAGGACGTACCTGTTTCGTTACCCGAAGACCCCTACTCGGGCATCGGTGTGACGGCTCACGGCTACGCCTCGCACACTCCTGTTTCCGACGGGAAGCGTGTGTTTGCGTTCTTCGGCAAGAGTGGCGTCCATGCGTTTGACTTGGATGGAAACAAACTTTGGCAGGCTGAGGCTGGTAAAGAATCAGATCCAACAAAATGGGGATCTTCTTCAAGTCCAGTCGTGCACGAGAACATTCTGATCGTGACTGCCTCTGCCGAAAGTCAATCGATCATCGGATTCGATACCGAGACTGGTAACGAAGTATGGCGTCAAGAAGCGAAAGGACTCGACGGAATGTGGGGCACACCCTCTCTGGTGGATGCCGGAGATCACAGTGAGCTGGTTATGTGCGTCGCAGGTGAAATGTGGGGAATGAATCCACAAACAGGTGAGCTACTTTGGTACGCCGACGCCGCTGGGCAGCAAGCCTACACGAGTATTCTTCAGGATGGGGGACGAGTCTTCGCATTCACGGGGCGAGGCGGAGGAAGCATCGCCGTAGAGACAGGCGGAAGTGGAAACGTAAGTGAGTCCAAAACGATTTGGACTGGAAGAGAAACGTCGAGTTTTGCATCTCCAGTTCGTCACCAATCGAAGCTGTACGTGATTGCACGAAACATCGCGACTGTTGTCGATGCGGAAACCGGTAAAAAGGTGGAGCAGTTTCGTTTGAACGGGGCCATGGAAACTGGTGGTCGCTTTGGCTCGTTAGATTACCCATCGCCGATCGTTGCGGGAGATCGAATGTTCTACATGAACGGCAGTGGCCAGATGTTTGTGTTTGAGTTGGGTGAGAACACGAAGCAAATCGCTCTAAACCGCTTCACTGAAGAAAAAGAAGTTTTCTGGGGCTCTCCAGCCGTTAGTGACAGCAAGCTTGTCGTTCGTAGTCAGAAGTATCTTTATTGCGTTGCAGACAAGGGGCAGACGGTCGAGAAAGACACCCAGTTACTTGCAAAAGCGGAGTCCACTGAATCTGCGGACTCCGGTGCAGCTGCGGGCGGGGGCGGTCGCCGAGGTCCCGGCGGTGGACGTGGAGCAGGCGGTGGTGGAGGAGGCCGTTTTGATCCGATGAGTATGTTCAATGGCATGGATAAAGACGAAGACGGCCAGGTTACTAAGGCTGAGTTAGAGGGCAATCGGATGGCCGACCGACTCATAACCTTAGATAAGGACGGAGACGAGTCGATCTCAAAAGACGAATTCAGCTCGGGGATCGGCAGGCTCTTTAGCCGTGGTGGTGGTGGCAACGGCGGAGGACGAGGACCTGGAGGCTATCGCGGTGAAGACAGTCGCCCAGAACGTCCTCAGCGTCCAAGCGGAGCCAAGTAAGTGGGAGCATCCGGTAGGAAAAGTCTTGGCGGGTCGCCTGCACCGCGTCGAGTGCTTCAGCACCGACAAGTAGTTTGTGAACTGGCTTGCGTTTGAAAATTCCCACTTCTGCCGCTTGGCTACCCGCGGCTGAGGTGGGCGCGTTGCTTGGTGGAACCCGGTTTCTGATGTCGGCGTTGGACCATTCTCTGCAGTTCCCGGGCTTACGCGCGGACACAGCACGCCCTGGTGGGGCGGGTTCTCTAAATTTCCACACTTGCCTGCGGACACAGCACACCCTGGTGGGGGCTTACGCGCGGACACAGCACGCCCTGGTGGGGCGGGTTCTCTAAATTCCGGAAAATTGCTGTAAGGATCATCTTGGCTCGAGCGTCTTCTCCGCAGAACCTTTTGTGGAATGATCTGAGGAGGTGCCTGCCGTGGCTCAGCTTGCAAGAGAAGAACTGTTTTCGCCGGATGAAATCGCTTGCGTGCATGTGATGAATCGGGCCGTGCGTCGCTGCTACTTGATGGGCAATGATCCGGTCAGCGGAAAGAACTTTGACCATCGAAAGCGCTGGATGCAACGCAAGCTGAAGCAGCTTGCTGCCTACTTCGGTATCGACCTACTGGGTAGCGCGATCCTGTCGAATCACTTTCATTTGGTACTCCGTTCGCGACCGGATGTGGTGAAGACTTGGGATGACACGGAGGTCGCCAGGCGCTGGCGGATGCTGTGTCCGCTGCGAAAGCAGGACGACGGAACGCCGAGGGAGCCGACAGAGTTTGAGTTGAATTCAATTCGCACCGATCCGGATCGATTGCAGGAGATTCGTTCGCGGCTGAGTGATATTTCTTGGTGGATGCGGTTGTTGTGTCAGCATGTGGGGCAGCGGGCGAATCGCGAGACGGGGGAGACGGGCAAGTTCTGGGAGAGTCGCTTTCGTGCAGTGCGTTTGCTGGACGAATCCGCGATCTTGTCCGCGGTGGCGTACGTGGACTTGAATCCGATCCGAGCTGGCTTGGCGAAGACGATTGAGGAAAGTGACTTCACGTCGGCCAAGCTGCGGTTGGAGGCTCTGTTGGCGAAGTCGACTTCTTCGGATTCTTCAGGAGCATCCAATGCCGAAGTAACGAAGCGTGCTTCCG
>JBGCCZ010000100.1:0-16375 GCA_045105035.1 Pirellulaceae bacterium | reverse complement strand
GTCCAAGAAGTGAGCGAGTGCTTCGCGATCAAAGTGTAAACGGCTGATCATCGTCACGAACCTCTTTTCTAAGTTGTGCCAGAACGCGACAACGAGCGACTCGGACAGCTCCTTCGGATTTGCCCAACAGCTCCGCCACTTGTGCAATCGATTGACCTTCCACGGCTGTTAGCCAGAAGGCGTTCCAAATCGAAGGACTCACTTTGGGCCGCAACCGTTCCGAGGCTTGAGAGAGCATCAGACGTTGATGTTCGACTCTAAGCAGCGTTTCGGTTTGCTCACGCTCGGGATGCTCGTTCAGCATGTCGCGAGCTTCCGAATCGCCTGTGCCCACTTCACGCGGGCCACGAGTCAGCTTGTTCACGACGAGATCCCGAGTGATCTTCAGCAACCAACCGCGAAACGACCCGCCTTGCTCAAGATCGAAATTCGCCACTTTTCGTCCGACGGTGGCAAAGACATCCTGAGTGAGATCCTCCGCATCGGCATGCTGGAGACCGCGACGCACAGCAACGCGATAGACGATCGGCTGATAAAGATGCACGAACTCAGCCCAAGCTTCCGCAGCAGCCGGGTCGTGCAGCTTTCCAATCAGTGACGGTCGTGTTTCTGGTCCCAGCAAAATTGTCCTCCAAGAGTTACCCACAACTAGTCATCTAATGTTACAGGATTTCTGTGAAACATCGCGAGGCGCACGAATTCGCCAGCAAGAGCAATCGAGTTGATCCGTTGGGAGACCAATGCTCAGAAACTTCAGTAGACCGACCCATTCATGGGACGACTCGGCGATACGGCGGCTTCAACACCGGCGCAACTCAGTCTGCGATGAAGTGGTCGCAAAGGCAGTGCAGAGGATTGCTAGTTTTGCAGCTTCTTGGCGGAACTAAGGGTCAAGATCTGGAGCTTGCACTTCTGCCCTCGGAGAATCTATGGAGACTGCCCTCGGCGAATCTATGGAGACTGCCTTCGGAGAATCTATGGAGGGCCGTGTCAATTTGATACCGCCGCCGATCCGCGGTCCGAGCCTTGCCTCAGCCCATAACATCAGTTTGTTAAGCTTGAGACTCCTCGCGCGAGCAGACTGAATGCAGCGACGAAAAAGCGGACTGGTGTAACTAAGTGATGCGAGGGCGGCGGGTAAGACCAGAGAGCCACCAGGAATTGGTGAAATCATGGTTAAGCAGCCGACTGGAATTAGCAAGACTGCGACCACAGTTAGAGCTAGATTTCTTAGTTTCACCTTGCTGCCTCAAAGAGGTCGCCGATCAGGAATTGGATGTTCGGCGAGAGTCGCAAATTCGCGTGCTACTCCAATGATGGTTCATACCCAAAGGGCTTCCTAGTCCTCGGACTGCAAAAGGAGCAACCAAACGGCCAGGAACTTTGCTATTTCTTAGGCGCAGCAAAACTGATGATCCATCGAAGGGCACTTCCTCTACGCCTCTGGTTTTGAACGGGTGACTATTCCTGAGGCCATTCTGGCAACTCAAACTTCTTCACAACGTTTGCCGTATGTTCACCGTAGTGCCGCTCCATTTGCAGCAGCAAAGCTTTTAATGAGGGCCAACTCGTTGCCGGAGGTTTCGCATCGAGTTCCGTTTGTTCCAGTAGGTAGGCATAGCGGCGACAGAAATCGTCGACTCTTTGCATAGAACGTGCTTCTTCCTTGCCGCTCCATTCCGGGTGCCGCGCTTTATAGTTGGGAGGCATCTGTGCCGGATTCCAATTCAGAACAGGAATCTTGGGGTCTAGGGCGTTGTAGATCTGCGAGAAAAATAGGAGTTGTCGGCCAGCCATGTGTTCGGCATTCCAACGCGGCGTATGGGTTCCGTTGGATGGTTTGAAGTTCATTTGTTCCTTTGACAGCTTCCGAAACACATCTTGCGAACGACGATTGGCAGCTTCCATCCGATCAAAGAGCTCACGGAGATGCCCTGGAATAGCGGGAGGCTTTTCGAGCAGCAACGCGGGTTCGATAAGTTTTGAGCTCGAATCCTCGACTTGGGACTGCCCGCGTACGCTGCAGGGAAACAAAGCGAACTCGCACGCAAGAACGATGAAGCTTAGTGGAACAAAACGAAAAGAGCTGGACATGGAGATCCTCTTGGAGAATAGCGATGCGTCGGTCGGCTCAGCTGCAAACCGCTAGCAGAATGCTGATTGTAGTCTTGTTCAAGTGTCTCATGTCCAACTTGCCGGCCGTAGGGTGCAAAGGCCCACCATACCTGCTCGGCACTTGTAAACTGGCGAAGTCGTTGCAATGACGCTAGGATCTCAAGGTCATTGGCGAAAATCATTGCGATCAAGCCGTCGAGTCAAACCAAGAATTTTGCAGAGTAGTTCCATGCAGGTTGAATCCTATTCGTCCATGCCACGAGGTCTTGTGCCCAATAGTCGTTTTCCGGTGTTGGTGTATCGAGGTGCAATTGCGGGTGGCGGCAAAGAGGCAGTGAAAGAGATGTTTCTGCGAAATGGTTGGCTGAATAACTGGGAATATCCAGGTGTCTACACCTATGGCCACTTTCACTCGACTACGCACGAAAGCTTGGGTTGCGCTGTCGGCTGGATGGATCTTGAGTTGTTCGGCGAAGGAGGTGAGAAGATTCGACTTGAGGCCGGCGATGCCTTGATTATGCCTGCGGGCGTCTCGCACGAGATGATCGGCCAGTCGGATGATGTGATGGTGGTTGGCGGGTATCCGTTGGGCCGCGAGTGGGACAATATTTCGAACGCTTCGCTGAACGAGACGCGGCGGCGTGAAGCCGCGAAACGCATCATGATGCTGCCCATCCCCGACGGAAATCCAGTGAATGGGGCACCGATCACGGAGTGGATTGAGGCACCTTCGTCGGTCGATGCGGGGTGGAACGAATTTCGAGATGGTTTGGATGTCTTCGAGTGAGTCTTCTCTTCGACTCGCTCAATAATTTTGACCTGTGATTATTCGGAAGTGCTATGAATTCGGAAGTGCCATGGCTAGATATCTAAAGAACGCACCTGGGCTCGCGGCTCGAGCGGATGGAGAAGCGGAAGTCCGTGCTGCCGTCGAAGCAATTTTGCAGGACATCGAACAGCGCGGCGATAAAGCGGTGCGCGAGATGTCGAAAAAATTTGACGATTGGTCACCTGAAGAATTCCGTCTTAGCGAATCAGAAATTGAAGCGGCCATCTCCAAGGTCTCCTCAAGCGATCTGGCTGATATCCGATTCGCGCAAGAAAACGTCCGCCGATTTGCGGAAGTCCAGAAAGCCGCATTGCAAGATGTCGAGGTAGAAACGCAGCCCGGTGTCGTCTTGGGACATCGCAATATTCCGGTCAATGCCGTCGGCTGCTATGTGCCAGGCGGAAAGTACCCGATGGTCGCCTCGGCGCACATGAGTGTTCTGACTGCAAGTGTGGCCGGTGTTAAACGGATTGTCGCCTCAGCTCCACCGTTTCAAGGCGGAGCCCATCCTGCGATCGTTGCTGCGATGCATTTCGCTGGAGCTCACGAAATCTACGTGCTGGGGGGCGTGCAAGCTATCGGAGCAATGGCGCTCGGTACGGAGACCATTCAGTCGGTCGACATGTTGGTAGGTCCTGGCAACGCCTACGTGGCTGAAGCCAAACGACAACTGTTCGGGAGAGTGGGGATCGATCTCTTTGCTGGTCCAACCGAAACGCTTTTGATCGTCGATGACAGCGTCGATGCGGAAATTTGTGCCACCGACCTTTTGGGACAGGCGGAGCACGGGCCAACATCACCTGCTGTCATGGTCACCGACTCTCAGGAACTTGCAGAAGCAACACTGACTGAAATTGATCGACTGCTGGAGGTTCTACCGACTGCAGACATCGCCAAAGTGTCTTGGAACGATCATGGCCAGGTCATTGTTTGCGAGGACGAGAAAGAAATGCTCGGAATTGCCGACGCCTTAGCGTTCGAACACGTCCAGGTGATGACTCGAGATCCAGATTTTTTCTTGGAAAACCTGACCAACTACGGAGCACTCTTCTTGGGGCCGCGCACGAACGTTGCGTTTGGCGATAAAGTCATTGGCACCAACCACACTTTGCCAACGAGGCAGGCTGCTCGGTATACCGGCGGACTATGGGTTGGCAAGTTCATGAAGACTTGTACCTATCAACGCATCATGACCGATGAAGCCAGCGCGAAGATGGGTGCTTACGGTTCACGACTGTCAATGCTTGAGGGCTTCGTTGGACACGCGGAACAAGCCAACGTGAGAGTGCGCCGTTACGGCGGCCGTGATGTACCTTACGGAAAAGCGGCCGAGTGAAAAACCTCTCGAGCTAGACCGGCGAGAGATGTAGGTTGAACTCTATGGTTCCCCCGGCAATCAGTCCCGTTTGTGCTTCGAAGCTTGCTGAAACGGGTTGTGGCATCCTACGAGCATTTTGCTTTGGTTAGCGTTTTGCAAATCCACTATTGCCGTAGAAGCTCAAGACGCCGGCAAAAAGTTACCCGACGTGGTGCGGGTGAAGATCTGTAAAAGCGGCTTTCAGCTAGCCTCGTGAGAGCCGATGAGCAGGATGTAGGCGGGGCCGAAGTCTCAATAGCGACTAAGTTCAACAACCATCTTGAGGCAACAGCTTCGGCAACTAGTGAAAAACGGTCTGGAGATGAAAGTCATGCGCCGGACTAAAGAGTTTGAGTTGCGACTCGGCCATTATAGGGATCCAGTCGCTGAAGCAACGGTCAGGTGCGAATTGCAGGACGGAACCGTCGTTCTGAGCGAATCCGAAGAGAATGGTATTGCCGAGGTGAAGCTGATTGAGGGTGAGACGATTGATCGCATGGTTGCTTGGACTCGGCAAAATTTGGTTGGTGGAATTCCTGAACCATCCGCGTTGATGGAAGCGCAGCCTCTCAAGCTCTCGACGTGCCCGTGTTCCAACTACGACATCTAGGTTCGCAGCGAAAATGGGGGCAGGCTTCTGCACGTGCCGAAGAAGCGGGGAAGCTAGTTTGGATTCGAACAGGAGCGCGATACTGCGGCCCTCGCTTCCGACTGAACCGTTGGCTTGATGATCACAGAGACGTGTTGGAGAAGGACTCTGTTCTAGTCAAAGTCGGTGCTAGGGACATTAATAGCGTCGGAGTTGTTGAAAAGCTGAGCAATGGTCGTTCGGTAGGTTTGCCGTTTCATGCGATATTCGCTCCCAATGAAAATCGCACTACGGATAGTCATGGACCGATCGGCAACATTGGAGGGATCGGCAACATTGGAGGGATGGCTGGTGTTGAAGGAAAGCAGCACTTCCGAAAGATGCTGGAACTCGCCTACACTCGGATCTCTCGAGAGGAGATTGAATCATTGCTAGATTCGATTGATAACTGAGTCTACTTCATCGCGCAGAGACTTTGGTTGGGAGACTTGTAAGCGATCCGGCCCTGCAGAGGTATTCGACAACTCTTCCTATGCGAGCTTCTGGGCAATCAAACTCTGCGGAATAGTTAAAGTTCATTTCGAGTGTCGCGTCGCGACGTCGACAGGGTAAACTGACTGAGAATGTTCCTGGCCCAGCCCATTTGCCTCACCCATGTTTCCGGCTGAGATATTCGTGGCATGCCACCGGCTGCAAAACCACGCTTACTCCTAAGCGCGACGTGGAGGTAACCATATGACGGAGAGTGATTCACTTACTCCTGGCCAACTTGCAGATATCGCAAAGTTCCGTGAACGTTTCCTCGGCGAGTGGCTTGATGGATCGTTACCCAGAATCGAGGACTATCTCGACGAAATCGCCGACTCTCAAAAGCAGGCACTCTTTCGAAAACTGTTGGTTACAGAGTGGGGAATTCTGCGGCAGACCGGAAACGTAGTGGAGTCGAAGGATTATGAAACGAGGTTCGATGAGGCTCGGGAGGTCGTGTCGCAAGTGTACGCGGCCTGGGTCGCTGAACAAAGCAAACCGGACAGCGACTCAGAAATAGTTCAGCAAGAAGCTGAATCTGCCATGGAGACTACCAAACTTGCGGTCCAGCAAAGAACCAAACATCGTGAGGGCAATTCCTCGCGTGAGAGATCAATCGAGCAAGTCGACCGCTACAAGATCAAGTCATTGCTGGGCAGGGGTGGATTCGGGTCCGTGTACTTGGCAGACGATGACCATCTAAGTCGTTTGGTCGCTATTAAGATTGCCCACCCCGAGCATATTTCAATGCCGCTGGGCGCTTCGATCTACCTGGAAGAGGCTCGGAACGTTGCCAAGCTTGATCATCCCAATATCGTGCCCGTCCATGACGCTGGATCTACCGAGGAAGTCCCTTTCTACTCAGTGTCGAAGTACGTGAATGGAGAGAATCTTTCGGCGTACTTAAAAGAGGAACGTCTCAATCACTTTGCCGCCGCCAAAATTGCGGCATCAATTGCAGATGCGTTGCACCACGCCCACAAGCACGGAATTGTGCATCGTGATGTCAAACCGGCGAATATATTGATTGACCGTGAAGGCACGCCGTATCTCGTTGACTTCGGACTCGCATTGACTGAAGAATCGGACGTAGCCGAGATGCGTTACGTTGGAACGCCGCGATACACGAGTCCGGAACAGGCTCGGGGCGAAGGGCATCGCGTCGACGGACGAAGTGATGTGTTCTCGCTTGGCGTCGTACTTTACGAAATGCTCACAGGTCGTTGTCCGTTTCGAGGCAGAGACAGGCGTTCCATCCTCCAGCAGGTGACTAGTTACGAACCACGCCCGCCGAGACAGTATTCGGAGCATGTACCCAAGGCGCTGGACCGCATATGTCGCAAGGCCATGTCCAAGCTTGCACGCGAGCGATACGACTCTGCGTTCGACATGTCAGAAGATCTGCAACACTTTCTAACGGCGAGCGATCAGCTTCCGACAGAAGGCGTCGACAGTCTCCCTTCTGACCCGTCGCAGCGTCCCGAAGCGCCGCGGAGCGCGCTATTTGCGGCGACTGCCGATGCCAAAGGTTCCGTGCAAACTCAGCGCGCGGAACCATCGACACCGACCAGTGATATTGTCAGAGACCTGGACTCAACCGATGCTCGGACTATCGCCGTCGTTCCCAAGGGAATCCGCTCATTCGACGCGCATGATTCGGACTTTTACCTGCAGCTAATCCCTGGTGCACGAGATCGTTACGGTCTCCCCGAGTCTGTTCGATTTTGGAAGACACGCCTTGAAGAACGCAAAAGTGAGCGAACATTCCCAGTAGGGATTTTGTATGGACCATCGGGCTGCGGAAAGTCATCATTGGTTCACGCAGGGTTGCTACCCAGACTGTCCGAGCACGTTCATGTAGTGCATGTTGAGGCAAGCTCGGATGAGACAGAGGAGCGTTTAACTTCGTTACTTCGATCGAGCTGTCCAACACTACCGCAGGATCGATCGATCGTCGAGTTGATGAAAATGCTGCGCAACGGTTTTGGACCGCCAGCAGGTGACAAAGTTCTGATCGTGATCGACCAGTTCGAGCAATGGCTGCATCACGGTGATGATGCAAGTGATTTCTTGATCAACGCTCTTCGGCAGTGTGACGGCGGCAGGATTCAAACACTTCTGTTGGTTCGTGACGACTTCTGGATGGCAACGACCGCCTTTATGCGTGATGTTGAGGTCCGAATATCGGAAGGGCAAAATGCCGCTTCTGTTGATCTGTTTTCTATCAATCACGCGAAGAAAGTCCTTGCAGCGTACGGACGCGCTTTCGGAACGCTGCCTGACGATTCAAAGCCTCTTCCCGCCGAACAAGAATCCTTCCTAGACAGCGCTGCAGCGGGATTGGCTGTAGACGGTCGCGTTATCTGCATACGATTGGCGCTCTTTGCAGAGATTATGAAATCCAGGCCTTGGACTCTTGCTAGCCTAGAAGAAGTCGGTGGACCCGAGGGTGTTGGACGCAAATTCCTTGAGTCCACGTTCGAGGGGCCTTCAACGCCTCTGGCCTATCGCTATCACGGACGGGCAGCGCGAGCGGTTTTGAGGAAGCTGCTGCCAGAAGCCGGTGGGACCATTCGGGATTACACGCGCTCTGCGACTGAATTGAGTCAGGCGGCTGGCTACCCTCTCCATTCACCAGACTTCTCTGAGTTGCTGAGTCTCCTGGACAACGAAGTGCGACTCATCACTCCCAGCGATAAAGGTCGGGAGAATGCAGACGGAGAGCAAAAGGTGGAGGGCGTAGACGCAGGCGCTCGCAATCACTACCAACTAACGCACGACTATTTGGTGCACTCGATTGAAGATTGGCTGACTCAGAAGGATCGCGAAACTCCTCAGGGACGCGCTGCGTTGTTGCTGTCAGAGCGAGAGTCACTCTGGTCGGCGAAGACGTTGGATCGACATCTTCCTACCCTGGTAGAGTATTGCCAAATTCGATCAAGAACCAACAAAGCGAGTTGGTCAGAGGGTGAAGGCCGAATGATGGCTCGGGCAGGAGCACGCCACACTCAGCGAATCTCGTTGGTCTTGCTGGTTCTGGTCGCACTTTGCGGGGGTGCTTTTCTTGTCCAACGTACGTTCAATGAGCAGCGGATGGTTGATAAGGCAGAAGCCGTCGCCAACGGTTTACTCACGGCGGAGATGTCGGAATTCACTGACGCGATGAGACAAATGGATGATGTTCGAGGATGGGTTGAGCCTATTCTTGCACGCCGGCTAGAAGAGTCTGCCGACGACGAAGAGATGAAGCTTCGTTTTTCGATTGCAAATCTCGATCAAGAAGGCGAAGAGTATTTAATTCGGCGAGTACCGACGCTCGACATCGAGGCTTTTCCAGTCGTTTGCGAGGCGCTCGCGGACATTCCAAATGCAGGAGACTCACTGTTCAGGGTCGCGACGGATGAATCGAGGTCCATTGCGGAACGGTTTCAAGCATCTTGCGCCGTGGTTCGTATTTCCGATGAAGAGGAAAAAATTAAGTTACTTGAACCTCTGATTAGTGAGTGTCTCCTGACTGATGATTCGATTGTTCCTGCGTTCGAGCTCATGCCAAGAATCGAGCAGTTGAGGCCAATCGCTGAATTCCTGATTCCACAGCTGTGGAGAACGCTAGAGCAAACAGGCACTGGAGCATTGTCCAGACAACGTGCCGCAACAGCACTTGCCAACTATCTATCCGGGGACGCAGAAAAGATTCTGGAAGCGGTTTTTCTTTGTCGAAGCCGCCCTGAATTCGCGCCACTCTTAGATGAAACCGAGGCACTCGCCGACTCTCTCGTTCCTTCACTGAACAAAGTCATTCACGATTACCAGTCAAACGATATTGGCGAAGAATATGTGCCCGAGCACCATCGTATGGCAATTGCCGCTGCAATTCTGACCCGGCTCGGTCATGTGGATCAACTCGTTTCTCTCTTCGCAAAGCCCGAAACTAACGAAGCTTGGAATCCGTCGCTTTGGAGTTTGAGCAAACATTACGCATCCGACCTCTTGGTCGACCGCATGCCGCTCGTTCGAATTGTCGCCGATCCAGCCACAGAATCCTCTCTTGTGACTGAACTGCTAGAGATTCTAGGAAGAAGCGGTACCCGGGAACTCGCGCCCTCGCAAACGCGAGAGTTGATCGACAGTTTGAACTCAATCCACCATCAGCATCCCAGTGCTGGGGTGCACTCTATGAGTCGGTGGACCATCGTTCAACTCGGCGGTGATCCGGAATCTTTACCGGTAAGGCTGCCAGAGTTTGATGATCGAATCCAAGAGGAGCTGGAGATCCTAGCTCCTGAATTCCAAAGTACGAGGTTGCTGCTCAAAGCCGCGAGTAAACGACTCGAAGAAAATCGGCTCGCCTGGGAAAGCTCCCTCGCGGGGATGAATGAGCCCTCGGAGACGGTTGCTTCCGACAGCTTGAAGCTACGAGTTGCGTTCTTGGGCAACGGTGAGTTTGAGATTAAGGCGGATGATCAGTACGTCGATCTCGTAGAGGGCGAATTAAGAGACGCAAGAGTCGTTGGTGGTGCGATTAACCAATCGGTTGAGTTCAAGGGATCTGGAAGTCTCAACCTGGGAAGCTCGTTTGAAGCTCGGCGAGATGCTCCGTTCTCTTATGGGTGTTGGGTTTACAGTCGTGAAGATGAACAGTGGAGTGGAGTACTTTCCAAATTCGAGACGGGCGATGGATTGGACGACCATCGCGGCTTCGACCTGTGGCTCGATGGAGATCGATTTGGCGCGCACTTGGTGAGCAAAGAAGAAGTAAGTGCCATCAAGGTCACGACTCTGCAACCGGTTCCCCTTAGCCGGTGGAATCACTTCTTTGTGACCTACGACGGAACCTCCAAGGCTGACGGGATCAGCTTATATCTTGACGGAGTTCGAGTTCAGACGAAGCCAGTATTTGATACGCTAGACGAATCGATTCAAACCTCTGCGCCTCTCCGAATTGGATCGAGAACCGGAAATCACGGCTTTGATGGCTGGATTGATGATGTGCGAATCTATGATGCAGAGTTAACGTCGACCGAAGTGGAATCGATCTATCAGGCTGGCATTGGAGTTGTCCTGCGTCGACCTACAGAAGATCGGTCAAAAGAGCAATGGAACGTACTGTTACGAGCCTTTCGAGATCCTGAAGCTGAAGTTATCGAGACTCTAAACGAGCAAGTTAAACGCAAACGAAGCACTGTTCTTCGCAAGCATTGGGATGACAACCGAAGATGGTATGTCAACGATCAAGGTCAAGAGTTCTCAATCGTTCCCTACGTCCCCGATGAGGCGACCGATTTGCTCTACGATTTTGCTATCGCTGTTAATCCCGTCACTGCGGAAGAGTTCAGTCGATCAAGTGTATTGCACCACGTTGATCGCGAATCCATTGAGTCAATGAAGAGCCCAATTGAATTGGTGAGCTGGTTTCAGATTAGTGAGTATTGCAATTGGTTGAGCGAGCAGGAAGGTTTGCCCAAGGAGCAGTGGTGCTTCGAGCCGAATGCTGGCGGTGAATATAGCTTTGGGATGAAATTGAAACCCAACTTTCGTGACCTCGCGGGCTACCGGCTCCCAACCGCTGAGGAATGGATGTATGCAGCGCGGTGTCGTGCCAAAACGAGATTCTACTTTGGGCAGCCAAACGATCTCGTCAAAGACTACTCTTGGTATGCAGTGAATTCGATGGGGCTCTTGCGAGATGTGAAAGCCTATCCACCGAATGGCCTAGGTCTGTTCGACGTTCACGGTAGTGTTTGGGAGTTTGCCATCGATATTTTTCCAACTCCGCGAGACGGTGTCTTGAAGGAAAGCGATCGCGTCTTTCTTAGAGGAGGGGCGATGAACAGTGGCGTTAGCTACATTGGATTCGGTGGACGTACGGTCCCGACGGAGCTGGACTACCAATCGCACACGTATGGGTTTCGGCTAGCGCGAAGCGTCGTGGAAGCGTCGATGATGCTAAGGAAAGATGATGCCGCAGAAAGATGATGCCGCAGAAAGATGAGACGTGATGTGAATCGCAAGCCCGTCTCTAACCTTCCGATGACTCGGGGCAGGAGTCGTGATCACGCGTCGGGTGCGGGTTAATTTGCCCGTTGTTGAGCCAAATCAAGGCCGCGTAAATTGGTTTGGTTGCTGCGAATCGGGGAGTGTGAATTGGCCGTGCGATTGTCATCAACCAATGGAAGGCTCCAACTAAGATTTGGAGCCGAAGTGGTTTACGACAATTCGTTTAAGAGAAATCGGATTGCAGCCGCAGCGTGAGTTTCCTGTCCTATGACAAAAGGACGTCTTCGATATCGCTGAATTGGTCCAGCATCCGTTTCGCAACGATCTCAAGTCCGCAGTCCTTCAACCCAAGAAACGACCAGACTTCGGGTACCATCCGAGGGAGAGAATCCGTATGGGTGTAGAACCCAAGTCCGTGCGAAATGGCGTCGGCGGCATTGACGATAGCCGCATAGTCTCCCTTGCCAGTGGGAGAATGATGATGAAGCGCGGCATGTTGAATGGATTGCGATAGCCCCCACTCAGAAAGGAGGCGATGGCCAAGATCTGTGTGTTGAAATCCTAAGACAGAGAGTTCCGCATCTTGGTAGCTGATACCCAGATCTGAAACTTTTTCGTTCACTCGTTGCTGCAGTTCTGGATTGCGACCAATTAGAACGCGGCCAATATCGTGCATAAGTCCTGCGAGGAAAGCCTCTTCAGGTTCTACTTCCGAATTGCCCGTTTCCTTCATCGTTTTCGCGATGATCCTGCTGGCAATCGCAACGGTTATCGAGTGTGACCAGAACTTTCTGAACGGGAAACCGGCTGCTTCACCGCTTTCGAAAGCCCCCACAACTGAAACGGTTACTGTTAGGTTTCTAATCTCGTTGATACCAATGAACGAGACTGCCTGCTCTACGGAAGTGACTTCGCGTTTGAGCCCAAAAATTGCGGAATTGACTAGCCCAAGAACACGCGAAGCGAGCGCGGGGTCCAGTGCGACAACTGCGGCAACTTCTTTGAAGCTAGCGTCTGGCGACCCGAGTACGCTGCGCAGTTTTTCCATTACGGCAGGAACCGCTGGGAATTCGATTTGGGGTCCTAACTCTAAAAGCGAGTTCTGTTGCAAATTGCACAGATCAGTCGGACTGTCAGCCAAGTCATCTCGGCTATCAAACTCCTCCGGCTCCGCAATGTGGCGAACTCGGGCCTGTGCTAGGACTTTGCCAAGCTGAGAGGTGTACGGACACAGAGCATGTTGCAAAAAGCGGGATTTATGCGCTTCCCCAAACTCATTTTCCCAATTCGCGAATGCTAGCGAACCTTCAACTTCCATGTCGTCGTTTCCTATGATTCTTACTAATCCAGACCAAAAGCAGCTGGAACCGGCGGAACTATAGCGGCCGCCCGCTACGGCGGTAAACCGCATTTAGAAGGTTTTCAATTCCGCCAAAACGTGGTCCAAGAGTGTCGGAAGATCTTTGATCGCCTTCCGCGATTCGGCCGCGAGTTCTGCTCCAGCGTCGGCTTCGGACCGCGAAAGCTTCCAACCGAAGAATCCAACTGCAAGCGGGCTGAGGACTCAGAAAAAACCCCAGGATAGAGCAGCATTACCTTCTGAGTGGCGTGTCGCTGCTGGCGTGTCAACGAATATTGGAGCGGTCGCGGTTCCTTGCGACTAACCGTTGGACTCGACTTCTAAATTTTGGTTCTTCTGCGAACTACGCTTTCGGACTGCGACCACTACTGACGTAACCAACAACGCGGGCAGTAGAGCAAGACAACTCTTCGCAAATGCATCGCCTGACCGGGCGTAAATCGTGTTGATAGTTGAGGTTTCGATCTTTCCCAACAACACAGGTTCTCCATCAATTGTACTGGACTCGAAAATAACTTCGCCAAAGGGCGAGATGATCGCTGACTTACCGTAGCTTGTCGAACGAACCATCCAGATTCCGTTTTCAATTGAACGAAAAGCGGACATTTCGAGTTGTATGTCTTCTATTTCTGGCCAATCATTTGCGCTATTGGTCAAGATTTGGCACTCAAAGGAATCCGAGGTTGAAACTTGGCGTACGAGCACAGGGAAATCGGCGTCGAAACATATTAGAGACGCAATGTCACCACAAGTTTTCGTTGAAGCCAAGAGCACCTCTCCGTTTCCTTGAACGCAAGGCTCGCCTGGGACTAAACGGGATTTCAAATAGCTACCAATCACGGTGCCCGACGCGTCGATAAGGACGGTCTTGTTTTCAAAGAGTGCGGCATCGCTTTGCCAAGTTCCCAAAGCAATGATCAACGTCGAATTCGTTTCTCTAGCAACTGTCTCACAACGACCGATCACCTCGGATTCCATCTCCGACGGAGTAACAAGAGCCGCTTCGCTCCAAACAATCAGCTTGGCTCCGTCGGCGGCTAGATCCTCGGTTTGGGGTAACAACTTGTTCAATTGCAATAGGACGGCTTCGCGACCATCACTTAGTCTTGATTCAGCGTCCGCATCGTCTACCCCGCTTGCAGCTCCAGTCTCGAGAGTCTCCTTCGCGTTCGCCATGTCGCGCACAGCGTCAAATGGTGTCGGTCCCGTTGGGGAGGCAACGCAAGCTACTTTGATGACACTACCACCGGACGTTATCTGGCCGTTGAGACGCTGGTACCCATAGAAAATCACGGCAGCAACAGTGAGCACAGACATTGATAAACAGATGGACTCTTTGCGATTGCAAAATGAAAGCGTGCCATCCCTTCCGAATGCCCACCATATGGTTGCTCCAAACCAATAGACAAGAAATGTGATTCCCCAAATACCAGTAACCGACGCCAGTTGTACCAGCGGGAGGAATTCGAATTGCGAATAGGCGATCGCTCCGAAAGTTCCAAACGGGCCGGATGATCCGGCAAAGTCCAGTACAACGACTGCTGAAGGCAATACCAAAGTCGAAAGCCAACCCGGGAGATGGTTCTTTGTAAACAATTGAAGGCCGTACGGAAGGTAGCCCATGATCGCGATGATTGCCACCAGCACGTATCGCTCTGCATCTGGAATGGGAATGACGCCGGTGGTCAGTTTCGCGATGACAACTGTTGAAGAGACGATAAAGAGAAGTGCGCCAAACCAACCGGAGAGCCGTGACAAATACATTAGCGTCAGCGACGCTGTCGCCCAATGAAGAGCTGGCCAGTTTTCGGCGAGGAAAGACGAGGCTATTGCCATCGCAAACCAACCTACAGTGATCCAAAGGCTATGCTCAATGCGCTCTTCTGTCTGTTCGTCAGCCGTCATGGGGTGTTCCCGTTATTCGATTCAAGCTTCAGGATGGCGAGGCATTCTCGCGCCCATTTGACCCGCGCCTGCGCGACAAGGATTCCCAATCGAATCGTCATGCCAAAGTGCAACCTTTGTTGTTCGCTGAACTCCGTCATCGTTTCGACTTGTTGTTCGATGCCCTTTAAGCCCTTCAGCATTTCAGTCTGCGCTTCGACAAGTGCAGACAATTGATTGGTTGACAACTCAGTAGGAAACTCCGCTCCAAAAAAGACTTTCAACAGCGTTTCATTTCGAGCTGGTTGGTGGGAGGTTGGTTCTTTAAGCCACTCCTCAAGAACCCGACGCCCCTTGGCCGTAACTGAATAGATTGTCTTCTTTCGTCCCGAGCCGGTTTGGTCCCTTTTCCTAACCAGGCCCTGCGCATGTAGTTGCTTGAGCTGTGGGTAGATTCGCCCAAAACTCTCACTCCAAAAGAAGCCAACGACTTCTCTGCAGAATTTCGCGATCGCGTATCCCGATTGAGGTCCAAAAGTGAGGACCCCGAGAATTGCAAACTGTGTTTTTGAGTCTTTGGCCATTCACTCGTCCGATTCGCTACCTATATCTGCCAGATACTTAGTGCGAGCCCAAGAAAATTAGTCAAGCCACTTCTAAATCGCGCAGCGTCGATTGGCCCCATTCGTTGGCGCTATCGAAAACCTCGCAAGCACTGTTGGCGAAAGCTTGTAAGTACAAACCATTGGCGACTAGGAATCTTTAACTGTTTTGGTTTGAACCAGCGGTAGGACTCACATTCGACGGACGGCATCGCAAGAAGCCTGCTGAAAAGCGGATGTTCGATGTGACCATTAGTCCAATTCCTGAGTCGATTCGCAAAAAATTGACTTGATGAGTCTTGGACGAACTAAGCAGGCGATAAAGCAACTCTAGAGTTGATCTCACGCGAAACCACGGCTTAGGAAAACCAATGAAGATCATTACAGTTCGATTCGTTTTTTCGATGACCGCAGCAGCGTTTTCGATTCTTGGATGCGGGAGCACCACGCCGCGCCTGTTTGCCCAATCAACCTACGAAGAACCACCACAAGCTGTCGTAGACATCGTCGACGCGAAGCCTGTGCGTTCAGACCTGACCGACAGTGAGCTCTCAAGAGTGAGCTCTCAAGGACTCAGCAAGCCATGGTGTGGCAGGTTTCCGAATTCGAGAAGACTTGCCCATCCGGACCATCGATCAAGCTCAGCATTTACGTATGCATCATTGGCAATCCGCTCCACTTGGGCAGTCAACAGCCTCCGCAGCCTGCTCTGTCCCCGCGAGCTCCCTCCGCCCGACGGGCTCGCGGAGCGTGCTAAAAGATAGTGGGGGAGGCCTTATTGGCGCCTCAAAGATTTCGTCTGAGTGATCAGCGCCTGGGTTACTATTGAACAACGACAGTGATTTCTTTCCGTTTTGCTCTTCGCTTCAGTTCAGACCGAGCGCCCGGCCAACTCGAGTCAAGCATGAAGATCTGCACGTCTTCTCCGTCCTTCAACTTAAAGTGCAGAACGTCTTGATAGACATCGCCATATTTACTTCTGCCGATCTTGTTCTTGTAAAACGCAACTTCGGATATCTCCGACCATGAGATTTCATGAGTTTTCCAGAAGATATAGTTGCGTTGTGGCCAAGAGACACGCTCTTCATCGAGCCTCACGCGAGTGAAGTACCAT
>JBGCCZ010000099.1:0-6911 GCA_045105035.1 Pirellulaceae bacterium | reverse complement strand
ATCAGTGATCTCGTTGGCAACTTTGAGCCAACGCCGACACAATTGGGGGCAATACATAATCTCAGTAAGTTGTTTCCGCAGAAAGACATACAACGCGTTTTCACCCCAAGTGAAACGTTGGTGCAACGAGGTGTTTCCAGCTTCATAGACCGAAGCAAGTTTGTTGCTAATCGTCCGCGCGTCGGCTGCATCAACCTCGTCGCTGTAAGGATTTCAAATACTTCCCGAGGTGATTCTTACCGAAGCATCGTGATGATTTGATGAAGCTTCTGTGAGTTGTCCGGCCGATTCAGCGTACGCCATCTCAAACTTCACACCAGATTAGTGCAGATGGAGGAGTGAGGTTTTGACTGCGACCGGGCTTCGTTTCGATCCGTCGCGTGTACGTGGCTAAGATCTATGAAGTGGGCGAGTTCACTCTTGCAAGGAGTTTTCTCGCAGCTCCGCTTCGCGGGACTGTTCAACCTTGGGAAAGAGAATTTGAGGTGCCTCGTGGAGTCTGTTGATGTCTTCGGACGTCTTTCCGTAAGAAATTCTAGCCGTCGGAGCGCTAACAAAACGGACTTTTGGTAGTCGTCGGCGAGATGTTTTCCCTTCGGCTTGGAAGACTTCAATCAACTCCAATACTCGTTGATGGAACATACGGCGACGATCGCGGACCGCGAGATCATCTGTAAGAACGGCACTGCGATAAGATTCCAGTGAACCACCTTGAAAAGCGATGAACCAGGGCACTATGAGGTGCCGCATGTAGTGGATGGTAGCGTCATTGAGGAACACTTCGTCGGTCACGTCGTAGGTGCTCTGCTTGCCCAAATTCAGTAGGCTGTTTCGGATCTCTTGGATCTCCTCGATGTATCTCACGCACATGTCTATGTGCCGAGCGTTACGCTCCTGAGTTCGGAAACGCTCAATGACGACTTGGCCAACTGACAATTGCCGCTTCGTCATATTGTCGGGATCTAACCAACGGCTGAATTCAGCGTCTTTGGAGATGATTCGTTTGAGATGGTCGATGGAAGTTCTAATAAACGCCTTCTTACCCATCAGCACCAACGATCCTTGCCGCACCGCGGACTCGATGCTCTCGAAAGCACCAACGAGTGTAATGCCGCCACGGAATCGACCGCCTTGATCTACGTTGTGCGGCCCAACGTACAAACGCTGCGGAGAGGCCGTGATGCAACCCACAAATCGCTCGGATGAATCACCCTGCCGATCAGCGAAACTGCTTCGCATGAAGGCTTGCACGTTGGCGAGCGCCATCACAAACGGAGTCAGTGGAACTCTTGCTTCGGCGCGGCTTGTTGGGAGCGACACATCGAACGGTAAGGCTGCGAATGGGTCGCAATCGTCGCCCAATGGCATAAAGTAGAGGCGTGATTCCTCCAGCTTAGGTGGCAGAAACGGATGCCGCTGGCGAAGCTGTGGATAGGTTTCTTTGATGGTCTTTAGAGTCGAAAGCCTTGCCCCGCCTCCGTCCATCGATTCGCTTGTAACAAAGGCCAACACGGCAGTGCGTTTGTTGACCAAGGAATTTGCCAAACGACGATAGCGCTGAAGGAGGTTGGGGTTCTCGACCATCAGCACGACTGCATCGAGTAGAGGCTCGTCGGACTCTTGCTCTAAACGCAAGGACTTGAGCGCGTACTCCAGGTTGAGTCGGCGGAGTTGGCTCGCCGCCCCAAACTCCGCTGCCACCTCCAATTCAGAATTCGCTTCCGGAGTGTGCAGCAAGCGATCATGGTCGGACGGAAGTAGCTCCCTCCTCGCTTGACGCCGGAGACGCCGCAGCTTGATATGGTTACTCACGTGCTGAAAGGGAAGCCAGCCGGATAACAACGGCAGCCAATGCAGAACCATAGTTAGAGTCAGAACGAAAACTGCTGCCAACGCAACATAGATCCCAGGACTTCGCGTATTCCAATTCGTCGACGCGTTCGGTGAGAGCATGTTGTATACGAGAGGCAAACCTCCACAGACAACCACGCCAAGGACGACAAACGGCAGCAGACGCGTAGCAATTCGTCTCACGTTGAACAGCAATCTTCCCCCGGGCTGATCAACCAAAGCAGCCGTTTGCCCCGCCCATCCAGTTCGTAGTCGAAGCCGTGTTCTGCGAAGGATACTATCAGGATCAGAATAGAGTGACTCCTCAAGTCGATTGCCTGGCAACAGCACAAGACGCTTCAAGCTCGAGCGGAACACCCGTGCACCGAGGATCGAGATAGGAGCGAACAGATATAACATCCTTACAGGCAACGACAGACACAACTGTCCAGACATGTTGGTAAGGCCAATGAGGAGGTTAAGCGGTGCGGCCACGAACCAAGCCGCCATCGAAAGTTCCCGCAGGTCGAAAATCGGGATGTGGTGCCAGCTATATGTCTCGGCGATTTGATGATTGGCCAGAGGATTCAACGTATAGCGATAACCTGAGAAGTAACGCGAGCGCTGAGCGAACCATTCCATTTGGAAGTACAGTTCCTCCTTGGCCTCCGATCTGGTCTTCGCCGTCTCAACGATTCGTTCGGCGGTTAGTCGACAAAGGAGTGACAGTAAGGTCAACACTGGCGCGAGCTTGAGTACTCTCTCTGGATGCAACGAGTCGCGATTGTTTGTCGTTGTGACTTCATCGGGATTGTTTGTGATCTCCTCCGGATTCGTGACGCGGTAGACAAGCTCCTTAGAGTTCATCATTCGCTTTAAGCGTTCTTGAACTGCAACGAGACGCTCTAAGTTCAATGTCTCGGATTTCAGGAACTCAAGCCAGCCCGCCAAGTCTCTTCTAAACGGTCCATCGACATTCTTGACTAACCGCTCAGCCCGCCGTAGGTCGCGTGGCAACAGATTGTTATTGAAAGCTCCTCGGAAATCCCCGCGAGGCGCAACTCGGTGGGGAAGCAAGAGCAGTAGACCTCTCACTACCCAAGCTAATGGAACAAAGATTAGCAACCAAAATGGTGCAAAGACGATTCTGGCGACGTAGCCCACCACATCCGAAGACTCCAGTCGCTCGCGAAACCCAGTTGAGAATTCCATGTCGCGCAGCAAGGCCATTCGTTGCGTATCTTCCAGAGCCAGCCGTGTTTCGCTCTGAAACGCACGAGACGCCAAGGCTGTTTGGAGCACATCAAATGGTGCACTAACTACAGGTATTCCAGCTTCGACCTGCTCAAGCGTCCGCCTGAGAGCGGTTTCTTCTGCAGCGTCCGGTTGGATCTCGACCCTCGAATTTTCTGCGCGTTTCTCTCGCTCACGCGAAACGGCATGCTGCAGTGCACGACGTTGACGCACATGCTCGATAGCCCGATCGATTTCGAACTCGGACGCCCATGTGAAACTGTGCGACTCGTCTGCCGCTGCGCTTAACTCAAATGCGGAAGGGAGAAGCCCAAACCAGGCGACTAAATAGTTCATGCGTTCAGACGACGTAGCGTCGCGAGCTGCCAACCGTGTCAAAGTGCTTTGATAGATATGAATGTTGGCGGGACTGAGTCTTGTCAAAGCACTCTCGCGAGAGTCTCGGAGCGACATTCGCTCTTGATCTCGAATGGCCGCATCGATGTCGGTCAACAATTCAATATCAAACCTTCTCGCATCAATCAGATCCAGAATGGCTCTGTCCTGGCATATCGAATAGAAACGTGCGAGTTCGAGTCTCGCTGATTGCGTGAGAAGCAGCCAGTCGAGGATGTCGCCTGCGCTGTTCTGGCTCACAAACGGATCGCGAAGCAAAAGCACCAGTGCAACGAAGTCTCCCTTTGCCCCCAGCCGACCAATCCAACGCGCGCGTTCACGCTTTGTCAAATGGCGAAAGTTCGTGCACTGAACGTTCAAACCGAACGACGTTTCTGGCTTTATCAAATCCTTGTTGACTGCATCCAAGAGATCAGCCTGCGCGCGATACTCTCCAATCACACGGGGATCGAGCGGGAAGAGCTTGACCCAGTTTGGCGACGAATGGAGGAACTGCTGATCGTGGAAATAGTTTTCCCTGCTTCGCGCGAGAGCATCAATCCTCTCTAAATCTCGCAGGTAGAGAAAACCGTTTTCAATGAACGATGCCGCGTAGCCGTAACGGGAATTCTGAGTGATGCCCAGCAGTCTTCGACGCGCCAATTCTCGTTGGTAGACCGCTGCGATCAAAGCGTGGTGACTACCAGTTGATGTCGCGATAATCGTTTCCAGTTCATTCTCCGAGAAGAATAACTGACCTGATGAATCCTTCCCTCGCAGAATGCGAATCGACGCGGGCGCGTTGACTCCTTCTGTGCAAATGATCGTTGCAAAGAACTCTAAGATTTGCTCACGGAACCCTGGTTCGCCTCGGGAACGCTTCACGAACAGCGTTAAGGCATCCGATCGAGAATTGTTATAGTCGAGCATGCCACGCAACAGCTGATAGCACAGTTGGTCTCGTGGCTGATTTGGGCCCGACTCGGCTTCCGCATTAAGCGATTCCTGCCGTTTTTCGCCTGAATGCAATGCATGCCAAACGGTCAAGAGTTCAAAGGCGCGGCGTTGTTCGTACAAATGAAACAGCGAGGCGCACGCAACGTCCGAGTTCCCTTGGATTGCGATCTCGACGAAGGGGTCATAGGCCGCAGCAAACTTCTGCTCAGTCAAACGGCGGAACGCAATCCACCTCGCTTCTGGATTGCTCTCACGAATAATTGCTTGCGTTAACAACGAAGTATATGAAGTGTGCTTGCCGTCGCGGTCTTGGAACTTGCCGCTACTATTCGAGGAAAAGCTTGCTTGCTGCATGTACGCCATCTTCTCCAGAGGCGAGAGAGAGCTTGACCGAAATCGAAACAGGATTGGATAGCGAGCTTGAGAAGAAGCGGAATCAAGGGTCTGCGTCAACCTTTGAAATTCAGCTTGAAGTTGGGTTTGAATACGATCTCGATCCTGTTCGCTTCCGTATTTGGCCAGAACCACATAGACGGGCATTCCTGATTCGACCGTCGAGTTCAATGGATCACGCGTTCGCTTCTGCGGCTCTTCACCTATCAAAAAGTCAGGCGAATAGATGAGCACGGAAACTCGTTGAACAGTTTGCAGATCCTGTATCGATCCAGTGGTTTCTTCAGTCACTCGAAAGACTTTCGCCCAGCGATGACCGCCAGAAGGCAATTCAATGCGGACGATATCGTCGTCTTGAACATCGACGCGTTTAGGAATCAAGACATTCGGCACTTCGACAAATGGGCTCTTGATTCGAGCTGAGATTCTCTTGCTGCCGGCCGTCAAAGGCCCTTGATAGTCGAGAGTCCCGACCAATAGACCACTTGCCTTCGCATCGACGTTCATGGCACTGGCGCGCTCGATCATCGCGCCTGTCTTAGCGAAGTATTGTTTCAAGCGCAATAGCCGTGGATTGTTTTCTGCGATCAGTTTGTCAGGTAGTAAGCCGCTCTCGATTTCTTCGATGATCTTCTTGGCTCGCATACGATAGTCGTTGAGTTTTGCGACGAGATCACGCATGCCCTCCATTGTCACCTGGCCGACTCGTTCCCCAGACTCAACCCAACTTACTTCCGGTCGCGAAAAGCTCAGCAACCCAGAAATTTTGGGAGCCGTTAGACTGAACGTTCGCCGGCGGCCCACAATCGCGCAACTTGGCGGATGCCAATTCAGATTCTCGCCGAGCTTAGGTGGTCGTTTTGGATTCGAGGTCAGACGATAATTGAATCGCTCGTTCATCGAAGTCAGAGACTTCGATGGTTTGCATTCGATGCCAAGGATCCATTGCTCGTTTGTCTCGTCAAGATCGACGCTGTGAACCTTGATTATCTGCGCCGGCTCATCGTTGATCTCCAACTCCAGTGGCCAGTCGGGTCCCCACGACGAGATAGGTAGTCTTACTTGGAATCGAAAATGGCTGAGTGGGTAGTAGCGAAACAGCACTTCGTCTCGCGAGCTGATGCTCACTGACTGTCGCGTGCCTTCGGCAATCTCAGCATCTGCGGGAGCGACCACCACTGAGCGTAAATCTCTCTCCATCTCGCGCTCGCGGATGGAAGCCTCTAATAGAAGGGCCTCACCCTCCATCAAGATCAGCTCGAAGCTTGAAACGACGGACGGGCGATTGCGACGAGCCTCTTGCATCTTGCGAACATCAGCCCACATCGGTGCTAGTTGTCCGCGGCTTGCAGCAATTTCTGCATCAAGATCCGGATCCGATGTGACAGCAACTTGCTCTCCAGCTCCGAACTGAAGTGAAGATGTTGGATCGATCCAATCTTCCTTCTGGCCTTCGTCTTCAAAAACGAGATTGCCCGCCATCTTCGCCGAGTACCGAAGGCCTCTCTCCACTCGATCCGTGCGGACATCGAAGAGTTCGAACTTCAGCGGCGTCGCGCTGCCTTCGAACGACATCTCGCTGCCTTCAAACTTGGAAAGCACTACCGAATCCATGTCGTCCGGTTGCGCCTGAACGCTTCTCGAAGCTAGCAGTACGAGGAGCAAAGCAACGGGCAAACAAAATCTTGACTCACCATTAACTCGAGCCGCTTCGGCGAGCTGCACCAATGGAGCCCAGCGCGCGGTCGTTCGGCACTTGCTGCTTTGGTCCTGCACTTCGAACGCTGATAGCGCGAGCTGTGATTTCGTCATTCTGAACATCCCTGACATCTGGAATCAGCCGTTCATCCAGGAACGGGGGGGCTAAAATTAACACAATCTTAACATGATAGTCGCCCGACATTCGCAATTGAAGGATGAAATGCAAGCCATCGCGCAGGCGCCGAAGAGCATATCGAACTTGGCATCCACGCGATTTTGAGGCCGATGAAAGCTTTGAGTGGGGCGATAAGAAAGAAAGCGGCAGCTGCACTGACTAAGCACCTGATCGGGCTGAGCGAGTCACGGAATCACCAACCCAGGTTTCTGATTCACAGATAGCG
>JBGCCZ010000098.1:0-4883 GCA_045105035.1 Pirellulaceae bacterium | reverse complement strand
TCGGCTGTCTCGGATGCGCCGTCGCGGCTGCCATTTCTACGGTGAAACCGTTTCATCCGACTCTGCACGACGAATACAGTTACCTACTCGGCGCGGACACTCTGTTACACGGGAGACTAGCCAACCCAACACCGAAAGCCTGGGAGGCGCTGCAAACGTTTCACGTAATCATGCAGCCCGCTTATGCATCAAAGTACCCTTTGGCACAATCGGCGAGTATCGCTTTGGGCTGGTGGTTCTTGGGTATACCGTTGGCAGGCGCCTGGTTGGGTGCGGGACTGGCCAGTGTTTCCGCAGTTTGGATGCTGGCGGGAGTTGCCAGTCGTGGTTGGGCCATCTTAGGCGGATTGATCGTCGCGTTTCACCCAGCAATGCAAACGGCTTGGTCCTATAGCTTAGCCGGCGGTTGGTTAACGTTTGCGGCTTCGATGATGGTGTTGGGAGGCGTCTTGCGTCTGCGCCGGCAAAATACGGAGCAGGCGAAGTTGTCCGCGGCAGTGATGGGCTGCGGGATCGGAATGATGGCGCTGTCGAGACCTTTTGAAGGTCTCGTATTTACGCTGGGAGCACTTGGACTCTTGCTGGTAAGTTGGATCAGCGATGACAAACCAATGAACTGGGATAAGGTACTCCGTGTCGGTGGCATCGCTGGAGTCCCAGTCGCGTTGGCACTGCTGCTTACTGCCGCTCAGAACCAGGCGACGACGGGGAGTGTGTTCACGATGCCTTATCAAGCACATGAGGCAAGCTATGGGGTAGCTCCACTATTCGTTTTTGGCTCTGTGAATTCGCTCGATTCAGAGGCTTGGCCAACGGTGATGTCTCGCTATCACTATGGGTGGTCGTTGCAGTGCTTTGAGGAGCGGACTGGTGGACTCGGCTGGCTCCGCGGAATCGCAGTGGCCGCAGGAGTGGTGGTGGGGTTTGGGGGATTCAGCCTGACTTTGCTCCCGGCTGCTTCTCTGTTTTGGACTGGTCGTCACCGATTTGTGATGGGGGTGTTGGCGATTCTTGGGCTGCAAGTTGCAGCCTCGGCGACTGTGTGTTGGGTGTTTCCGCACTATCTGGCTCCCTTGTGGGCCTGCTTGCTACTCGTCGCTGTGCTCGGACTCCGGAGGCTTTTATCGGGCTTCTCGCGGACAGTACGGGTGCAAATCCTGGCAGGCCTCCTCACGCTGCAAGTTGTTCAACTCGGAGGTGCTGCGTATTCGCTTAGAACGGCAACTGACCGTGACTGGGCGGCGGAAAGAGCTCGCGTGTCGGAGCGGTTGATGAACATGGAGGGCGATCATCTTGTCTTTGTGCAGTACGACTCCGATCACATCGTGCACCAAGAGTGGGTGTACAACACAGCGGATCTCGATAGTGCACGCATCATTTGGGCCCACTTTGAGGAAGGACGCTGGCAAGCCGAAGTGCGACAGGCCTACGGGCGTGAGCGATCGGTGTGGCTGCTGGAAGTTGAAGAAAACGAGTCGCTAGAGGCGGAAACTGTGCTCCGCCCCTTGTCCTAGGAACAGGCCGGATAGACACGGCGTCGTGGGTTCAGGAACGCCGTCGAGTTCGGTCGGAATCGATGGGCGACACACCATGGCGTAGCGTCGTGTCCAAGCGTGCAGGCGTTTGTCGGTCCCTCCTGTGGTAGGGGCTCCAACTCTGGGTGTGTGAGTTACGTACTTCCTGACAAGGACTGTTGTTTGAACTCCAATGCCATGTCGGGGCGAACAATTCGACTAAAATTAGAGACTGAAATGAGCGGTCTGTTCGGAGTCGGCTGGGTTGTACTTGGGCGACATTTTCTTACCCGGGCGACACTTTTTCGAAGCTTCGGTGGTCTTAAATATGGCAGGATGCCTGGTCGCTGGCGATCTCAGTCGCGATGACTGAGTGGCCCAGAACGATTGCCAATCTCCTCAGAAATTTATGATTATGTCCAAGGCGCTTCAATCTCTACTTCAATACACGGTTCGAGTGCGTCGAGATTGGCTGTCTGCGACGCTCGGCATTCTGACCGCATTGACTCCGGCCATCGTCGCAATTCTCTTGGGGGGCACGATCGCTGCGTTAGCCAATGAGGATGCTGCGGCAGCTGGTGGAGCGGCACAAGGGTTTGCGTGGAGCATTCCGAATCCGGCCGACATGTTGGGACGCTCGGTCGCTCCGCTAGCGAAGGCTGGCTACCTTCTGCTGCTAGTCTTGATCGTTATCGTTGCGAATTCGGTGGTGCTGTTTTTGTTCTACCGTTTTGTGCACCGCCGGGCGGTTGATTTTGAAGTCGAGATGATCGACTTGCTACGCGAGCACTCCAAGCAACTGGCCAGAGTCAGAACTCTGTCGGCACAGCAGCAAGCACTCACGGATGGATTGACCTATCACTTGCCACGTGTTCGAGCGTGTCTATCACGTTGGTGGCGAACTTACCCACGGCATCTTGTGCAAGTCGTTCTTTCCGCGCTGGCGGCAATTTTGATTGAGCCCACGCTGGCGGCACTTTCTTTGATCGGAACCTGTCTGACGACGGTGGTTTATCGACTGATTGACCGGCAATACCGAACCGCTTTGCCTGTGGTTCGTGAGCGGGCGTCCCAATTACGTGAGGGCCTGGTTGAACAGAGTCTCCGGGGTCCGCTACTGGAGTCCGTGCATGAAGAGCATGATTTGGAGCGTCGGTTTCGAGAGCAACTCGACCAATACCGCCAAGATGCACTACGCAGCCTTTCCAGTTCGGCTTGGAAGACTCCCACTCTGACCTTAGTGGGTGGGGGAATGACTTGCTTGTTCCTGATCGTCGTCGCCGTTCAAGTCTTGTCGGAGAAGTCAGCCATTGGATTGGGAGGAGCCTTTGCTTTTTTACTATGTTGCGTGGCCGCGGCCGTCAGCCTTGTACGGCTACAGCGTGCTCGCCGAGAAATGAAGACGATAGAGGGTGCCGCTGATGAACTGTCCAGCTTCCTTGCTTTGGTTGTTGATCGTCCTGACAACGACTCACTGAAGACAATAGATCGAGTGCAACAGGCTGCGGAGATGGAGCATGTCACCGTGCAGGACAGTCGCGGCAATAAACTGCTAGACAACGTGTGCGTGCGATTCGAGCCCCAGAAGTTGATCGGAGTGGTTGCCAGTCATCCACTCCAAGCGAACGCACTGGTTGAGCTGTTGCTGGGCTACGGCCGACCGGTCAGTGGACGGCTGTTGATCGACGGTGAAGTGGCCCATGACCTGAGGCCAGAAGCACTTTCCAAGTGCTCACACTGGGTGGCATCCGATGGAGCGATCGTCACGGGGACTGTCCGTGAGAATCTGGTGGGCATGGACACCAAAGTCAGCAACGCTGACTTAGATGCCGCAGCCAGCAAGACCGCTTTGTTCGACTCATTGCAGCGACTGACGGATGGTTTTGCCACGATCATTACGCCTGACGACGATCGGTTAACTGCCGACGCGACGTTCCGGGTTGCCCTCGCTCGCGCGGCTCTGCGTGACGCGAGTGTGTTGGTGATCGATGAGCCTTCGAGTGTGAGTTTCGATCCCGAGGCGGAGGCCAAGACTCTGGCGGGTATGAAGTCCCTAGTTTGCGACTCGAAGATTACCGTGGTCTTACCCAAACGTTTGGCCACGCTGCGAAGCTGTGACCAGATCATCATGGTTCACGAGCACAAGGTCGCCGATCAAGGCACGCATGCTGAGCTCCTGCAACGCAATGAGCTGTACCGCCACCTGAACTATCTGAAATTCAATGCGTTTCGCAACGAGATTGCGAACTGATGAACTGAGTTGGAATGTTACAAGAAGGGTCGAATGCTCTAGGCCACGGCGTGGGATCGGACCGTTGATAGGAGCGAGCGGTATCGCATCAAGAGTTTGCGAATGAGGTAGGCCAAATAGCAGTTCGCCAAGAGCGAAACCAGGAAGAACATCTTTACGAAGATGTCTCTTGTTTTAGCGAAAGGTGACGCGTCAGCGATTTGCTTGTCCTTAGAGTCAGATTGGCGACCACTTGGGGTCTGTCCAGGCGACTGTTCGGCATTGTTCTTGCCACGGGCGGATGGAGATTCTGTTTCGTTGGCGGCAGACTCTTTTCCCTTTTCGAAGGCTGCCAAAAGGGCGTCTACTGGAACGGTAGAGACCTGTGATTGAACGCCCGCTCGAAGCGGCCCTGCGTAGGGCGGTTGAGTTTGCACTCCCGCTTGTCCTGGAATTCCGTAGCCTTGGTTCGTTGCGACCATTTGCTGGCCATAGCCCGGCTGTTGGAATTGTTGACTGGGCGCATAGCCAGTGTTCGCGATTGCGCCTGGTTGATAAGTGTTTGGATTCACGGCGTTGGTAACAGCAGGATTCGCGTTGTTCGGGTTTGCCGCGTATTGACTCGCCAAGGGGGCGTACGGGTTTGTCGCGGTTTGTTGGGTACGCGGATCGTAGTTCGGATTCGCGGATGCAGTGTTGCTAGCGTAGCCGCTCTGTGGCGATGTGCTGGGACGCTCCTGGTTTCCGGCGATTCGTCGGTCGGCCGCCGTCGGATAGTTGTAAGATTCTTGACGGTTGGGATTCGGAGACGCACCGAAGCCGTCCGTCGGCGGGCGACGTCCATAATCGTTATCAGCACCCAGCCCAAATTGGTTGTTATTAGTATCCCGTGCGGCGTAGTCGTTCCGTAGATCTGGATAGTCGGACGGAAGTCCGCTGCCGAGAGATCCGCGATTCGAACGAACATCAGCGTCACTCCGGCGCGCATCAGCGATGCGTGCTTGTGGGCTGTTCGCTCCGCGGTCTGCTAGGCTCGGATTCCATGCGGTAGAACTGCCGGATGTCGTGCTCGTTGCAGGGAGATCTGGTGGTGCCGTATCGCTGAATCGACTTGGATTGTTTGTCGCTGGAGGTTGTCG
>JBGCCZ010000097.1:0-29497 GCA_045105035.1 Pirellulaceae bacterium | reverse complement strand
TTCGTTACTTGGCCCAGTTCAACGCCGCGTTTCGAGCTGCTCTCCCCAGGAACCAGTCGCTTGTGGTCGCAGCCTTCGAGCCAGCCCGGAGAAAAGCCACGTGAGAATGACATTTCCAGCTCGCGCTGATCTTCGACATTGAGTCGCTTTGGCGTCTTGCGAAGTGCCGCATCAATGGCTTGGCGATAGTGAGCACACACGTTGGCGACATACTCGGGCGTCTTCAGCCTGCCTTCGATCTTGAGTGAGCAGACACCGGCTTCAATCAAGTCGGGAATCAGGTCATGTGCGGCCAAGTCCTGGGGACTGAGCAAATACTTCACTGAACCCAAGTCACGTTTCTCACCGTCGCAATGCAGTTCATAAGGCAGGCGACAAGCTTGAGCACATTGGCCACGATTGGCACTCCGCCCGCCAAGAGATTCACTGGTCAAACACTGTCCCGAATAAGCGACGCACAGCGCTCCGTGCACGAAAACTTCGATTGGCATATCCGTTGCCTGCGAGATCTTTCGGATTTCCTTGATAGATAACTCGCGAGCCAAAACGACTCGATCAATGCCCAGCTCCCGCACTACCTCGATCGCGTCAGCATTCGTGAGCGTCATTTGAGTACTGGCATGCACACTCAGCTCTGGGCAAATCGACTTCACCAGCTGCACCACGCCGAGATCTTGCACCAGCACCGCGTCGACTCCGGCGTGTGCCAATTGCCGAATATGGCCCTCCAATCGGGGCAGCTCGTCGGTGAAAGCCAGCGTGTTTAGCGTTACGTAACCGCAAACGCCCTGGCGATGCAGCATGTCGATCAGCCTGGGTAGCTCTTCGAGATGAAAGTTCGCGGCTCGGGCCCTAGCGTTGAAGCCTGCATCGAGCCCAAAGTAGATGGCGTCGGCTCCATTCTCGACCGCCGCACGGGCACACTCCCAATTGCCGGCGGGAGCCAGAAGTTCGACGGGTTGTTGGTTTGCATCTGCCACTGTGAACTCTGCCGTTGCTTGTTGGAGCCAGCTTTTGCGTGGCTTTACGAATAGGACCATAGAACGCGGGTCATAGAACGCCGACCAGAGATTCTACGCCGAAGCAGAAATACTGCTATTCGAAAGCTTTCGCCTTTGTCGTCTGAAATTGCCAACGAGTTCGGTCAATTTGCGTTGGAATTCGCCTAGGAACCGGGCAAGGACGCGCCCTAAGTGTCCAAGAAATTAGCCATTAGGAGTAAGGAGTCAGTTTGGAGGCCGTTTTCTCAGAAGGGAGTTCGTTATGTCTTGGACACCAATTCTTGTCATCGCCGCGATTGCGATTTTGGTTCCAACCGCCCTCGTTGCTGCGTTCGCCTCGACGAAGGACACGTACCAGTACTCAGCGCACTACAGCAAGCACGGGTTTACCCAAGAGACTCGCGAAGAGCTGATCCAACTTGGATGCGCGAAAGCAGAAGTCATCGAGAGCGACCGGGTAGAAGACACCAACCCTGAGTCCACAGCTGGGTATGAGAGACCCGTTGCTGACTGGCCAACTGAGCTTTAGTGCCACACGGCTTGCTCTCGTGCCACACGGCTTGCTCTCGTGTGGCACAGACTCGCCCGTGTTGGCTGCTCCGCGTTGACAGCTTGCACGAAGCGTTCCGGCTGGCCTGAATCGAAGCGAGAGAACCAAGCTCACTGCGACATTCCCAATTTCGCTCCAGTTTACTGGGCGTGTTGCCACAAGCGAGTAACTCTGGAACCCAATGGCAGAGCCGGTGCCACACTTTCGAACAGGCTAGTTCGCGAGCCGATCCAAACGAGGCTCCCCAACGCTACTCAATCAACATCTCATCCGTGATGTTCAAGTTCGTGCTCACGTTCTGAATATCATCGTGATCGTCGAGGACTTCCAGTAGTCGCAGCACTTTTTGGGCTGTCTCGACGTCCAAATCGACTGTGGTCGTTGGAGTTTGGCTGACCTGACTCATTTCAGGTTCAACTTCCGCGGATCGAAACGCGTCCAAGAGATCCGGGTGGTTTTCAGGCGCGCAGGTGACTTGCAACTTCCCTTCTTCGAGTGACTCAATGTCCTCACCGCCGTGTTCCATCGCGACCTCAGTAACAGCCTCTTCATCACAATTCTCGCCGTCGAAGACAAAAACGCCTTTACGTTCGAAGAGATAGGAAACGCAACCAGACTTGCCCAATTCGCCGCCGTGTTTCGAAAAGATCGATTTGAGTTCCGGATTCGTGCGATTGCGATTATCGGTAGCCGCTTCGCACAAGACTGCTACACCGCCGGGTCCGTACCCCTCGTAAACGATCTCATCCACACGATCACCGCCGAGTTCCCCCGTGCCGCGTTTGATGGCTCGGGCGATATTGTCCTTGGGCACGCTCATCGCTTTGGCGTCGTCAATCGCTCTGCGCAGGCGATGATTCGCGGCGGGGTCACCGCCACCGGACTGGGCGGCGATGATAATGGCCTTACTCAGCTTCGCCCACAGTTTCCCTCGCGCCGCATCGACACGCCCTTTGCGGTGCTGAATGTTCGCCCATTTCGAGTGCCCTGCCATCGTTTTTTCTCTCTCTTGTCCTGCCAAGTTGCAACAACGCGCCTCCGTTGTTCAAACACCATGATACTCGTGAGGCCCGATTTTCGAAGACAGGCACCAGGAAACGCCAGCCTCGGAGCTGGCAGTCCAAAGATGAATGAAACGCCGGTGCTGCGCAAACTACCGCTGCAACGGCCGCCGCTGCTGAGCCATTTGTGCTCCACCGTACAGCGGAAGATAGCGGTAGTAGACTTCCAGGCACAAACAACTGATCGCAGTCGAGTAGACGCGACCGCCGTAGCCGCCCCAAATGCGATCCGGATCCCAGCTTCCAGCCTGCGCGTCGTACACCGGACGCTGCGTTTCAAGCAATCGTCGCTTTAAGGCTAAATTCCAAGCCGACCAGTCGCTGTCTTGGAGTTGGAACAGTGCCAGCGTTGCGTAGTACCAAAAATAGACATTATCGGTTCCCGTTCCGGGTAACTCAGACAGAATGAGAGACTTGGCTTCCCGTGTCGCTTCTTCAGTGAGCGGGAAATCCAGTAAGAGTCTGCACGCCAGAGCTTCGGCCGTCATGGTTGCGGTCGGACGTTCTTCACGAGGCATGTACTTCGCCAATCCTCCGTAACGCCCTGTTGAGCAAGAGTTAACGAAGAACTGCATCCGTCTTTGAACTTCTAATGGGATTTGAATGCCACTGCGTGCCACACTCTTGAGTGCCATTGCCTGCCAGCCAAACAGGCTCAAGTCCCCGGGACTCTGTGGCAGATACCGCCAGCCGCCGCCTCGAGTGTCTTGAGCATTGATCGTGTACCGAGTTGCTTTAAGGAGGCTTTCTCGCAGAGCATCATCGCGCGTCATCGCGTAGGCTTCGGCCAGCGCCAACATCGAGATCGCGTGACAATACATCCTGGAATTGACGACTGCGTTCGAGCGGCCGACCTGCTTCGGGCCGGACATGTCCCCGGAGGGCATTTGCGAGTCAATCAGAAACTCGAGTCCACGTCTCACGTTCGCTTGGTAGTCGCCGGCTTGATGCGTGTGCCCGGCAGAGAGGAACGCAAGCAGTGCGAGACCGGTAATCGCGGTGTCCGCCGTTTCTCCCGTCTTGTAGCGATCCTTGTTAAGCGCATAAGTTTCGGTTCCCGCTCCGTAGGCTGCCGCATCCCAGTAGCCGCGAGGCGACTGAGCTCCGGCGAGCCAGCGCAGTCCAGCTTGAACGGCAGCTTCACTGTCACCATCCGCACCAAATGCGGAAGCAGCCTGCAAGCGATTGGGAGCTTGTCGAAGTTGATATTCGGCTGGCAAGTTCGGATTGGGAGCCGGACGTGTTCGATCCCTATTCGCACTCTGCTGTTGAACAAGTTGGGATGCATCCGGCGGATAGACCGGATCCTCCGCCAGCGACTCCTGCATCCGTCCGGCGTCACCCAAGCGATCTTCACTTCCGAAGCGATCTGCGTTCAACGGATCCGTCGAACGCTGCTCGACAACTGGCGGCATAACCTCTGCAACGGTTTGTTCTGGGGGTGGAAGCGTTGGTTCTTGAGCCACAGGCTCTGGCGGCAACTCAGGCATCGCCATCGGTTGAAAGGACTCTAAGTCGGAGGCTAAGTCGAGGGAACTCTGGGCAGCGTCCAGCCCGGGTGGCATAGGCAGCGACTCGTCGGCAATCGGTGCCTCCCAAGGATTCGCTGCCAGCGTGCCTTCAGCGGCGGCAGAGGACTCACCCGCTTCAACGGAGTCGTCGAGAGTTGCCGAGCCGTCGACTGCGGCAGACTCAAACTCAACCGAGACGCTCCGCTGAGCCAAACTCGACTGGCTCCCGTCTGGATTCCCCTGAGGCAAGATGCGACGGCTGCCAACGGCGTACATGAGAAGCCATACGTGGAGCAGGACGCTGACGACGACAAATTTCGTTAGTGGTTTTGCGCGTCCCCACTTGGTTCGGGAGAGAATCAGAAGACCGACCGCGATCAAGGCGAAGACGATGCCAAAGACGACGGCAAGGACTTTCCCTTGCGTTAGGTAAAGCCAACTTCGCCCGGCTTGGTCACTTAGCTGTTCCAGCCACTCCATGGCATCCCCACTCGCTCTTGTCGGAGCGATCTACCTTCTGATGTGACCTTGGTTCGAAGTAAACGCGTGTGTCTTCAGCAACAGTGTTGGCCCTGCTCTTGGGCGGCTGGCTCTAGCGGTAGCTCGGCGACTGTGAGGCGGCCTGATATTGCACGGCAATCGACATGTCTTCCACACCCGCTCGGTCGATCGCACCGTACACAGCGGTAACGATCTGATGCTCGACGCTTCCGTCCGCGCGGACGACCACGCCCAAACCCGGATAGCTCTGCCGCATTCTCTGCAGCTCGGAAGTCAGTGTCGCAAGATCGACCGAGCGCCCATCCAAACTGACGGTGCCATCGGATGTCACCGAGACTTTCCGTTTCTCAGGGGCACTCATCATCGCGTTCAATTGCCCAGCGCCGGGCAGCGATAAATCGATTTCGCGTTCCGAGTCGGAGAATTGCGTGCCGACCATGAAGAAGATGATGAGTAAAAACACAACATCGATCATCGGCGTCAAATTGACGCTCGGTAGCTCTTCGGAAGTTGTCGTTTTAAGTGGCATCTGTTCTGGGACGGTAAGTAAGTTACTGAGCTAGGCTGCTTTTCGAGAGCGACGCTTGGTTCCAGGCTGCGCTTCTTCGCTGATGAGTTCAATCAAGTCTTGCGCCATCGAGTCCATTTCGAGAATCAGTTGCTCTTTGCGACCGACGAAGTAGGCGTAGGCAGCGTAAGCTGGGATGGCCACGCAGAGTCCGGCTGCCGTGGTGATCAGTGCCCCACCAATGCCGCTGGCCAACAGTTCTGGCTTGCCCATAGCGTTGGCCTGCGCAATCGCGTTGAAGGCGTCGATCATTCCGAGTACGGTTCCAAGTAGTCCAAGTAGCGGAGTCAAGTTGCTAATAGCGCTGAACAACCGCAAGTAGCGTTTGAGTTGGCTAGTGACATGCTCGCCAGCGTCAACGACGGCTTGTTCGATTTCAACACAGGGTCGCCCCCACTTTTTGAGCGCGGCGATATATAGTTCTGCGATGGGACTTCCATTGACTTCACACAACTCGATCGCCTCTTCGGGTGCGATCTCATTCTGTTCGATCTGCTCAAGCACTCCGCGCACAAACAACCGCGGCATAATGCGACTGCGCCGCAAAAAGAACAGTCGCTCCATGGCGAAAACCAGCAGCACGACGGAGCAGACGAGGATGGGAAACATCAAAATCCCGCCCTCACGCACCATCGTGACGATGTTGCCAACTTGAATTGCGGCCCCACCCGCTTCGTCCGGAGGAGGATCACCTAAGGAGACCGGATCGGATGCCGGAGTCGTCGGTGCCGAAGCAATGCGGTCGAACGGTTGCGCAGGCAGACCTGAATTGAAACCGCCATTGTTGAAATTCTGCGGTGGTGGTGCCTGCGCCATCGCCAGACTCTCGCCGATGACGACCGACAACAGGATGATTGCGAGGCTGAATTTTGGTTTATACATATTTCGCTCAGCGAGTAACTTCGCGCGAGTTATCGATTTGTGTTGTTGCTTGGGGAAGTGTCGCCAACCGCTCTTCCGCAGTCCGCAATCCGGAACTCGAACTGAATTCGTTCCTGACACGTTCGTATGCGACAACCGCTTCTTGGTTCCTGCCAAGCAATTCGAGGCACTTGGCTTTCTGAAGTAACGCCAGGCTCTGCCACTGATCGGCGTCAAATGGATCGACGCGTTCGTAGGCGGCTACTGCCAAATCGTACTGGCGTTGCATGAAATGAAGTTCGCCGCGCATCCAACCTGCCTGAGCGTAGACACAGTCCGAGCAATCCGGCAGAGAATCCACGGTGTCCAGCGTTTGAAAGGCTTGCTCGAACTCGATTCTCGCAATGTGACAGCGCACTTGGAGTAGCCGTAAGTAGGCGACGAGTTCGGGTGGCGAACTCTCCGACTGATCTTTCTCAAACTCCGAATCGATGCGTTGCTTGGCCTCCTCGAACTTTTTCTGAGCGACGAGAACCTCGCATTGTCGCAGGGCGACCGTTTTCAACCATTGAGAGTCTGCTTGGCTCTCACCCTCGCCCTCAACCGATTGTTCTGCGATGGAGTACCACTTCAGGGCCGCCGACAATTGTCCGGCCTTCCGCAGATTCTCGGCGGCCGCAAATTGCAACTGCGGGAGTAAGTGCTTGGGGAGCTTGCAGCGGACTTGCAGCGTTTCAAAGCACGCGTTGATCGAGTCTAGAGAAGCCGACTTGCTTGAGAGCGAGCTGGTCAGCTCCGCGTTGGCGGTTTGCACGATTTGTTGTTCGATGCCGGGCCGGGAAGCCGCGTCGGCGAGCTCTGCGGCGAGGACTAACCAGTGAATTGATTCAATTCGACGCCCGCTCTGCAGCTCTTGGGCTGCAGCCATGCGAGCCGCGAATTTCGTTCGCTCATGGACGGTGGGGCGTAGGTTGTCAGGCCAATTGGGATAACTGGTGAGTGTCTCGTACGCCGTTTGGGGCGACCGCATGGCGAGCTGACATTCGCTCAGGAAGAACGTTGCGGTGGGCGCGAGTTCGGAATTGGGATGTTCTTTTAAAAGCCCCAGTAGATGCAGGCTGGCCGAGCGAGGATCTTGTGCCTGCATCTTGTGTGCAGCCGCATTGTAGAACTCGCGAGCCGTCGTTGGTTGCTCCGCCGTCGACGAAAGGCTCGCATCCGTCTGCCCCTGAACTCTATCTAGGGCGGTAGGCATCGTCAGCAAGGACGACGCGATTGTTAGAATCACGCAACTGCGCATAATCACCGACTCGCCTCCCTGCTTACGGTGTTCAATCGAATTCCAGGTCCAGTGCAGCGGGCTGAATCGCCGGCTCTGAACGCACCTTCTCTAAGGCACTTCAATCGACTTGTAGCGGGCCCCACGATGAGAAACAAGACAATCTGCGGTTTGCGACGATCTTGGGGAACCCTGCGACTTCGGGCGATTAAACCGTGGTGCTAGCAAATCACGCGTCCAACTTCTATTGCCGGCGAACGGCCCGCAAACCCAAAGATGCAAACGCGAACGTTAGCTCCACTCTTGTAGACCGTCCAAGAGCGTCGCCAAAACAGCGCGGTCAGAATCTGGGCGCTGCGGGCTGCCCGGGTAGGTTTGATCGGATTCGATCCACCCACGCAGTTTGAGAAAGTGGGCAGCCGAGTGCTTGTAGGCCGGAACTGGCGGGCGAAACGTCAGGAAGCCCAAATACTGCAGCCAGTCGTTCAAGTGGAAAAACTCGGGATCGCCGGCTTCCCACATGCGATCTCGCTTTGCAAACAAATCCGGCGCCATCGTACTCAGCCCAAGTAGATAGTCGCTGCCGTAAACCACCATGTCGATCGCAAGGTCGTTTCCGGTTAGCACATGGAACTCCGGCCGCACCTCATCGCGAAGCGCCAAACGCTGCCATTCCAGCTTTCGATCCAACGAGCTGTGTTTGGCACCCATGCACTGCGGAATTTGAATCAGCTGGCGATAGACGTCCAAACTGTAAATGCGACCAAAAGGCGCAAAGACGGTGCCGAGTTCGAAAGCAACGAATTGTTCGGTCTCACTCCCCAAATCCCGGTAAGCTTCTAACAGTTGTTCGTCGCCCAATTCCGTGAGCCCAAACGATTGAAAGAAGACGGGCGTTCCCGCGTGCTCTTGGATCGAACCGATTTGCTGCTTGTACGCATCCGAGTTGAAGGCGGCTCCAGGGTTATCGCCGACAAACGCACCAGACACGAACTGCCGACCAGCGCACAGTTGTTGAGTCTCTTTCAACACGGCGACTCGAGTCGGCTCGTCAATTAAATGGGCAAAGCCGGTATCCATGTTCACCGCAGGGACGAGTTCGGCGTCGAGCGTACGTTGAACGTGGCTACGAAACGATGGCCAGTCCACTTGTCCATCGGCACCAAGCGGTAGAAGTATGGCGGACATGCCCAAGATCTTGCGGCGCGTCCGAAAAGCGGGGACAGCATCAATGTCGTTCATGTTGTTGGCCTCAATGGAGTGAGGAATTCTCCGTTCGTATTTTGCGATTCGCCATGAGCTAAGAGCAAGTTAGCGGAGCAAGTTAGCGAGTTCTTCTTCCAGTTTAAAATTGAATTCGCGTTTGCCTGCCCGCAACGCATCGAGCACAGCCGTTCCATGCGCGCGCAGCAGATCCACAATATCTGCGCGTCGATCTGCAACATCATTGACCTCCCAGCGATCTTCCGGTTTGACGTAAAGCTGCGAGTTGGCCGTCGCTTCAGCCATCGTTGGCAGAGAGTTAGGATCTACGACCCCAATTCCATGCTCGGTTGAGAATGGAGTCTGTATGCTCCACGCCGGGCAGCGTAACCAGAGTCGATCTTCGTGAGTCGTGCAGGCGATCGCCAACTCGGTCGGCCAATCACCAGGACTCTGCGGTAGACCTAGTCCACCAATGTCCCGCCCCCAAATTCCTGGACGCGAGTCGTCTTGGGTCTCTGAATCAAGGCCAGCTAGAGTACGTAAGCTTGCACCCAAGTCAGGGAGCTGAAAGATCTCCGGCCGCCTCTGACCGGGCGCTGAATTCAACTCGCGACTCGATTCGTGTTTTGTGAGTACAGCGACGCAGGCAAGGACTTCGCCGAATAATGCCGGCGGACTTTCGAGCGGGGCAGCAGATGGTGGGATTAGCGAGCCAACGTAACCGTGCTCTCCCAGGGCGACTCCACCCAAGCCAATGAGTACCTTCGACCAAGTAGCACTTGATGCCGCCGC
Source organism: Pirellulaceae bacterium (assembly GCA_045105035.1). Taxonomy (GTDB): domain Bacteria; phylum Planctomycetota; class Planctomycetia; order Pirellulales; family Pirellulaceae; genus Aureliella. The sequence continues at coordinate 20,167 of JBGCCZ010000097.1, read as the reverse complement.
GCTGGCGAGCAGAGTGGCTAACCCTTGATCGACGACACTCGCTTGCGCGGCGGCCACTTGCCCCCAACCGACCACCGCATCGGGATCCGTATCGGGGAGTACAGCAAAGTTCGGAACATCAACAGCGGTCGGCGGATCCGGATCTTCAGGATCAACGAACGCGTTGCGAAGTGCGATTGGGCTATCCCAGGCCGCATGCAGACCGGTGCTATGAACCCAAACGAATCCAGTTCGCTGAGCCATGATCTCCGCGGCCGTAACAAACAACGCCATGACCGAGCAATCCTCGACATCTTCGGCTGGCTGCGTTGCAATCGGAGGCTGTATCAGAATGGCCTCCTGGCACCCATGTGCTTCGGCGTGTTCGGCAACGGCAGCCGAGTCGGTAATCAGGCAGTTTGGTATCCCGCACTCTTTGGCTTGCCGCCAGATCGTCGCGGCAGCCGAGCTAGGTACAGCCGCTCCACTCGATACCTTCGAGTCCCTTTGCGACTGGGCCAACTCCGTCTGCAAATGGTGCCTTTGAGTCCAGAGACTGTTTAATTGGGAAAGGGTGTCCAAAGAATCCAAAAAGCACTGGTCGAGAACTTCACCATGCATGGCGAGCTCATCCAGGCAGGGCGTCTTGGCGAGACTCGAACCGTAGACTCCGCAAAGTGAAGTCGCGAGGCCTTCAATCGAAACTACTAGGCAATTCACGATTGAGTGCTCATTCGGGCAAGGGGCAATCTAAGTGGCGAAGTTTTTCCACGGGTTTCAGCTCGAGCGAACGCAGGCGACTAGTCGGTACTTCCGGCATAACCCAACCAAGTCGCCGCAGCGCGTCCGTTCGCAGCAGTTGATATTAGACGTCCATCCGGGAAAGGACCGTCGAGTTTACCGGTGAGCTACGGTTTCGAACATCTGCCTTTGTCAGCACTTTTCTCTGCCCCTCGAGTTCCCACTCGCCCTCACGCCTCGCAAACTGCCGGATAGCCCCAATGGTTGACCCTTCTTACGACGACACTTTGCCTCTCGGAAACGTGAATCCACCCATCGGCCCCGCCTCTGCAGCCGCAGGGGCCAGCTTTCCTGTTGTATTACCAAAAACCGAAAGCGAAGTAGCCGAAGCCAAGCTGCCTGCGATCCCCTGGCCCGAAAATGTGTTCATTTGTGGAACTCCATTCTCGTGCGTCGACATGGCTGGAGCGGTAGAGCTCGCGGATGCCATCGTCGCGCACCGCAAGCCACGGTACATGGTCACCGCGAACGTCAATTACTTGATGCTGGAACGCGAACAGCCACACTTGCGAGAGATTAGTCGCCATGCGGCGGTGATGTTGGCCGATGGAAAACCAATCGTCTGGCGCAGCAAAATCTCATCGAATCCGTTGCCCGAACGAGTCGCGGGTTCGGACCTAATAGTGGAACTCGCTGAACTCGCTTCGAAACGCGGCTATCGAGTGTTCTTCTTAGGCGGAGCCGAAAGTGTCGCTCGCACGGCTGCATCGGAGTTGAAATACCGTTTCCCAGATCTGAAGATTGCCGGCTGCTACTCGCCGCCATTTCGTCAGCTCACGGACGAAGAGCACGAAAAAATGCTGACTCGCATTCGAGATGCCGAAACAGACATTCTCCTGGTCGCCTTTGGCCAGCCCAAGGGAGAGTTCTGGATCTACGATAACCTGCAAGCTCTGGGCGTCCCGCTGAGTATCCAGTTAGGGGCCAGTTTCGACTTCCTGGCTGGCACTGCAAAACGTGCTCCAGTAATTTGGCAAAAGTTGGGCTGCGAGTGGCTCTACCGGGCATTGTCCGATCCCGCCCGTCTCCTGCCACGCTACGCCAAGAATCTCTGGTTCGTGCTAACTACCATGAGCCGCGACATTCTCAATCGCTAAAGTCGTCATAACGGACTTGTGCTCAGGTCTTGCTCGCCTGACACACTTACCTACGGGTAATTTTTCCCTATCAGGGATCTTTCTGGAAGGCCGTAGCATCTCAACTAAACTGATGCCTTAATCAGTCGTTGTTGAATTGCGCCGCGCTGGTGCGATTCTTGGTTGTCCGCCTTCCGAATCGAGTAGAAGCTAGTTGATGCCCGCGTCCCGTGATTGGGACGAAGTGTGTTGGCAGTGTCAAAGTCATGTTTTTCCGACGCCCCCGCAAGCCTAACGGAATTCCTCGCGTTAGGCACTCCAGGAAAAAGAGCTCTGCAAACGCGCATCGTCGACGGATGTCAGATTCTCGACAGCCGCAGATCGAATCCCTTGAAACGCGTTGTTTGTTGGCAAGCGATCTGCTCGCCTTCCTGTCCGAAATACCCGTGGCCGCTCACCCGAAGAGCGAAGGGGCGTTTCTCGAATCGTCCGAGTTTTCTTACGCGTTAGTCGGCGAAGGAGAGTCTGGAGCAACAGATGGCTCCGGCGAAACGGGCCTCGACGCCGATCCAGATCTTGTCGCCTTCGCTCAAGGCTTGGAGCTCGCCGGTGTTCAACTCTACTGTGCCGCTTGGGACGAGGCCTGCACACAACAATTGGAGATTTTCGAAGACGGAGCCAAGTACATTCGCTTTGTCGAAGTCACAGATGAAAACCGCGAACTAACAGAGGACGCAACGACGAATGGGATCACGTCCTACCCAACGTGGGAGTTTCCCGATAGCAGCCGACTTGAAGCGTCGCTAACACTCGCCGAGATTGCGGCCGAATCAGGTGTGAGCATTCCGCTCGGAGCCGCCCCCACGTTCGATGCATTGGGGAATCAATTCGTTGCGATCAGATCACCCCTGCATCTGCCCATCGATGCTTACGATCCCAACGGCGGTGAACTCACCGTGACCGTTTCGTCCAGTGACGAATCGCTACTAACTGCAGAAGCCTTGCAGGGTAACCGAAGCCTCAACTTGTCACTCGCAGGCTACGGCGACATGGTCTTTGAGCTATTTGAGGGGCGTGCACCGAGACCGGCCGGGCGTGTGGTCGAATTGGCCGAAAGCGGATTCTACGACGGCACGATCTTCCACCGAATCATTGAAGATTTCGTGATCCAAGGTGGCGATCCGACGGGTACCGGCGCCGGTGGTTCAACGCTTGGTGATTTTGACGATCAGTATCACTTAGACTTACAACACAATACTCCAGGCATGTTGTCGTACGCAAAATCAAACGACGACACAAACGATTCACAGTTCTTCATTACCGATGAACCACTTCGTTTCCTCGACTTCAATCACAGCATCTTCGGGACTCTGACCGAGGGCGAGGAGAATCGGCTCGCGTTAGAGAAGATATTGACCGACCAGGATGATCTACCGCTTTTCGATGTCGTTCTCGAGTCGGCTACGATATTCGAGGACGCGGAGAACTCGGTCTTAGTGCTGCGTCCGACAGGAGAGGGTACCGGCAGCGTATCGCTCACCGTGACGGTGACCGACGAGCAGGGCAACGAGCACTCTGAGGTCATCGACGTAACAATCGGCGAAGACACCGCTAATGGAGCGCCGTTTCTCAATCCCATCGGTGACGTAGAGACTTGTCCCGGTCATGCCGTAGGCGTTCAGTTAACTTCCCAGGATAAAGAGGGAGACGAAGTCGAGTACGGCGCTCAGCGGCTCGGGGGTGTGAACTACGAATTGGCAGTTGACGCGGCAACCGGCCTCGTCACAGTCACTCCACCCGATGGTTTCGCAGGCCAACTGTCACTAATCGTCGGTGTACGGCAGACTTCAGCCACCACGACGAACTCAACCATTGACAGTCAAGTGTTCACCATTGACGTTCGATCAAGCCACCAAAACGCGGTCGATCAGTTCGATGTAAACGATGACAACTTTATAACCCCCATCGATGCGCTATTAATCATCAACCATTTGAATGAAAACGGGGTGACCGAAGTCGATCTACTCGCCACCCCACCGCCTTTCTTGGATGTGAACGCGGACTGTTCAGTATCGCCGATTGACGCTTTGCTGGTGATCAACCGAGTGAACTCTGGCGGCGAAGGTGAAAGTACAACCGAGTGGAAACCTTCCTCCGCAATCTTACCGAGTTCGCGATCCGAGCATATCGTCAGTACTAGCAACGCCGAAGAATCAATGGCAGTCCCACTCGAGACATTTGCAATTGCTCCAATGTGGCTGGACTTTGACGATTCCCATGTACGCGAAGAAGAGCGTTTAAGATCCGGGTTTGGAATCTGAACGTGCTTGCTCAGAACTGGCGTTCTCTTTGGCAACCTGACTCTGCTGCTCCATCCACTTCATGAACTTGATCTCGGGTAGGTCGAGGTAAGGCATCCATTGCTCGACAGGTAGATCCCAAGGCTCCTTGCGAAGCGGTTCTTCAAGTGGAGGAACCCAGTCGCGTGTGTAGTAGATGCCACGCGGCTCAGCGGCCAAGTCGACGTTTGGGTCGATCATGAGCTGCGGCTTCCGACCGTTCAGCGAAGTCATCGCCAGAGCGTAAACCTCAGGGCGACGTCCGGTCGTCTCCTCAAACTTATCTGCAATGTGATGCGCCATGTGCAGAATCATTTCCGGATCGCGAGGAAACTTGATGGATTGTTCTTGGGCGATGAACTGGCGATGATTCACATTGGTTACTCGACCACTGGCCGGATCTCTCAGCGCGTAACCAAGTCCGACCTCTTTGCCTCGCAGCATCATACGCCAAGCAAAAAAGTGCCCGCGCTCATTCCAACTGGCCTCGCCCTCATAGAAGTTATGACGAAGTGGCCAGAGCAGATGAAAGCCGACATAAACCGCGAAGAATCCGGCTGCAACTTTCCTGCGAAGTGAGATCGAGCCCGGTGCGGTCTCTGACTTGGCAGAATCAAACATCTCAGTACTGCTTTTTGGCTTCTCCAATCCAGCACCGCTGAGCAGTCGCCGCGGCCAACTTGGGTCGAAGTACAGCGTGCTTGCAGCGATCATGAACCATGGAAAAACGTGAATGCTGAACAAAACGGAATTGCTGAGATGAAAGGCGACAGCAGCCAGAAAAGCCAAACTCCGCGTCGGCTTCCAAAGTAGCAAGGGCACAATCGCGAGATCGAAGAGCAGACCGAGGTAGCTGAATACGACTCCCATCGACGGCCCGCTGATGGTGCTTCCGAGCACGGGGAAATCTGCTTGCCCTGAAAGCATGATCCCCATCGGTTGCCCTAACAGCCAATCCGTCGTCAGCTTGGCGATGCCGCCGTAAAAGTAGGGCACGGAGACGTGGAACAGAAGCACCCACAGCACCCAACTTGGAACCGTCGAATCTCGCATGCTGGGCCGGATCAGTGCGTCCATGGAAGCATCTCGGTTCAGTGGCAAGAAGGGCATCCACCAACAGAACAACCCGATCAGGTAGTAGTGATTCTGGTAATTCGTGCGTTCAATTAAGAATTGATAAGTGAACAGAACCGCGAGGAGAAACGCTGCAATTCGATACTGGAAACCCAAAGCGACACAGAGAGCGAGGCCGGACATTGCGAGGAAGTGGAAATACATTCCACTGCCAGGCCATGCCTGAACCCAGTCGAATCCGTAATAGCCGAAATGGAACTCAGGTTTAACGTACAGTTCGGTGACTCGGCCGGTGGACAGATAGTCCCATGCCCACGTGGCCATCAAGAGACCGAAGATAATCCGGAAGAAAATGACGCTGGCCGCATCGCTTCGCTCAAACGCGCGAGGAAAAATACTGGCTGCGAGAGATTCAGAATCTGAATTCGACAATGGAACGCTCAAACCGAATGGGGGGAAGTGGCAGCGGGAGGTAAAGTCTTGTTGTATCGCTAGTGACTGCGCACTTCCATGACCATTCTTAGGATTGCATTGGGCTGAAACAGATTCACAAGCGGACAATGAACCTGTACGGATGAATCATGAAAAAACCGCGGAGAGGACTCCGCGGTTTCGAGATCATTCAGAACGGATTGCGTCTAGTCATCGTCGTCGTCTGGATCATCATCCAGCGTCGGCCGATTGCCACGCCGCTTCTTTTGTTTGGCAGGAAGTACGATGTCAAACGTGTTTTCAACGTCTCCTTGGACGTCAACCTGCATCAGGTCTTTCTCAGAATTCGTTTCGCAATCACACTCGAATCCACCACCTTCGCTTCCACCAACTCGGACTCGATGCTTGGCGATTACGGCACCGTCTTCTGTGCCATAAGTGGAAATGGTGTAAACGCCATTCGCATCGGTCACGCCAACGCCGGATTTCCCAGCAACCGACGACTCGCCGTCCTTTAACGGTTCGAAGAAGACCATCGCACCTGCAACTGGCTTCCCGTCGCAGGTAACCGTACCGGTCGTCATCGCCGTGTCGAACTTCGTCCGGCCATCTCCACAGCCCGAAAACAGGGCGAGTGTAACCATGACCCATAATCCGTATTTCATACCCAAACTCCAACTAGTTTGCACAGACGCCAGAACCGAGGACTATTCCCGCACTGCGAGGACTATTCCCATTCACCGAGAACTTGGCCATCACGGATGTCGTGCAGATTGCAGTAAGTTCCCATGTCGAGGTTTTCACTCAGAAAGTGAACTGAACCGTCGACAAACACCACTTGTGCTCCGCCAGTGTGATAACTGAAGGCACAATCGTCGCCGATCGAGTCAAACATGTTGTTTGGGCTCGTGAAGGCGTTGATCGGACGAGTTGTTCGTCCGTTGGTTCGGACCGCCTCATCCGTACCGGGTCCGCCCAGCCAGATTGGCCAGTCCTGAACGGCTCCTGGATTGTCAGGCGTCGCACTGCCACCCCAGCGAACGGACGTAGCTCCGGTCACGTAACTAGATTCGACAACTGCGAGTGTGTTCGAAGTTCCATCGGTGACCTGCCCGATTTTACGTCCGCCTTCGGGTGTTTCGTTGTACTTGTGCATGAAGCCAAAATCGCCAAAGCAGCTTCCACCCGCTGTCTTATAGCTAGTCGTTCCGTACCCAACTCCTTGGTCGCGATTGGTTGGCGTGCCCGTTGTTGCACCAGGCACGGTGAAGAAATCGGGACAGCGTGTTGGTAACGCACTCGATGGACAGAGATAGAAACTCAACTCTGTTTCGCCACCAGGAATTGGAACGCCGCGGCCAGCTTCGTCTGCCCAGATTTCAAGCGCACCGTACGTTCCGTATGGGAGACGGTTGCCGCTTGGAAGCACGATGCTCTGTAGTTGGTTGTACAGATTTGTTTGCTCGATGAATGGCAAAATCTTGGACTGCCAGCCGAACCCGTCATCGTCATAGGGCGAGCTTCCGCATTCGGGGCCGGAGGCGCAGTTACGTTCGGGGTGACTCATCATCGCCATAGGAAAGCGACGGTAAGCACTCTCGTAGTTCAGCAGGGCCAACCCCATTTGCTTTAGGTTGTTTTGGCACTGCATGCGACGTGCTGCTTCGCGTGCAGACTGAACAGCTGGAAGCAACAGACCAACCAGGATGCCGATGATGGCGATTACCACCAAGAGCTCGACAAGGGTAAAACCCGACTTAGTTGTGAAAGACTTCTTCACAGGAACTCTCCTAGATCCATCGAATAACGAAATGCGGTTACAGGTGGGCCGAAGTACGCGGTTGCGACCCGGCACGGCAAGACTGTAGCCTCACTCCGTAAACAAACGGACGGTATTCCTGTGAGGAGTTTGTTAAGAAAACTGAGGGCTGCTTGAGAAGCCTCCAACGCGACGCAGAATCGCCTAGAGCGGGACTAAGGGGCGAACGAATCCCCTCGGCCAATTTGAAGATAGCGTGAAGATTGTTGCGGACTCTACCGATACGGCTAAGCCGTTCGCCTGGATAACTTGAACGGCAAACCGGTCGCTATGAAATTTCGAAAACGCAAAGTGCTTCGAATCTCAACTGGAAATATCGTTTACGATCGCAGCCTTCAGCTTCTTGACTACGTGAGTCGTTAACGAAACGATCCCGCGTCTGGCTCGACTTCGGCCCGACGCGGTTTGCGGAGAATTTAGAGCATGTTCGACGGCGGTTAGCCAGCCTTCGCGTTTTGAACTGGCTGTTGAGAAACTGGCAGACGGATAATGAAGTCCGTGCCTTTGCCAACGCTACTCTCGACTCGGATGCGTCCTTCGTGCGCTTCGATGATTTCCTTGCAAGACGCCAAGCCAACGCCTGTTCCCCCCTTGCCGCTCTCATCGGGCCCCGCCTTCGTCGAGAAGAAAGGATCAAAGATCCGTGGTAGAACATCTGGCGCAATACCGCTCCCGTTATCACGCACGGACAGTCGCACTAAGCCGTCTTCTTGAACCAAGCTGACACGCACTTGGCCGCCTTCAGGGGTTGCCTGCCGAGCGTTGACGAGCAAGTTGACGATGAGCCGCTGGAGTTCATCTGCCATGCCGTCCACAGTGGCCGTTTCTTGGAGATTCAGTTCCAGGTGGACCCGATACTTGCGATATTCCCGCTCGAGCAACACTACGGTGTCCTCAATCAGGCTTTTCAGCGCAACGGGTTCTTTGGAAGCACTCCGGCCACGCGACATGGCGAGGACGGTTCCTGTCACTTTGGTTGCTTTCTCGGAAGCCTTCAAGATTCGGTCAAAGGCTTTGTCTCGTGCTGCAGTTTCTTGGTTTCTCTGACCCATTTTGGCAAAGTTCAAGATGGTCATCATCAAGTTATTGAACTCATGAGTGGTTGTGCTCGCGAGTTCGCCAATCATGGCCATACGGCGAAGCTTTTCGACTTCGCTACGTAAGTGGTCAATTTCTCGTTGTTGCTCAAGCGGGTCGACAGTGGTCATGCTTGGTACCTGAAAGCGTCGAAGAGGCGCGGCGGGAGATTCGTGAGTGGCAGCCTGCAGATGTGGATTGTGCTCCGCCAGAGGGTTGTATCGGCGAAGGATTACAGCCAGTTGAAGCGAACAGACCGGTCCTAGGCACGTTGTTCGATGGTGCCGGTTAGGGCTTGCCACGCAGCCCCGAACTCCGGAGCTCGCAAGGCTGACGCAGGCGGCCAAGTTGCGTTTGCCCTAAAATCTTGACATTTCACAATCGCTCCTCTTGCCGGCGAAACTTGCCTTCGCTGGAGTTTCCGTCATGCTGTGCACGGGTGATAGCAATCAGATCCGGAATCTCGTGGGTCGTTCTGTAACATCCAAGGCTAGAATTCGCTAACTACTGTGTTGGAGGCGGAGACTCTGTCTTTGCTGTCCTGACGCGGGTTCCAACACTAGTTCGGCAAGTCTGGAGCTCACTGGGCGTTGACTAGCAGGTTTCTCCTAGAAATAAGGGCAAGCGTTGTGAACGAAGTGAATGCAAGCAAACACGATGTAACTATCGCTTGGCTCGACGATCTAGCGGACGGCAAACCGATAGCAGTGGAGCAGTTTTGGGAAAAGTACGGTGACTCGCTGCAACGAGTCGCCGAACGACAAATTGCGAGCTGGCTGAGGCACCGCGTCGATCCGGAAGATGTCGTTCAGTCCGCTTGCCGAACGTTTTTTCGGCGCGCTGGCGAGGGCAAATTCTCGATTGAAAGCAAAGATGAACTTTGGAAGTTGATGCTTACCATAACACTGAACAAAGTTCGCATGCAGGCGCGGTTTCACACTCGGAATCGCCGTTCGGTTTCCAAAGAGCAAGCCATTCCCGAAGAAGCGAACTTGCAACCAGCCGAGTGGGATCACGCCATCGAGAACGTTGAAATCCAAGACATGCTCGAGGCTGCCTTTGAGGGTAAAGAAGGCGAACGACGAGAGGTTCTCGAGATGTGGCTCGAAGGAAAGACGCAGAAGGAAATTGCCGCCGAGATTGGATGCAGCGAGCGCACCGTACGCCGTATCCAGGATCGAATTCGAAAAGATCTAGAGGATTATCTCAAAGACGATCCAGTCTAGAGTAAATCCAAACAGGGCCAGCCCTGCATAGCACCCCCGAGGGTCGTTTAGCTTCCCCCACCGGCTCGTCAGATCGCCGCCTCCCAAACGAAGAGGTACAGCGTTACACTTTGTTCAGGGGCTGGATTCTTTCCCTGGTCACTTCCCTTCCTGAGCTCTCGGCGAGAAATTGAGCGAAGGCCGGGCGCTCACGCCCGGGTAGGGTCTTGATGCAATCCCGACTGCGTTTTGAGTGCTCTCCGTGTCTCGTAGAGTAGACCATTGGTTGTGCAGGCTAGCGACTTCCGTCGCGTGTCCCCTGCGACTTAGGCAGTTCTTCCAAACTGGCTTCGAAGTCCGTTGGGCTCACCCACCCCGCCTTGGGCTTCTTGCCCTCTCCGGAGGTGAAGCGTTCGTAGAAGTTGTCGGTTGATGCTCCGGAATACGGATAATTGTCGAAAACCTCGCCTTGCCCAAACATGCGTGGATCGCCCTGGGCCTTCAACTCCGATTCCATCTGCAATTTGAGCTCCTTGAGGACTTCGGCATAGCGTTCCGCGTCGGCCACATTGACGGAGCAATCGTCGTCAACGGACAGGTTGTAGAGTTCGAATTGGGGGCGCTGGCCGAAGCAGAGTTGCCACCACTTGGGCTCTTCCCCACTCCGCATCAATTCGAGCACGTTCGTCTTGGTCGGGCTGCCATCGCAATTCAGATATCCCGTAACGGGATGTCCCCCAGGCCAGCGCTCTGTTTCGAAATTCTGAAGAAGCAGGAACTCTCCGTTGTTGATTCCGCGAATGGGATACCCGCCGTTGTTAGGCCGCCCGATGTCGTGCCTTTCTTTTCCAACCAACACGTGGTTACGCTCTTTGACGACCTGACCCGATGCGTCGCTTTCAAAAATGTCAGTCAAGCTCTGACCGCTGGTGGGCTGCATGATTGGACCCGGATCCTTGACTTTGGCAACTTCCAAGAAAGTCGGCGCTAAATCCGTGAAGTTCACAAAATCACTGACGGTTCGTCCCGAGCCTTCGATGCCCTGCGGCCAGCGAACCGCCAACGGAACTCGATTCGAGTGCACGTAGGCCTGGCCTTTAACGCGAGGGAAAGGCATGCCGTGATCGGAAGTGCAAACAATCAGAGTGTTGTCCAACTGCCCTGACTCTTCGAGCATCTCAAGAATTCGTCCCAGGTGACTGTCGTAATGTTCGACTTCAACCGCGTAGTCCAACATGTCATGGCGCACGGTTTCGTTGTCAGGCCAGTAGGCAGGCACTCGATCAATGTCGCTCAGCTTTTTGCCGAGCCGTACACCGGACTTGAATTCGTAGCGACGGTGGGGTTCGGTGGTTCCATACCAAAACACCCATGGAGTCTCACCGGGAACGTCGTTTAAGAAGTCGGCAAAGTTGGCGGAGTAGTCATTGTTCGAAATCGCCTTGGTGGGCGGAATCGCTGTTTGCTTCGAGTAGCGAACACCGGTGATCTTCCGCGGCTTGCCATCTGCGTCATTGGCAAATCCAGGTCCCCAGCCTTTACCGGTATACCCGGCCAAGTAACCAGCGTCCGCCAGTCGTTCCATGAAGCCGCCAAACTTCGGCGGGAAAATCGCCATGTGATTCCCGGCTTCCTCGAGTTGCCAAGAATAACGCCCAGTCAAGATCGTTGCTCGCGAGGGCGCGCACTTCGCATTCGGGGTATACGCATTGTTAAACAGGATGCCTTCGCGGGCAACCCGGTCAAAATTGGGAGTCTCAACCCACTGGCAGCCATACGCGGAGGCGTGCCCGTAGGACCAGTCGTCCGCTATGGCAAACAAGATATTTGGACGGCTAGGTGCATCAGCATTGTTCGCTTCCGCCGCCGCCTCGGCTGCTTGCACACTAGCCGATGGCGATACCAGAAGCGCAGCTGCCGCTACGACTAGACAACACACTCGGGCCGACAAGATACGGCGACTGACAAATGGACGGCAAACTGGCAGATTGGCTGTAGAATTCATAAGCGGCAAATGGTCGACTATTTGGGGAAAGCAGGCGGGGTCATCGAAGAGCTTCATCCTAGCACGGCTATCCCAGCAATGTCGCGTCACCTCCCGTCGGATCCAGGGACAATCACTTTTTCAGTTTGGGCAGGATAGTAGCCCGGCTTTCCCAGCCTGAACGCTGCCTATTCTCGGCTCGGAGATCCGAGCTACTTTGTGTAGCTTGAAAAACTGCTTCGCCCTGCCCCGGGCGTGAGCGCCCGACCTTCCCTCCTTCCTCGCGAACAACTCAGCTGGGGAAGGTGACTGGGAAGTTTTGCAAGTGGCCGAACGCGCCATTGAAGGGTTGTGAGCAGAGAACGTAAGATCCGAGTACGAAGTGTAGCGCGTTACCTCCCTTCGGGGAGGTGGCGAGCTGACGAGCCGGTGGGGAACTCCTCCATCTCCGACTGGCGCTCAACGAGCGTTAGTTGATAGCTGCAAGAATTCAATTCCCTTGGATTGAGACTCGTGCCAACGTTTCCCAGCAACCGCCGGATGAGTATGAGAAATTGAATATTAATTATTCTTGCAGCCAAGATTGCAGGTCGCGGCACGAACAAACTCGGGTGAGAAATACTTTGTGAAGCCTCCACCTTTTGTCAGCGTGTCTGCTCGGTACACTTCCCTTGACCTTCCACGAAACTTTTGAGAGAGCCAAATAGATGATGAAAAGTGTAAGTGCCGCGAAAGTTTTTGGTTGTCGATTGGCGGTCTGGTCGTTGTGCTTCGGACTCGGCTTGACCTGCTCTCTCACGTTGGGACAGGAGACTTCCCAGGTTACCGAACCAGGGGCAAAGTCTGAACAGTCGCCTCCGAAAGCCGCGTCGGAATCAAAGCAAACGGCAACCGGAAACGAAGCCTTCAAAGCCGAAATCGAAGCCTTCTTGAGCCAGAAGAGTGAGCCTTCGCATGCGGCGCAGTCTGCATCCTCTACGGCGATCATCGGAGACAAACAGAGCGATCTTTCCGATACGGATCTAACAAAGTTCCTACGCGTGACAGAAGTCGATGGAGTGCCGGCCGCATTGGAGACTGCGATCGTCCGCTACTCCTCAGCCACCCCGGGCGGCGCCCAAGTCGACTTGATCGGCGCCGTGCATATCGGCGAAGGCGAGTACTACGACAAGCTGAACCGTCTCTTCGACAAGTATGACGTCCTGCTTTATGAACTGGTGGCACCGGAAGGAACTCAGATTCCGCTGGGGGGTAAACGCGAAGGCGGTGGCTTCAATCCAGTCGCCATGATGCAAGACGCTTCCAAGAAGATGTTGGGACTCGAATCCCAGCTCGAAAAGATCGACTACACCAAGAAGCACTTTGTCCGAGCCGACATGACGCCGACTCAAATGGCGGAGAAGATGGCCGAGCGTGGCGATACCGCGCTAACCATTGCACTGGACACTTTTGCGGACATCATGCGGAAGAGCAACAAGGCTGCGCAGAATCCCGAATCAAATCCGCTCGCCACAATGGCAGAGGACCTGAGCTTCTCTGACTTGCTCGGCAACCCGGCGAAGATGAAACAACTAATGGCGATGCAGTTCGCGAGCACCGGTTCGCTGGACATGGCGATGGGCGAGTCGCTAAATCAGCTGCTGATCGTCGATCGGAATGCAGAGGCATTGCGCGGCCTCACGAAACAACTCACGGCAGGCAACAAACGAATCGGAGTCTTCTACGGTGCGGCGCATCTACCCGATTTAGAGAAACACCTTGTAGCTGATTTTGGGATGCGTAAGACTGGCCAAGCTTGGCTCGAAGCCTGGGACTTGACCGCTTCGCCCAAGCCTGAAATGGATGAGCCTGCGAGCCTGCTCATGAACATCCTGAAGATGTTGGATTGATGCTGCGAATTACGGGGAGGGCTTCAGTGGCTTGCTGAAGATCCGACAACTGAATCTCAGCGTACTGTCACCGCACCTCAGCTCACGCATTGGGGCCAGGTTGGGAGTCATGCGAGCGTGGGCATCGTTCTCCATCTTAAAGGCTTTCGTATTCGTGACTTTCGCCTGTTTTGCTGGCATTTCCGTGCATTCTGGAGAATGCACGGAAAATCCGTAGTCTGCCCTGTAAGGTTCCGTTCACCGGTTCGTGATAGAGTGTACGAACGCTTTATCTCGGTGAAAAATGACGGTTCCAGACACAAGAATTTCGCTCCTGCATCGGCTCCATGACCGCGACGATTCGTCGGCCTGGATGGAGTTCTGTGCCATCTATGAGCGAGTGATCTACCGGATCGCTTCTCGCCATGGTTTGCAAGACGCGGACTCCCGCGAAGTCTCCCAAGAAGTTTTGATGACCGTCAGTCGGCGGATCAGCGAATTCGATCCGCATGGTTCAGCCAAGTTCCGTTCGTGGCTCGCGACGGTCGCCCGGAACGCGACGATCGACCTGCTTCGCAAGAAGAAACTCGTGACGGGAGACAGCGAGTTGCAGTTGGGACTGGCGCGGATTCCTGCGGCACAGGACGAAGCGGCCAGCGAGGCTGAGGCATTTGGAGTTGCCGAGAAACGCGAGCAGTTCCGTTGGGCGGCAGAGCAGGTGAAAGCCTCGATGGCCGCCTCGACTTGGCAGGCTTTTTGGCTAACGGCCGTCGAAGGCACAACCGCGGAAGTCGTCGCCGAACGGTTGGGGATGACGCCGGGTGCCATTTACGTCGCCCGCTGCCGCACGCTGCGGAAGATCAAACACATCGTAGAGCGGTTCCGGGCCGACGAGGCGAAGAATCCGGAGACCGATAAAAGCAAAGGAGGGGCAGTGTGATTTCTCCACATCGAACTCAACCCGAAGGCTGTGGTGATGAAGTAGCGCTGACTGAGATGCTCGAAGATCGCCTGAGTCTGGAAGAGCAATTCAAGCTGACCGAACACCTGGATCGTTGTGACTCTTGTCAACGGAGGCTCGAAGGTCTGACGGCCAACGCGACTTGGTGGGAAGACACAAAGAGCGTTTTGCAGTCGCTGGAGGAGGAGACTCAACACGATTTTGAATTGCCGAGTCTTTCAGGTCTAACTCCTATTCGTGAGCCCGTGGCGAGTTCACTGAGCACTTCACTGGGAGACGGGCAAGCACCGAACCAACACGACACGGCGCAGCAGGTCGCTGCGGACCATTGGGTGATCGATCTCCTGGATACGTCGGACGAGCCTGACGCGTTGGGCGCGATCGACGCAATGCCAGTGGACAGTATCGTCGGACAGGGCGGCATGGGCGTAGTGTTGCGAGTTCGCGATCCCGAGTTGCCACGTCACTTGGCGGTGAAGCTCTTGTCGCCGATGTTGGCGAACTCAGGTGCAGCCCGGCAGAGATTTTTGCGTGAAGCGCAGGCCGCAGCTTCCGTCGTGCATCCGAATATTGTGCCGATCTACTCCGTCAACGCTCAGCACAAGCTCCCGTACTTAGTGATGCCTTTTGTGGGTGGCGGGAATCTGCAGCAGATCTTGGATCGCGAAGGCCCCTTGCCGCTGGACCGAGTCCTGGCGATTGGCAATCAAGTTGCCGAGGCGCTTTCTGAGGCCCACGCTCAAGGGATTGTTCATCGCGACATCAAACCAGCCAACTTGCTCTTGGACGAAGGTGGCTTTCGAGTTCTGCTGACCGACTTTGGGCTCGCCCGCGCTTTGGACGATGCGACGCTTACGGCCAGCGGTATGATCGCTGGAACTCCGCAATTCATGAGTCCGGAACAGGCCGCCGGCAAGACCGTCGATTCTCGCAGTGACATCTATTCGCTCGGCGCTGTCTTGTACGCCCTGGCCACAGGACGACCGCCGGCACACGGCGATTCGACCCTGGACGTGCTTCGAAAGATCCACGAGCAGGATCCAGAGCCGGCTTACACGATCAACGAACGGTTGCCCAAATGGTTCCAACACTTGCTCGACCAGTTAATGCAAAAGGACTTGGAGGCTCGGATTCCGCGTGCCAATCAAGCTGCGGAGTTGATTCGCGGCGCCTTGGCCCACGTCCGCTCACCTCATCAAGTTGCTTTGCCTGAGTCGCTTCAGCCGTCGAGTGGAAAGTTCGCTTGGTCAAAAATCGCGATGACACTCGTATTGGGTGCGTTTCTACTCCTGCTGTGGGATCAACCCTGGCGGCGGACGACGCCAGAGCGACACAAAGGGGCGGGCGGCGACGCCACCGGAACTGCATTCGACGACAGGCTTGAAGACGCTGCGTCTGGTTCATCACTTCAGCCAAGTGCTGCATTTGGAGTGGCATCGTTACCGCCAATAGCTTCCGACGACTCCAGGTTTCAAGACATTGCGCAGCTGACAACTCGGCAAGTCCCCCCGAGTTTTACATCGGACTATCCTTCGGGCTCTCGGTCAACTCCGTCAGATTCCCGAGGCGAGTCGGATTCCGAGTGGTTGTCGCTTATCGTGGAGAGTGACCTGATACGACTGAAAAGCCAACTTGAAGAAATACAACGGCAACTCGGTTTGGGAGCCAGCTCCAGTTCCGAAGAACCCATAGAAGTTCCAGAGCCATAGTCACCGATTCCCGCGGGAATCAACTGTTAGAACGCTAAGTTAGCAACTCGGACGTAATTCGAAACCGATAGGGAGAGACCGATGACGGAACAAATCGATGGACAGCCAATTGACCAAAGCTCTACCGAGCTGAAGTCAGATCTCGGCAAGATTCAACCCACAACTGAATCGTCCGCGCAGCCGAAGCCAATTCACAAGCGGAGACGCCTACGCCGGTGGGTTTGGTTTGGCTTAGCGACCATTCCGCTAGCAGTGCTCACCGTGGGGGCAATTGATTATTTCGACGAGTACCGTGACAGTGCTTCGGAGCCCAAATACACGCCGGAATTAGCGTCCAACGCCGCTTATGCAGGGAAGGCAGCAATACCCGTTCAATGGCAAGGCGAGTCGCAGAGTGAAGCGGCTAAATTCGGCTTCCAAAATCCGCAGCCACAATTGCCAGATCCGCGCAATAGGATTGCAGATACTGCCCGGCAATTCGCAAACCAGCAACAACCCAAAGTGCAGGCCAGCGTTGGAGTGTATCAACCTTATCCGACGCCAGATTTTTCCCCGAATACTCAGTACGCGCAGCGCAACCCAAACTTGTACCCTGGTATCAACAACGCCCTGCAATCAAGCTCAAGAATCGGTGTCCCGATTCAGCCTTCGCAGAGAACTCAGGCTGAAGCACTTGCAAGGCAAATCAAGAGTCTCCCTGAAGAGAAACGCGAAGCCGCAGCTCAACAACTATACGAATTTCTCAAGAAAGAATTTGAGAAGCGACATGGAAAACAGGTCGCCGCGCTTGTCGAGCTTGAAAAGCAAATCGAAAGGACGCGAGAAGCGTTGGAATGGCGTCAAAAGTCGGCAAACGAGATCGTGCACCGCCGCTATCTACAACTGCTCGGAGCAAGAGATCCCCTAAGTTGGGACTACGATTATGACCTCGATCCAGGCGCAGCCGCCGGACTTCAAGATCTACGGCGTAGCGTCCCGAATTCAGGCAGGCAGGCTCTTCCTTCGACGACTCCCGCTTTTGCTTCGCCGGCTCCCGCCGCTCTAGGGTCCCTCCCACCGTCCGCGTCAAATGAACTCCAACCGCAAGCATTCGAGTCTGTCGGTGACACCATCGGTGACACCACGCAAATCGCCAGCGCAACCGCCCCAAACCTTCCGCCTCAGCTTCAAAGCGGGGCAACGCATTTTCCACAGTTATTGCCTACGGCACCTCCCGCCGCGAACGGCAACTCCGTTGTGAATGCAACTAGCAGTGGATCACAATTCGATGAACTGGTTGACTTGGCATCCCAGATCAAGATTCTTGCACTTGAAATGTCGCGACTAAAGAAATTGTCAGCGCGCCATATGGTAAGTCCTCAAGAGTACGAGACCAAAGCACTCCAACTCGATGCTGCCCGGACCCGTTGGGAATTTAAAAAGCAAGCGTTGGAAGATCAACTGAGAGCGGCGCGGGCACAAGAAAAAGCTCTGTATAGCAAAATCCAGGCGTTGAAAGGAGAGGCAGAACGGTTGGAAGCAATTGCAGCCATAGAGAAAGTCGGATCTGAAGTCCGGCAGCTCAAGCGGATTCTCGAATGGTATAGCAGCGCGATTAAAGAGAAAGAAACAAGTCAGAACGGAGCTCAACCCCCGGGTCTTTCTAGTACCTCAGAGGAGGCGTCGATAGAATCTATCAAGCCCGCCGAAGCGGCAGAGTCTTCCGAAGCAGAGGGTTCTTTCTTCCAGAGCGACAACTCAACGGAAGCCGAAGAAGCCGCGTCTGCGGCTGCAGAAGATTTGGGAGCGATAAGAACAAACCAAGCTGTTCCGATCGCAGGTAGCGAAACAGAATTGAGCAATGAGTCCTTCCTTGGTCGCGTAGAAACCGAGGCTTCGGAGCTCGAAGAAGAATCCGCAGCCCTAGAGCAATTGCCGTAACGGCGATCTGTCACCTTCCCTTTCCAAGCTCTCGGCGAGGAATTTTGGGAAGGTTGAGCGTTCACGCCCGGGTAGGGTTGCTACACACGTCTAAGACGAAAGGTGGAGCCCCACCAGCTCGTCAGCTCGCACCTCCCCACGGGGAGGTAACGTCCTACGCTTTGTACACGACTCTCTTATTTCCCCCGTCACCTTCCCTTTCCGAGCTCTCGGCGAGGAATTCTGGGAAGATCGGGCGCGGTCGCCTGGGTAGGGGGCATCGCCCGGGTAGGGGTCATCGCCCGGGTAGGGTCTCACGCTCGGAGCGGCTTTTTCGCGAGCAGACAAACTACTCCTTCTTCCAAGTCGGTCTGGCGTTCGCCGTAATCTCGGCATCAAGCTCTTCCATGCGGGCCTTCAAGCGTTCGACGACTTCGGGATGCTCCTCAATCAAGTTGGTCTGCTCTCCCAAGTCATCTGCCAAGTTGAACAGCAGTACTTCAGGTTCCTTCTTGTTCGCGGCATTTTTCTTGTTGTTCCGAGGCTTCTTGACTAGCAACTTCCAGTCGCCTTGTCGGATGCCTTCTAACACGCCCTGCGAAGTGTAGTGAACGAATTCGTCGCGAGCGGACTTACTCCCGTCCGAGTGTAAGAGCTGCGACTGGTCAATTCCGTCAATCTTGCGACTTGAGTCCAACGGTTTGCCAGTGATCGCTGCAATCGTCGGCAAGACATCAATGGTCCCCATTAACTCATCGCACTCTGAGCCCGCTGGAATCCGTCCCGGCCCCCACATCACACAGGGCACGCGCTGCCCGCCTTCGAAGGTCGTGCCCTTGCCGGCGCGAAGCGGCCCCGCAGATCCGCCATGATTCTTGAACTGCAGCCAGGGGCCGTTATCGGATGTGTAGATCACATAGGTGTTTTCAGAGAGCTCCAATTCGCGAACGGTATCCATGAGCCGACCGACTTCCGCGTCAATATGCTCAATGACGCAGGTGTATGCGTTCTGAGGATCCGGATCATACGCGTCGCCAGGAACGTACAACGGAATGTGCGGCATCGAATGTGGTAGATACAGAAAGAAAGGGCTCTCCTTGTTTGCCTTCACGAACTCAATGGCCTTGTCGGTGTAACGCCGTGTAACCATCCGTTGGTCGACTGGGAGTTCGATGATCTCCTCATTTTCGATGAGCGGAGTGTTCCAATGCGAAACCGCCGTTTCTTGATCACGCCATAGATCGTCCGAGGGAATTCGGGGCTTCCCTTTGTTGTCGGGGTGATTCATGTCGTTTGAATACGGGATCCCGAGGTAGGTATCAAAGCCATTCTGCCGCGGAAGTGTCTCCGGGTGGTGCCCTAAATGCCACTTGCCAAAACAGGCCGTCGCGTAGCCTTGGGATTTGAGGTGATCCGCGATGGTGACTTCGTCCGGATGCAGGCCCTTCTTCGACTGAGGAAACAGGACGTGTTGATGTAAGCCGACTCGCTTCGGATAGCAGCCAGTAAGCAAAGCCGCCCGCGAGGGAGTGCATACCGGCGAGGCGACCATGAAGCTCGTGAACCGCCGCCCTTCCTTTGCCAGTCGATCGATGTTTGGAGTTTCGATTTTGGTAGAACCAAAGCAACCTAAATCGCCATACCCTTGGTCATCTGCAAAGATGATGATGAAATTTGGCTTGGCTGCCATTTCAGCGATTGGAGGTTCCGCCCCGAGTAAGCGTGCTGGAAGCACCGACCCGATGCACAACAAGACGAAGAAGAGTCCAAGGAAATTTACCCGACGGGCGGACGCTAGAGTTTTTTTCGAGGTTTGAAAACTAGAACGGGGGGGCAAGGCCTGGGATTGTCTCATAGTTTGCTCGTCTACAAGTTGGGTTGAAAGGCCATCTTTTTCGATGGAGAAGGCGGGGTTATGCGTTTATCTTACATCGGCCGATGTAA
>JBGCCZ010000096.1:0-120950 GCA_045105035.1 Pirellulaceae bacterium | reverse complement strand
AAGACCTGTCGGCGCAGGCGCCAGAATCGGATTGGTTGTACTCGCCGCAAAATTGGTTCCTAAGCCAGCAACAGCATTCAATCCCGCTCCAAGCGTCAGTCTCTCGTTGGACGTCTTGTGTACGACTCCGACGTTGGGGATCGGCAAGGCACCGATGTCGGCCGTGGACGAACCACTGAATCCGCCGATCGAAGACTCGATGGTATGATTCGCGAACAAAAGATCCAATGCAACCGACGTTTCCGACTGAGCCATCCCGCTGATCGAGGCCGGATTCCAATAGATCGCACCAATCGCATCGATCGGAGCCGCCACAGAAGCGCCCCCCATAGAGCGATTAACCGGCCCGCCGCCCTGAAGGATGATGCCTTGGCCCAATGCTACATCGGCTCTGGCGACCGAAACGGCAAGGAGCAGCAGCATCAGTATATGAAGTCGCAATCGCATGCCATCTCCCCAACCCATTGAAACGTTTCGCATGCCTTCGCAGCCAGATCGACAAACTCACCGCTGCTTAGCAAGAACCTACACCTCAGTTTATCGGCACAATCGTTACAACTTATGAAGTCCGGTTTTCGATTCTGAATGGAGACCTCAGGCTCCAACGCCAATGAATGCGAGCAAAGTCGGCATTGCGCCCGTACGAACCCGGTGGAAAGTAGCCAGCAGGAGTCTTTACTCCTTACCTATGGCAGCTTAAGTCGGGGCGCTATAATGCTGTGTATCGCCGCCGTACACCATTTCTTCAGGAATGCACTCACGGCTCATTCCTCTCACATTCACAGTCAATTTATCATGCAATTAGCCAAGCTCCTCGACTCTCAGGGATCTGTCTGCGTTGGAAAAGTTGAAGACGAGTTCGTTCACGTTCTCGACCTTGCCGGCGGCGGATTCGCCAATTTATCTGCGCTTCTATCCACGAAGGACTTACCAACCACGGCTCAGGCTCTCGGACTGACTGGAGAACGGATTGAAATCTCGGAAGCAAGGTTTCTGCCCCCCATCGACCAACAGGAAGTCTGGGCTGCGGGCGTAACATACAAGCGTTCGCAAACAGCGCGGATGGAAGAGTCGGAAGCTGCGGCGTCGTGCTACGACCGAGTCTACAACTCGGATCGCCCCGAAATCTTCTTCAAGGCGACTCCGAATCGCGTGCGAGGAACAAATGACGCGCTTCGTATTCGTGAGGACGCAACATGGAATGTACCCGAGCCGGAACTGGCTTTGGTGCTTTCTTCGGATCTGCAGATTGTGGGATACACCATTGGTAACGATATGAGTTCGCGGGATATCGAGGGGGACAATCCACTTTACCTGCCGCAAGCGAAAACCTACGACCAGTGCTGCGGCTTAGGCCCCTGGATCACACTTGCAGACTCCATGCCCGCCCGCCAAGAAATTGCGATCGATTTGAAGATTCACCGCAACGAGGAAATTGTCTTCGACCAGAGTACGGCTGTCTCGGAAATGGCTCGGGAATTGGAAGACTTGGTCGGCTGGCTGGGACGCGACAACACCTTTCCTTCCGGAGCGTTTTTACTGACTGGCACCGGGATCGTTCCAAACAGCGATTTCACGCTAGCTGCTGGCGATCGAGTCGACATCGACATTTCCGGGATCGGGACTCTTTCCAACCATATTGTCCAGGGTTAGGCGCCGTTCCGTTAGCGCAAGCTCTTTCTCAACGGTCGTTTTTCTGCCATCGCCATCAAGAGTTGGCGGAGTAGAATAGTGACTCATACAATTTCGCGTACGGTCTCCTCGTACGTTCAACTCAGGTGCGTCTCTGGCTTGAATACCTAAGACATCGCATTTGATTTCCACAAAAAACCGAAAGGAAATTGCAATGCGACAGTTCGCTTGCTTGCTGCTTGGCCTCGTTTGTTTTTCTGCGTCGGGTGGGGTGCTCCGTGCCCAAGCAACCCAAGTCCTCACACCGGTTGGTGGTGGCAATGACATAAAGACCTGGAGCTACGGGTTGGGCTACGACATTGGGCTGCAAATCGGTACCGGTGGGGTCACTGCCGGTGACTTGGACAAGGACGCAATCTTAAAAGGCTTGCTGGAAGCGATCGAGGGAACAGAACCTTCGATCGAGAAGGAAGCCATCATGAAGGCTATGGAGAACTTGGGCAAACGCATCATGGCTCGCAAGGCTTCACGCAACAAGGAGTTCTTGGAAGCAAACAAGAAGAAGGATGGCGTTCAAGTCACCGAGTCTGGATTGCAGTACCGGGTGGTCAAGTCGGGCAATGGCGCATCCCCAACGGCAGCAAGCCAGGTGACAGTGCACTATGAAGGCAAACTGACCTCTGGAAAGATCTTCGATAGCTCTCTGCAGCGTGGGCAACCTGCTACGTTTGGAGTCGGGCAAGTCATTCCAGGTTGGACCGAAGCACTGCAACGCATGAAAGTTGGCGACAAGTGGGAATTGGTCATTCCGCCTGAAATCGCTTACGGTGCTCAAGGCCGTCCACCAGTCATCGGACCGAACGAAATCTTGGTCTTCCAAGTCGAACTACTTGAAGTCAAGTAGCGTCTTGTAGCATGAATTCATGAAGCGACCGAGGATTCACACAGAGTCCTCGGTTCAATCGTTGTTGCGAGTGTTGCTGCAGTGCGGTTTGAAAAGGTCGCGTACTGAACTGAACATCTAAGGAACACATCCTCCGCCTTAGTCATTATTGCGCGGCGAGAGCCTGTTACACCAGTTCAGAATATCTAGGCCGACACTTCCTGCCGACGTTTAATCATGGTGACTTCGTTTCCACAATCGTTGTAGTTAACCTCGGACATCATCTGCATAATCAAGAAGACTCCCCGACCATGAACGGACTCCAAGTTCTCGTCAGCAGTTGGGTCGGGCAGAGTGTCTGGTGTGAACCCCGGACCTTCATCCGTAAAACGCAGCCAAGCAACCTTTGGTGAGACACGAAAATCAACTTGGACAGACTTCGTTTCGTCTTCGTCGTTGCCATGAGTAACCGCATTGATCAAGGCTTCTTCGGCCGCCATCTGGATATGAAACAATTCTGAACCTTCCCAGCCAGCTTCCCCAAGGGCAGCCACCAGCTCTTCAATGAGCTGATGTCCAACATCCTTCGATGTAGGGAAAGTCTTGGATAGAGTCCAAGTCCAGTCTTCTTCGGCCACTAATATCTCCTGCCACAGACTCGCTGCGACGCGATGGATCGAGCGAGGTTACGCATGCGTCAACCGTTGTTGCGCTTCCGCCCGCTCGCTTCAACTTCCGCGAAGTAAGAGCATAGCATGGCCAGTTGCAACAACGCAGAACGCCCTATCCGGGAACGCCAAACGCTTTGAGTGCTGCGCTTTCTGTATCGCGGATATCAAACACGCGATCGAGACGTGTAATCGTGAAAACTTCTCGAATATCGGCTTTCAAGGAGCAAAGACGAAGTACTCCGCCCACTGCCTTAACCTTCTTATCAAGGTTAATCAGCTTGTTCAGCGCGGCAGAAGACATGAATTCAACGCCCTCGAAGTTCAACAGGACGTGCTTATGCTTTTGCTCGGCTACCAGGGCGATAAGCTCAGAACCCATTTCCTCGATATTCGCGCTGTCAACGATCTTTTTGTCGTTAAAACGCACATTGGCTAGGTCGCCAATGATGGCTACGGTGATGCGTGTACTCATCAAAGTCTGTCCCTACGGATGAGGAAGTAATGGAGCGTGCGAAGCCTGAGAGGGATTAGCCCAACCCTCAGTTGCTCGTGGACAACGTCGCTACTTCGCAGGAGCTATGCTAAGTCATCGAGAGTTTGCTAGCAAGTCTCAGCATGGTCGGCCAGGGGTGCAACCGGGATCCGAGCTGGAAATTCCAGACTCAGCAACCGCGTGAGGAAGTATCAAACTTAACGGGTGAAGTGGGAGCTTCTTAGTAGGGACATTGGGCCTTCAGGTAGAAACTCTCGCAACAATCGCAAGCCTTATGCAATAGGAAATATCGGCAAAGAGCCGTGTCCCTGCGAGCTCACGATCTGGGCTGGACCTTCGCCTAGTGCCCGCTCCACAATCGTGGGTCGGGAATCTTCCGTTTCTAATCCTACTACCACATCTCTCCAAGCTCCCATTCAATTCACTCGCCAAGCAATTTAGGGGATGGGGGAAAAGAGCCTTGAATGCACTGCGTCGACTTACTCGAAGAAGCTATCCTTCTGGCTCAAAATTGTGGTTTCGAAGTCCGGCAAGAGTGGCTTGGTGAGCGGGGCGGGGGGGTCTGTCGGATCGGTGAGAAGCAAGTGCTCTTCGTCGATCTCTCGCTGACAGCCCAAGAGCAGCTGGACCAAACCGTGACCGCACTTCACGAATCCGCTCCCGAGATTGCCGCATCCGCGTCGGACACGCTCGCGAAACTTTTCGCTCGATCCTAGCCCGAAGGTTGGCCGCCTGATTGCAAGTTACCCAGGACCAATCGCGGGACCGCGAACCGAAGCTGACTGAACGCAGCATTTCCGGTCAACCAGTCGAAATCTGCTCCGCAAATCGCAATCGGTCTGAGAGCGACGACCGATTTGCGGAAGACTTTTCCGGCTGCCAAACTACACTGGGGAACTAGAGCTTACGTAGCTCGGTTGCCTAACTTTCGACCAACCAGTTTGGTTCTTTTCTGCGCGCCGCAACTCGTGATCTTTTCATTTGCAGTGCTCTTAGCTGGATTCAACATGCCAATCAAATTTAAGTGTCCTGAATGTGGCGAAGTGCTGAGTGTCTCTTCGAAACTCGCTGGCAAGAGTGGGAAGTGCAAATGTGGAAAGAAGGTGAAGATTCCTTCACCCAAGAAGGCTCCAGCATCTACTCAAAAGAGCTCCGGCAAGGGAGAAACTGTCGCTGCGGCCAGCGGCCCATCGGCTGCGATGTTCGATGAACTTACCGACCAGGATTTTGGCCGCACAAATCCTTATGAGAAGCTCTACGTAAGCGCCGGTGACAACAATGACGCCGAACAGCTATCAAGGTTTACCCATGAGGAAGCGGAAAAGAAAAAGAAGGAAGCAGGAAACGCACGGACAGTCTTAAAGATCGTCGCAGTCCTGAGCGTCCTTGGTTTTGCCTTCTCAGTCGCCATGGTCGCATTCTTTGCCATCAACTCGTCAGCACTAGAACAGATCGGTAACTTCGTTCCCATGGCGCGTCTCAACCAGACGCTCGGGATCGCCTTCTTTTCCATCCTCGCCGTCTTGGCACTGACGGGCGCCATCGGTTTGTTCCTGAATCAATATTGGGGATGGATAGCCACTGCCATTTGCTGCGACTTTGTGATCATCGAAAGACTGGGAGCGATTGGCGTCGTCTTTAAAGAAGGCTTCACTTCAGTCGGTTTTTACAGCGCTGGCGGCCCTCTCATCCTCGCTCTCTTCCTAACGATGTTCGTATTCAAAGAGGAGTCCCGGACGGCGATGGGCCTCAAGTCGAAACCGCTGATGTATGTTGCCATCCTGATTGGCTTCATCATTGGAGTAGGTTCCGTAGTCGCCGTCTTCCAAGCAATCAAGCCGCCGCCACCGAGGCAGGTCTATCTGAACCAGTCCTTGGCTGTCACGCCAAGCGTCATTTACGGGCCGGACTTCGATCAGCCAGAGTTGGCAAAGCGATGCATCCTACACTCAACAGATCTGTGCTGAGACGAAGCCTGAACGAATTCAGCTTCGAACGTTCCGCCCAATGGAAATCCAGGATTCACTGCGTCATCGGAGTTTTTCATGGCCACTACAATCCGCGTACCGACAACAAACGATTCTCAGTATGCACTTACTCTGCTCTTGCATGAGGCGCGTCAACGCCGAACGCGGAGCGTCTTGGTTGGCCTGATCCTGTTATGTTGCCAATCAAACTTCAATGTCCAAGCCGGCGAAGGCTTGGAGGATCAAGCTGACCGCGTTCAAGCTGACCAGAACTCACAGCATCTTGTCCCGAAAGAGCCTGAGAAATTCCATCTCTTTCTGCTGGCGGGTCAGTCCAATATGGCGGGCCGCGGGGTCGTCGAATCGCAACTCCCGCCAGCCAGCAAACGTATGCTTTGCTTTTCAAAGGACGGTTCGTGGGAAGTTGCCACAGACCCCTTACACTTTGATAAGCCAAAGCTCGTCGGCGTCGGACTTGGCAGGACCTTCGCCCAGGATTACTTGGATGCACACCCAGGGATCGTGATCGGGCTGATCCCCTGCGCTGTTGGCGGCTCTTCTGTCACAAGCTGGACTCCGAGTGGATTTCATGAACAGACGAAGTCATATCCATACGACAATACGCTAGAACAGGTTTCGGCGGCTACCAAGTTCGGACGTCTCAAAGGCATTTTGTGGCACCAAGGTGAGTCCGATAGCAATGCGCAGCGTTCGAAAGCATACGAATCGAATCTAGCGCGTTTGATCGATGATTTCCGAGCAAAGTTCGACAATCCAAACTTGCCATTCATCATCGGACAACTTGGCAATTTTCACGAGCGACCATGGAATGACCATCGCCTCACAGTGGACGCCGCGCACAAACGCTTATCCGACTTGGTGCACAACTGCCGATTCGTTTCCTCGTTCGACCTAGGTCACAAGGGCGACGAAGTACACTTCAACTCAGAAGCTTATCGTGCACTAGGCCATCGCTATTTTGCGGCTTGGCAGGACATCGAAGGGCAAAGTGGTTCCGGTGGACCTGAAATTGAATTATGTAGCCGCATCCCGTCCGACCTGCCTCACGGCGCATTTACAGATTTGACGCGTTTTAAGAACAAGTGGTATTGCGCGTTCCGCGAGGGACAGGCCCACGTTTCCAAAGATGGGCGTCTCCGAGTGATCGTCTCCGAGGATGGACAAGCTTGGGAAGATGCTGTCGTTTTCGATGACCAAGCTGCTGATCTTCGGGATGCGAAAATCACGGTTACCCCGCAGGGCAAACTGATGGTTACCGGGGCGGCGGCATTCCACGATTTCGACGCTAACTCTCAGGAGAAACAAACACAGCATCAAACCTATGCTTGGTACTCGGAGGATGGAAGGAATTGGACGGAACGCCAAGCAATCGGCGAGCCGAACTATTGGCTTTGGCGCGTTTCCTCCCTACAAGATCGGATGCTAGGAATTGGCTACCGAACTGGAAAGACCAACAGTCGTACGACAACGTTGTACGAATCGTCCGACGGCCAGACTTTCAATGTGTTAAAACGGGACCTTTTTGATGAGGGATACCCCAACGAGTCTTCGATCGTTTTCGACGCGAGAGCAACGGCATTCTGCCTTCTCAGAAGAGACCCGTTGGATGGGAAGTTCGGAACCGCCATGCTCGGACGCTCTCGTCCACCCTATACAGACTGGGGATGGAAAGACTTAGAGGTCCGCGTGGGCGGTCCTCAAATGTGCTTGCTCCCCGACGGACGACTGCTTGCCGCGGTTCGACTGTACGATGGCCATACCCGAACGTCACTCTGCTGGGTGGACACGCAGCAAGGAAGGTTGCGAGAGTTCCTACGTCTTCCTTCCTCTGGCGACACGAGTTACGCAGGTCTCGCGTGGCATGAAGATCGCCTTTGGGTGAGCTATTATTCCCAACATGAAGCACTTGGCAGCGATTTTAGATCTGCAGTATATGTAGCGAGAATCAAGCTTCCCATTCACGAATAGACTCGATCGTCTAGTTACGAAAAAAACCGTGAGCAAGTTTCTTTGCCAACGCAAAGCACTTACCCACGGCTAATTCTCGTCTGATTTCTTGCTTAGCTGCTGATCCAGCCAATCACTGGGACTTAGGTCAGCACTGCGGCGTCGTCATTGATTTTTCGAATCAGTTCTCCGCGCACACGCTCGGAGTCCTCGTGCTCAACTTGGCACGTTCCTGCAGCTTCGTGACCGCCGCCACCGTACTTAAGGCACAGTTCCCCGACATCTGTCGTGCAACCGCGATCCAGAATCGACTTACCAATCGTAAAGACTGTGTTCTGCTTTTGGCGTCCCCACATGCAGTGAATGGAGATATCGCATTGTGGGAAGAGCGAGTAAACGATGAACCGGTTGGCAGCGTAGATCGTCTCTTCTTCACGTAAGTCAAGCAGGACCAGATTGCCGTGAACTGTCGCACAACGTTTAATCTGCTCTTTGGCTGCAGACTCGTGCGAGCGGAATAGTTCAACGCGTTCGGCTACATCTGAGAGCGCCAAGATCTCTTCGATGGTGTGATCTTTGCAGTAATCGATCAAATCCATCATCAATTGGTAGTTAGATACAGTGAACTCTCGGAATCGCCCAAGACCGGTGCGAGCATCCATGAGGAAAGAAAGCAGTACCCAACCTTCAGGATTGAGAATTTCATCCAGAGTGAACTGGGCAGAATCAGCCTTATCGACTGCTTCCATCATATCGTCGCCAATCCTCGGAAACCGATCCTTGCCGCCATAGTATTCGTAAACGACTCGAGCAGCCGAATCTGCACCGGCGATCAAAATGTGATTATCTCGTTCTTCGCCTGCACCACGAATCTCTTCACTCTCGTGGTGATCAAAACAAAGGTGGCAACCGGCGACATACGGGATGTTGGTCAATATGTCGTTTTCATCAACTTCGATCTTGCCGTCTTGAACATCCTTGGGGTGAACAAACTTGATCTCTCCCAAGATCCCCATGTCTTTCAGCAGAATTGCACAGACAAGTCCATCGAAATCGCTGCGGGTAAGTAGTCGATACGTTTTTTGTGTAGTCATTGCTCGCTCCGAGGGTACATAGGACGAGCAAGTCTAGGACGTGTTTTGCGCCGTGGCTTGCAAATGAAGCAAGAAACGCAGGTTCTTGGCTGCGTTTTTTTAGACCTCCATGGCTCTCAATAATGCGGCGGCTTCTCATCAATAGATGCTGTGCCTTGGCCTCTCGCCGAAGCCTTCAATTCCTGTACTTGCGACTGCAGGGCCGGAAGAAGTTTAGTTAGCTTCATCAACTCTTCGGTCTGGGAAGTGACGACCTCATTCAGCTGTTCACACAGACGCTGCTGATGCGCCAGTGCGATCTCAAGCTCTTCCACTCGCGTTTCAGTGTCTTTCTTAGTCATTTCACCGACTCACTTTCTCCATCGTTCCGCTTCCGCACTTCATTCGAAACGAAAACTGGATTCTGCTATGCAAATTACAAGTGCCGGGCAAGCGGCAATCCGAGCGACGTTACTAGATTCAAACGTTTTCTTCAAATCAGGGCGTTCTAATGCGGTCATCCGTCATGATTGCAAAACTCGAGTTTGATTGCTCATTCCGTGCCGATTATTCATCCAAATTCTCGTTGGCAGATTTTTGACCAATCCCCAATAGCGACCTATAGTTGCTCGGGCCGACTTCGTGCATGGAAGGCAGAGTCAGACAAGCCGAGTGGTTAGGAAGGAGAGCTTCCAAGCCAAACACTCGAATGCTTGAATCGACCGAGGCACGCCCGCCAACCATGTCCTTCCAGGCATCGAACCACGCACGCACTCACTCGGATCCAACTGAGGTTAGAGACTGCGAGCATTCGGCCAGCCCCGGGACACGTTGGATGTTGAATTAGACATTCACAGTCGCCTTCCCGGAAGAGCAGCATGACCTTTCCTTTTCGGCCCGCCTTTCTTCTCCTCATTCTGACGCTGACGGCACAACCCGTTCTAGCACAAACACCAAAAGCATCCGAGCCTGAAGCCCCTAGGCAAGTCGTCGAGTATGGAATTACTCTGGAGCAAAATCGCGAGTGGATCAAAGCGATTCAGCATTATGAAGCTGTCGTTCGGGAATACCCCGAAGACCAGACTCTTCGGCGGCGTCTGCTAATCTCTCGCCTGCACTACGATGTGATCCGACGACTAACAGATCAATCGCTAGCAGACATTTCCACTAGCGAGCCTGTATCCAACGCATTGAATCTATACTCTGAAGTTCTCGCTCGATTGGAAATGAGTTACGTCGATCCAATCGATCTAACCGAAGTGATCCGGGGCGGAACAGCTTACCTGGAAGTCGCGTTAACCGAACCCGGCTTCTTAAATGAGCATTTACCCAATGTCGATCGCCGACAAGTCGAGGACTTTAGGACTGCAATTCACAAAGTTACGTTGAGTCGCCCAATCCTCAACCGATACGACGCGCGGGCTGTCGTGACCGAAGCCGCAGAGCGTGCTGAGCGCTCCATCGGCATGGATGCAACCACGACTGTCGTGCAGTTCACCCTAGGGGCAATTGGATTGCTCGACCCCTACTCATCGTTCCTTTCGTCAGAAGAGTTGACTGAGGTCGAGTCGCAGATTGAGGGAAACTTTGTCGGACTGGGGATCGCTCTTGAACCACACGAAGTGCCCCTGCATATATTAAATGTGATTCCCGGCGGCCCCGCAGAAGAGATGGGAATCGTTGCCGGTGATCGAATTGTTCAAATTGGAAACATCACTTGCCAGGACGTCGGAGCAGACAGAGCCGCCGACCTGCTACGTGGTCCTCCAAACAGCAATCTACGATTGCTGATCGCTAGCGAAGAATACGGTCAGCGTGATTTGGTCATCTCGCGACGCCGAGTTGAAGTGCCCAGCATTGAAGATGTACAAATCCTGAAGCCGGAGACTGGACTTGCATATCTGAAGATCAGTAGTTTCCAAAAAACTACGGTTAGCGAAATTGACCGGGCCCTCTGGGATCTACATCAGAGTGGGATGAAGAGTCTGATTATTGATGTTCGAGGCAATCCAGGCGGATGGCTGGACGCTTCAATAGCTGTGGCAGACCGATTTTTGCCGAAAGGCCGTATCGTCAGCACTCGTGGGAAAAACGGAATCGAGAATCAGAACTACGATGCGACGCTAAGTGGAACATGGGATATGCCACTCACTTTGCTGATCGACAAAGATAGTGCCAGTGCGAGCGAGATTCTTGCCGGAGCAATCCGAGACAACCGACGCGGTGAAATCATCGGAGAGACAACTTACGGCAAGGGCAGTGTCCAGGGGCTGTTTCATACCAAGTTGCTCTCGAGTGGGATCCGTTTGACCGTTTCCAAGTTCTACTCGCCAAACGGTCAAGCCATTAGCGAACGTGGCGTGAAACCTACCTTCGCCATCGATCCTGACAGCCAGCCGCGTTACGTAGCTAAGGTCCCAACGAGCGGGCGGAGCAGCCAAAAGTTGGAAGAGGACTACGTGCTACAGGTTGCAATCGAGCGTTCGAGCAAACGCAACGTCGCTGCTCAACGAGGTTTCCCACGGAATTAGACGCTCCGGAGCCGCTGTCTCCTGGCTCCTTCTTTTAATTGAGAACGAAGAAAAATTCTGCCCCGCGACCGAAGGTGTCCGTCCAAAGCGGATAACCCATCTCTGAGCAGACCAAATCGCCTTTTCTGTGGCTAACCGTGGGTCGAAGCGAGTTCGGATCACTCGATGAGTTCTTCGTTTCGCGAAATCCAGCCCCGTCTGCGGCGACGCGAAAGCTCCCAAATCACACTCCCTCGCCACTTCTTTGCTAGCAAAGCAGTCTATTTCCTGAGAGGATGGAAGGGTGGCCTTGTGCGGTGGGAGTTGCGGACTGCTCATCCGTTGCAAGGACCGCGAACGCTCACGATTGATGGAACAAAGTATGTCACGGCAATCCGTTGCCTCACAACTCAGCCCTCAAACCGCGCCAGCTGAGCTGACGAAGCCGGCTAAGCATCGGCCCTCTGCGGCGACGCCGTCTGGCCGCGCATTGGTCGATCGACTTGCCAAACAAGTTCGTAAGATCGAAAAATTGGCCAACAAGGCCACTGCCGAATCGACCAGCTCCACTGGCTGCAGCGCGATGGACGCTTGCCTGCCACATGGTGGCTACGTTACGGGCACCGTGATCGAATACCTGCGAACCACTCCGGCCTGCGGTGCAACCTATCTAGCCTTCACTGCCGCCGCCGAAGCTTGCCGCGTTCACGGCGGTTACTTAGTCGTCGTGGACAACCATGATGTACGTGAGCATCTCTACCCACCCTCACTCCTCGCTCACGGAATCGATTTACAAAAAGTCATCTTTGTACGGCCGCAATCGGCGACTGATGCCATTTGGGCAGTAGACCAGGCCCTGCGCACACCAGCCGTCTCAGCCGTCGTTGCCGAGTTGGAACGCTTTGATGACCGCGCCGCTCGCCGTTTTCAACTGGCCGCCGAATCGGGCGGAGGAAACGCCTTCCTGCTACGTAGTGCGGTTGCTCGCCAAAGGCCGAGCTGGGCTGATGTCCAATGGTTGGTTCAGCGCTCCGTAGAAACACATGCCCGTAATCCCAAGCGATCCCCGCTTCAGAATGCAAATGCAAAACCACCGATAACCTCGCAATCCGCAGACGAGCTTACCAACACAAGCTTCCCAAAAGACCACCGATCTCCACTCGACAACAAAACCACACAATCTCGCGTTCCCAATCGCATTTACAATCATAAAAGCAGCCCACCTCATCGACAAATCGACTTAACTTTATTGCGGAATCGCGGTGGTTCCTTCGGGGCGAACTTATCCATAGAAATCCAGACTGGAACAGGTAGACTAATAGCCAGTCAAGATACGAAGCTTCCAAACACGCCATCCCACACAGCACGCGTCGCCGCATCAAAGAACTCTACGAGACCAATGGATGAACAAGCGGCTTCTATGCGTCTGGCTTCCCAATTGGCCCGTCCAAAGAATCCAAGCCGAAACGCCTCGGCTAGCTGAGCTTCCTCTTATCCTCTCCGCCCGCGACCCTCGTCGCGGGATGGTCGTCGCGGCCGCCAATTTAAAAGCTCGAGCATCCGGAGTCCGCACCACCATGCGACTTTCCGAAGCCCAAGTGCTGGGCGATGTCGAAGTCATTGAACACGAACCGGGCGAAGACATCGAGCGTTTGTGCTGGCTCAGTGAACAAGCTCAACAATTCAGTCCACTTGTCGGACTCGAACCGCTTGGTCGCAAGAGTTGGGCTGGACGCACTCTTCACCAGCCCGAGTGCCTACTACTCGACATCACCGGAATTGGCAGGATCTATGGCAACGAAGCGGAGCTCGCCAAGCAACTCGGAAACTGGCTCGGCCAACTGGACTACTTCGGCTGCATTGGGATCGCGGGCACCATCGGCAGCGCTTGGGCCATCGCAAACTACGCACTCCGCCGTGCTCCCAATGCCCCTCAAAACCTCAACCAGGACAGCACCCCCGCTCCATCACTAGACACCAATCAGTCTGAAACATCGTCGCAGCCAAGCTCGACCAACGAACCAGCAAACGTGCCGGAGAGTCGATTCCAAATTGTTGAACCTGAGTGTGAGCGGCCCGCACTGGCAGGCCTACCCATCGTGGCTCTACGTCAGCCGAAAAACACCGTCGAATCGTTGAGGCGGTTAGGCATCCGCCGCATCGGTGACCTCCAGTCGCTTCCGCGCGAAGGCATGGCTTCGCGTCTGGGCGAAGACCTACTCCTACGCTGGGACCAGGCTGTAGGACTTAAGGACGAGCCCTTTGTTACACTTCACAGCCAACCTGATTGGTGCTTGGAGCAAACGCTGGAATACCCGACGACCGACCGCGACACGATTGGTGAGCTAGTCATTCGCAACTGCCAAGAATTATCCAAGCGGCTTTCCAAACGCGGCGAAGGCGCCATACGGCTCATCTGTCGACTGGATCTACTCGAAGCTCCGCCCCTGCTGATGCAACTCAGCCTCTTTCGCCCGTCCAACGATGCGAATCACCTGGAGGGGCTACTGCTCGGACAATTGGAAAATACAATCCGCGTCATGGGTGAAAACCAACTCTGGCGGCTGAGTCTACAAGCCACGATGACCGCGCCATTGGTCTATCGCCAAGCCGGCCTCTTCAATGCAAACGAATCCGATCAGCGCAGTCAAATTGCCAACCTTGTGGACACGCTTAGCAATCGTCTCGGCCGCAAACGTGTCCTAGCCGCCAAGACGAAAAGAGAATCCCAACCGGAGTTGGCCTACACGCTATCGCCGCTAACAGGAGTTCGCAAAGATGGCACGCCCATGGATACCGTCAAGAAAATCAGTACCCGGCTAGCCAGCGGGAACGCCGCCCCCTCCCGAGACGATCCACTCCGGCGACCGAGTCACCTGCACGAGAGACCGCTGCCGATCAAAACCGGATTTAACACGGCGAATGAAAGCGCACCCGTCGCACGAGAGTCAAATGCGAACGGCCTGGAGTCGAGCAGTGCCAATGAGAGCCAGCCCGCAACTCAAACTCAGTACGCCCGAGCTCCAGATCTCATCGAACTCAGGGGCAAACGCTTTCAAGTAACGGAGGCAGTCGGCCCCGAACGACTCGAGAGCGGCTGGTGGCGTGGTCCGAGCTCTCGTCGCGACTACTACCGTATCGAAGTTCACAGCGGAGACTGGTATTGGATTTTCCGTGACCTGCAAACTGGCAACTGGTTCCTGCACGGCCAATTCGACTGAGCCAAGCCTTCGACAAACCACCGCTCCTCCCAGAGACGCGCCGGACCGGGCCCGAATCGTCCGCTCCAACGTCGGCAACACAACTCTCGCAAGTCACCTGGGAGCCGACTCGCTACAGCCCTATAATTCTCCGGTTCAGATTGAACCAAGGAATACGGTCCGGCAGCCGCATGCGGCCTTCCCCCATACACATCTTTGCAAACGAATTTGATCTAGTAGGAAAAACATGAGCGAAATTGAACGTACCGTGATTGTTGGAAGTGGCCCTGCCGGTTGGTCAGCAGCCATCTACGCAGCTCGTGCCAACCTGAAACCACTGCTTTTCGAAGGCACGGTCCGCCCCGAAATGATCCCGCTCGGGCAGCTGGCGTTTACGACTGAAGTGGAGAACTACGCTGGCTTCCCGGCTGGCAATGTTCGAGCATTTATTGAGAGTGCCGTTGATAAAGATCGCCATTGGAATCTGCCTCCAATTCCAAAGGGACACGAAAAGGATGGAGCACCTCACTACGCCGTCCAAGGTGTCGAGCTGATGGAGCTCATGAAGCAGCAAGCACTGAATTTCGGAACCCGAGTTGTTGGCGATGATATTGTCGAAGTTGATTTCAGCGGCGACAAGATGAAGGTCATTCCGGCCAGCGGTGATCCCGTCGAGACACGAACCGTCATCATCGCTACCGGCGCGCGTGCAAATTACCTCGGCCTAGATTCCGAAGAAGAGTACAAGAACAAGGGCGTCAGCGCGTGTGCTGTCTGCGATGGTGCATTACCGACATACCGAAGAAAGCCACTGGCAGTTATCGGCGGCGGCGATACAGCGGTCGAAGAAGCCAGCTATCTGGCCAATCTCGATGGAGCCCAGACGATCTACCTGATTCACCGACGAGACGAACTGCGGGCGTCGAAGGTGATGGCTGACCGAGCCATGAATCACCCGAACATCGAGATGGTTTGGAACAGTGAGGTTGAGGAGGTTCTGGGAGACGGAAATCAAGTTACTGGACTCAAACTGCGCAACACTAAAGAAGACACGACCAGTACCCTGGACGTTAGTGGAATGTTTGTTGCCATCGGACACACGCCCAACACGGGGTTCTTGTCAGGAAAGCTCGACATGAACGACAAGGGCTACCTTCAGTGGACCCAGCCCTTCCGAACCAACACCAGCGTTGAAGGTGTCTTCGCTGCCGGCGATGTGGCTGACGACTACTACCGCCAAGCTATCACCTCGGCCGGAACCGGATGTATGGCAGCACTCGACGCCGAACGCTACTTGGCTGAAAACGGACACTAGTCCTGGACCGCTCAATCATTGCGGTCACCCGACCGGCTCGCTGAACTGCCCTTCTTTTCAACGGGGAAGTAGGCCGCTACCGGAGCCAACCGCAAAGAGCCGCGAAGAAGCAAGAGCCGCGCAGAAGCGAAACGAAATCTGCCACCTCCCCGTTCCGAGCCCCAAGCGAGGAATGCCGGGGAGGTCGCGAGGAACGAGCGGGGAGGCAAACACCCGCTCGCAACACAAGCGAAAACGACCAAGCCACCTCCCCGTTCCGAGCCCCAAGCGAGGAATGCCGGGGAGGTCGCGAGGAACGAGCGGGTGGGGCTCGGCTCAAGAACTCCACCAGTTCCCCCCCAGAGCTCCCACAAACAACCGTCAACACTAACTCCATTCCAATAGGTTCTTGAGATGAACTGGATACCAGTTTCGGACGCACGCAACGCAGATAACGTAGGCCAGGAAGCCGAAGTGCGCGGCTGGGTCCGTACTCGACGGGACAGCAAAGGCGGCTTCAGCTTTATCGAAATCAACGACGGTAGCTGCTTTGCGAACTTGCAAATCATCGCCGACGGTGAACTCGAGAACTACGAAAGCGTCATCACTTCCCTCTCGGTCGGCAGTTCGATTGTGGCCAAGGGGACGTTGAAGGCCAGCGAAGGGAAGGGCCAAGCAACGGAGCTACAAGCCTCCGAAGTGCGGCTGATCGGAGATGCCCCCAGCGACTTTCCGCTTCAAAAAAAGCGGCACTCGTTTGAGAAACTACGCGAATGGGCACACCTCCGGCCACGCACTAACTCTTTCGGTGCCCTCACCCGCGTCCGAAATCGACTTGCCTACTCCGTTCACCAGTTTTTTCAGGACGAGGGCTTTTACTACGTCAACACGCCCATCATCACTGCCTCCGACTGCGAAGGTGCGGGCCAAATGTTTCGTGTGACGACGCTGCCCCATGACAATCCACCCAAGGTCGATGGCAAAGTCGACTACTCGAAGGACTTCTTCGGAAAAGCTTCTTATTTGACTGTTTCTGGCCAGTTGGAAGCCGAAATCTATGCAACCTCCTTGGGTCGTTGCTACACGTTCGGTCCAACGTTCCGAGCTGAAAACAGCAACACGAGTCGACACCTTTCTGAGTTCTGGATGATTGAGCCAGAAGCTGCGTTCTTCGACCTCAACGACAACATGCAGCTCGCCGAGCAGTTCATCAAACGGTTGCTCAAAGATCTTCTTGAGAACTGCCCAGACGACATGCAGTTCTTCGAAGACAGAATTCAAAAAGGACTCTTAGATGCGTTAAAACTCGTTCTTGAAAAACCCTTCCAACACATGACCTATACGGAAGCGGTTAGCATCCTGGAGTCCTGTGGAGAGTCGTTTGAATTCCCAGTCTCTTGGGGAACCGACTTGCAAGCCGAGCACGAACGCTTCTTAACGGAGAAGCATGTCCAGGGGCCCTTGATCCTGCATGATTACCCGAAGACGATCAAGCCGTTCTACATGCGATGCAACGATGATGATAAGACCGTGGCCGCTATGGATGTGTTGGTTCCGCAAGTCGGCGAGATCATCGGTGGTAGCCAACGAGAAGAGCGTTTGGATGTATTGCTTGAGCGGATGAAACAGATGGATTTAAGCGAAGAAGAGTATTGGTGGTACATCGACCTTCGCAAGTTTGGTTCCGTTCCGCACAGTGGTTTTGGTTTGGGGTTCGAACGAGTGGTTCAGTGGGTCACAGGCATGACCAACATTCGCGACTGCATCCCATTCCCGAGAACGCCTGGTTCCGCTGAGTTTTGATTTCTGATGTGAGCGAAATTTGCGTTAGCTCAAAGCCCCTGAGCGGCTTTTCGATACTCGTTCGGCAAGTATCCCTCTTCACGACGGAAGAGGCGGCGAAGTGAACTTGCAGACGCCAAGCCACATGCCTCCGCTATCTTCTCAACGGGCAGGTCGGTCTTGAGCAACAGACGTTTCGCGCGTTCAAGCCGTTTATTAGACATCCATTCACAGTAAGTTTGGCCGGTAAGTTGTTTGATTCTTCGATTGAATGTCCGCGGACTCAATTCCAGTTCTTGCGCGGCATTTGCTATGGTCGGATTGCTGGCAACGTCCGCGTCGAGTTTATCAAGGAAGTCAAGAAACTGTTGGTCCTTGGTCTTGGGGACTCTCTGAAGAGGCAATTGTTGCTGTTGTTCGCCTCCCCTTTGCCGAGGGAAGACGAGGCGTTCCGCAACTTGTTCAGCAACTTCATCTCCATAGTCGCTGCGGACGATATGCAGACAGAGGTCTATCCCCGCTGAACTTCCAGCTGAGGTGAGGACTCGATCCTCGTCGCAGTACAGCGAACTTCCACAGCGTTCAACACTTGGGAAACTCTCGATGAGTTGATCGAGAAATCGCCAGTGAGTTGTCGCCCTTTTGTTGGCAAGTAGACCACTGGCAGCAAGCACAAAGACTCCGCCGCAGATTCCGACGATTCTCGCGCCACGTTGATGAGCCGCGACAAGCGTGTCCGTCAGTTCCTTCGGCGGCAAAATTTGAGGATCACTCCAGCCTGGCACGATCACCAAGTCGGCTTCCTCCAAGAGTTCCAGACCTCGGTCAGCCTTTACCTCGATGCCTCCGACGGCACGTACCGGCCGGCCCTCAATTGAACAAACATTGAATTGGTACCAATTGCTGCCCACCTCTGGCCGCTTTAGTCCAAACACTTCGACCGCAATTCCGAACTCAAACGTGCACAGACTGTCATAGATCACAACAGCCACGCGTGGGCCAGATAGCGATTTTGCGTCACGAATCACGTCTACATACCCAAAACGAACTCAGTTGGCCCAAAACGCTTCCTATTTTGCGCACGAACAACCTTGGATCACAACGGTGTCAGCCGATAATTCAGTAGCCTCACCGGTGGAGCGCTCGCTCACTGGCTTTTCAGAAATCTCGATCAGTAGTCGAGCTCAAGCAGTTCTAGATTGATCTATAGACAGGAGTCATCCATTGCAACGTTCATTCGACGGCGGTCCGTCTCAAAGCCGCAGTTCTTCTCTTCGCTCCGCCGTTGAGCATAAAGTGGTCGATATGGAAGCCTTGCTTGAATATGCGTTTGAGGCTTCAAAGGACTACGTGCGGGGCCTAGACGAGCGGAGCGTCATGCCACCGGAATCGGACATTAGCGCTTTGAGTTCGCTTCGAGAGAGCCTGCCAGTAGGCCCCTCCGATCCAGGAACAACCCTGAAAACACTGAAAAACACGGTCGCTCCAGCCACAGTGACGACGACGGGCGGCAGGTTCTTTGGATTTGTCGTCGGCGGAGCGCTACCGGTCACCGTCGCAGCCAGCTGGATGGCGTCGACTTGGGACCAGAATGCGGGCTCTTGGATTCTTGCCCCCGGTGCAATTGAATTGGAGTCCATTGCGGCGGAGTGGATGCTAGACATCCTGGATCTTCCCAGAGACGCCGCCGTTGGATTTGTAACCGGATCGACGATGGGAACCTTTTCCGCAATCGCTGCAGCGCGATCCGCACTACTGAACAAAATCGGATACGACGTGAAGGCACGAGGTCTTACCGACGCGCCTCGGCTGAGGATTGTGATGAGTGACGAAGTGCACCCAACCAACGTGGCGGCACTCGGCTACGCCGGAATTGGCACCGATCAGATCGAGCGTGTTCCCACGGACGAGCAGGGCCGCCTGCTTGTCGACGAGATGCCAGATTTGGACGAGAAGACGATCGTGATTCTTCAAGCCGGCAATATCAACTCAGGTGCATTCGACCCATTTGAGCAAGTCTGCCACCTAGCCTCCCAAGCAGGCGCTTGGGTCCATGTAGACGGAGCCTTTGGTCTTTGGGCGCGCGCATCAGAGTCCAAAAGGCACTTGACCACAGGAATTGAACTGGCCGACTCCTGGTCTGTTGACGGTCACAAATGGTTGAATCTGCCGCAAGACTCAGCCGTCTACATGTGCCGCGATCATGAAGCAGTCGCCGATGTATTCGCAACGCATGCAACGTACCTGATGAGGGACGAACGCCGACAGCCGAGTAACTTTGTGCCAGAGCTGAGCAGGCGTGCCCGTGGTGTTGAATTTTGGGCCGCATTGAAAACACTTGGCCGCAGTGGGGTCAACGAACTGGTCGACCGCTGTTGCCGTCACGCTCGGCGACTGGCGGAAGGGCTCTCCGAGCTTGGTTTTGAAGTCTTAAATGATGTTGTTTTGAATCAAGTCGTTTTCT
Source organism: Pirellulaceae bacterium (assembly GCA_045105035.1). Classification (GTDB taxonomy): domain Bacteria; phylum Planctomycetota; class Planctomycetia; order Pirellulales; family Pirellulaceae; genus Aureliella. Next base: position 101,013 of record JBGCCZ010000096.1, on the reverse strand, counting down.
CTAGCGAAAGCGACGAACGCAACCAGATCATCCTCGACTACATTCAAAACAGCGGGAAAATCTGGCTCGGCCCAACGACTTGGAAGTCTCGCTCCGCCATGCGGTTCAGCATCTCCTCGTGGGCGACCACAGAAAAAGACGTTCAAACTGCAATTGAGGTCCTCAGCGAAGCTTCCCAGAACAGCAGCTAGTGACTTGTGCCTTTTTCATTCGTGGCGCAACAGTCATGATCCCGATGCCAAATTTGAAGGCGAAGCGCCCATGCGTTATGCGCACACGAATATCGTCAGCGAGAACTGGAAAAAGCTCGCCGACTTCTACGTCCGAGCATTTGAATGCCGCGTAGTTCCTCCCATTCGAAAGCAAGCTGGAGATTGGCTGCAATCGGGAACTGGACTCCCAAACGCCGAGCTTGAAGGAGCACACCTACTTTTACCTGGGCATGGCCCGCGAGGACCTACGCTCGAAATTTACCAATACTCAGAACTAATGGATCAAGAGACGCTTCCACCCAATGCGAGTGGATTTCGGCATATCGCGTTCGAAGTAGACAGTGTTCGAGACGCACTCAACAACGTCTTAGAAAATGGCGGAACGGCACAGGGGGATATTGTCTGTAGATCCGTTCCCGGTGTTGGTGAACTTACATTTGTCTACGCCCGCGACCCGGACGGAAACCTTATCGAGCTACAGAGCTGGAAATAGGCGCAGCGAGAGCCCCTTCGGGTTTAGGCACGCAAAGTCCCTTGAGCTTTGACAGTCGCAGAGACGAACGCTTCACCTCTAGGAGAATACCGCCACGTCGCCTATCTTGAGAGCTGGTGCTTTTGCCTAAGCCAAGTTCAGGCAAGGCAACCTCAGGTCGACGAAGAGTCAGATCGAAAACTTAGAGCTCTCCGCAACAAGGTAACGCAAGACAAACTCACGTTACTCTCGGGGTGCACTTTCTTGTTCTGTGGAGCAATCTAGCATGTCGAAGCTAATGCTGTCCGCCATCGGATCACTCGCCGTACTTGCCGTCATGCTTTGGGCACTCGCAGGTTCTAGCAACAATCGACCAAGCAGGCGACCGGACTCTAGCGGTTCGAATGCGGAGCAAGATTGGGATGCCATCACCCTCTACTGTGCGGCGAGCAATCGCGCTGTGATGGAAGCCATTCGCCAGCAATACGAAGAAGAAACGGGACGTTCGGTCACCATACAGTACGGTCCTTCGCAGACGTTGTTATCTCAGTTGCAGATCGCAGAAACCGGCGATCTCTATCTGCCAGCGGACGATAGTTTTCTAGACTTGGCCTCGGAGAAAGACTTGATCCGCGAGGTCCTACCCGTTGCGAAGATGCAAGCAGGCTTGGTAGTGAAGAAGGGCAACCCACTCAAGCTGACTTCCCTCGAAGATGCAATCAGTCGGGGCATTCAGATCCTGCAAGCCAACCCGGAAGCGGCGGCTGTCGCAAAACTAACGAAACAAATCCTGACCGAGACTGGCACTTGGGCAGAACTAGACAAGGCTTCGGTCTATCGCACTACCGTGACCGATGTACCCAATGACCTACTCGTTGGAGCGGCACAGACCGGCATCGTGTACGACGCGGTGCTTCATTCCTACCCTGACCTGGAGTTTCTCGCCGTACCCGAATTGGAGACGGCAACATCTCGAATTGCAATCGGAGTCTTGAATTGCTCCAAACAACCGACCCGCGCATTGCACTTCGCGCGATTCGTGACCGCCTCAGACCGAGGCCTGAGGCACTACGATGAGCACGGCTTTGGAGTCAGCCCAGGCGACACATGGGCCGATACACCGGAACTGTCCATCTACGCTGGCTCGATGCTCCGACCCGCAATCGAAGAAACCATCGTGGCGTTTGAAGAACGCGAAGGCGTTAACGTGTCCCGTGTCTACAACGGCTGCGGCATTCTCGTCGCGCAAATGAGGGCCGGTCAGCATCCGGACGCATATTTTGCTTGCGATAAAGAGTTCATGAATCAAGTCACGGACTTGTTCCCCGAAGCTGTCGACGTGTCGCAGAATGAACTGGTGATTCTCGTTCAGAAGGGAAATCCACATGGGATCGCCTCCCTCCGGGACTTGAGCAAAGAGGGCCTGACCGTCGGAGTTGGCCATGAAAAGCAATGTGCCATGGGATGGGTTACGCAAAACACGTTCAAGGAGGGTGGAATCCAGAAGGAAGTCATGGAGAACGTCACAGTCCAGTCACCGACTGGGGATATGTTGGTGAACCAAATGTTGTCCCGTTCTCTGGACGCAGCAGTTGTCTACTTAAGTAACGCGGCCGGCGCGGACGACAAATTAGATGCAGTTCGGATTCAAGGACTTTCATGCTCGACTGCGACTCAACCTTTCGCGGTTTCAAAAGAATCGCAGTATCCGAACCTAGCCGCACGACTCTTTGAACGAATTTGCTCATCCGATAGCCAAGTAAAATTCGCTGCCGAGGGTTTTCGATGGGAACTTGCAGCAGAGAATCCTTAGGACGACAATGCTCGAAGCCGACTTCGGCTTACCTTACCTATCGAGACTGCTAACGATCGTTGACGCTCAAGCATGGCCGAAGCCAAACCTCCCAAACTCTCCCGAGCAGGATCGATTGTCGACGTCGTCTTCTTTTTGACGATGGGAGGTCTATCGGCGAGCTTTGTGCTGCTGATTGTGCTGTTGATCCTTGCCGATCTCGTTTTCACTTCACCAAGTGAGTTCTTAACGGTCTTGCAAAAGCCGGAGATCGTCAGTGCCTTTCAGTTGACTATCTTGACTTGTACCGTCGCGACCATTCTTTCTGTGTGGGTTGCAATCCCACTGGGCTACCTGCTTTCGCGTTTTCGATTCCCAGGGCGTTGGCTCGTGGACACGATCGTCGACATCCCTATCGTCCTTCCCCCGCTCGTCTTGGGTCTCAGCCTGCTAATACTTTTCCACCAGCCTCTTTTGCCGTGGGGAGACTCCCAGTTTCGATTGGAGCCGTGGCTGCGGGAAACCCTGGGAATTCAAGTCTCTTATGCATGGCCAGCCGTCGTACTCGCTCAGTTCTCTGTGTCCTGCGCATTCGCGGTTCGAACGATGCGCGTCACCTTCGATCAGATTAATCCCAGGGCCGAAGATGTAGCGCGCACGCTTGGATGCAACCGGGCACAGAGCTTCTTCCTAGTCGCGTTACCGCAGTCTTGGCGTGGTATCATTGCCGCCGCTACAGTTTCTTGGGCTCGGGCACTTGGCGAATTCGGACCGATTCTCGTATTCGCAGGCTCGACGCGTTACAAGACAGAAGTGCTATCGACGACCGTGTTCCTTGAACTCAGCATAGGCCAGCTTGACGCCGCAGTAGCCGTGTCGATTCTGATGGTCACACTCGCCGTTTGTATCTTATTGCTTCTGCGTTGGCTCGGACTGGGCACCGGAGGGGTGTCGTGATTCAACTTGAATCGCTCTGTATTCGCGCGGGTGAATTTGTACTGCCCGACGTTTCCTTTGAAGTCCAGGATGGCGAGTACGCAGTCATCATGGGGCGGACTGGCATCGGTAAAACGACGATCCTAGAAGCGATCGCTGGCCTCAGAAAGGTCGAACGAGGCGTCATTCGCATTGGTGGCGCGGACGTAACGAACTGGACTCCGGGCAATCGTAACGTGGGCTACGTGCCCCAAGATCTGTGTCTTTTTCCGACACTAAACGTCGAGCAACAAATCTGCTTCGCAATGAAAATTCGATTCTTCAGTCGACGTGCTTGCGAACGAAAAGCGAAAGAGCTCGCCGTTCTGCTTGGCATCGAGAACTTGCTCAATCGCGGAATCGACGGTTTGAGTGGCGGTGAAGCTCAGCGCGTCGCCCTGGGCCGAGCGCTCTCTTTTGGCCCTAGCGCCCTGCTACTCGACGAACCACTCAGTGCACTAGACACCGAGACACGCAGTAGCCTGCAGACCTTACTAAAGGAGATCAACCGGAAAACCGGAGTAAGCGTCCTGCATGTCACTCACAACCAAGAGGAAGCCGGAGCCCTTGCCGACACTTGCATCCGTCTTCAACTCGACGAGGACACGAATTCGGTTGTATTGCGAAAAGATTGACGCCGCAGCGCGAATTCAGCGAAGAGCGGATAGACACACAGAGAGAAATGGCTATTCGAGACGGTGCGTTCAGCCACGTGCGCTAGAACAGAAAGTTCAGATATTCGCAACGGCGTCTAGAAACTCTCCCTCTCGCTAGATGAGGGAGAGCTTTCTGTTCGAAGCAACTTGGCTATCCATGAAACGAATTGAACCAGAAGAAACTTATTTGGCTTTTTTGCCTTCGTAAGCTTCATAGAATGCCTTGATAGACTTTTCAAGCTTCATACCGAGCTCAGCGTCGACGCCTTGCTTCGCCTTCATCGCAGCCACCATCACAGCGTGAGCCGAAGTCAGCTTCTTGGTGTATCCATCTGCATCAGGCTTGAGTCGCTGAGTCATGAAGTACTGAGCAATCGTGGTTTGGATGGAGGTTGCGTGAGCTTCCTTAGTAGCCACCCAGCGAGCAAGCTGATTGTGGGAGAGCGCGTCTTCTTTGCTCGATAGCTCGACGATTTGCGCACAAGCCTTGGAGATAGTCTCAGTGTCTTCCAACATAGACTCGAAACGTCGTTGGTCGCCATAAATTCCGCACGGCACCTCGCAGTGTGGTATTGCAATGTTGCAGAAAAGCGTAGCTGCCATGAGGACCGAACCGGTCAGCATTTTGTTCGACATGATGTTTCCTTCGCGGGGATGGGAATGTTCTTAGAACGTAGAACGTAAACCTTACCAGCGTAAGTATTGCGAATTCGCTCTACTCGTGTACACGGGGCTCGGAAATTTTCAGTGAAGTTCCGATGTAGGCACGATTCGTGCTGATTCATGCCTAGAAGCTAGAAAGCTTGAAAGCCAGAGAGAGGCAGTGCGTTTGAACGCGAAGTCCGAAATCGCAGCAACCAGTCGAGAACTCTTGCCATTCGCTTTGCCCGCAAACTACTCCAGGGGCAGTACTACTTTTCAGCCGGTGAGGGCGTTGCACTGGCGACCGGCAACTTGACTTTAGGTCTCGATTCAGCCGGCATTTCCGACACCGAACGCGGATAGGTGGCATCTTGTTCCGCAAACTGAATCGAATTCTCCAGTTCTTCCAGCATATTCGCCGTGGTCTTTTGAAAGTGCAAATAGCCGCCCATGATCGTATGCGCAAACTCGAATTTCTCCGGCCCCATCCACATCGTCTTCCAAGCGTTTCTCAAGTACAGCCAACGCGTCTCACGATTCTTAAGCAATTGCCAAGAGACATGCCGAAAGCCACGCACCATCCGTTTCAGCTCCCACCAATTCGGTACGTGTTTACTCCGCAGCTTGATCCTGCCAGTCGTAGAAAGCACGCGGTCCAAAAAGACACGTGGTGAATAAATCGTTTCGACGACCTTCTTCAGATCCCGGTAGATGTCGATTCGATCCCGTTGCGTCACAAAGTTGAGTCCCGCCACCATGTGATCAACGCCCTTCGAGACGTGCACCCGGTAGTCCTGGTCTCCGCTGGGAATCCATTCGCCCATATCGGAGATCATTCGCCCCTCTTTCTTCAGTCGGCGAGTTAATTGAGTGTTTGGCAAGGCATAGAGAAGCCCGACCATCGCCATCATGATCCCGCTTTCTTCGATGAACGGGATCAACGTTTTATGCACGTCGTCTCGTTCCGAATCAAAACCAATAATGAAGCCAGCGGTAACCGAGATTCCTGCTTCGTAGATACGCTGGATTCTCTCCTGCAGTGGCTTTACTGTGTTGATCCGTTTTTGGGTTTGCGCGAGCACTTCGGGATCGGGAGTTTCTATTCCGCAAAAAACGTAGCGGAAGTCGCAAGCTCTCATTAGCTCTAACAACTCTTCGTCGTCTGCCAGATTCACGCTAGCTTCGGTCGAGAAGATGAAAGGAAAACGATTCTCTTTCATCCACTCTGCCGCGTTGATCAGAACCGGCTTAATCTTCTGCCGATTGCCGATGAAATTGTCGTCTGCGATGTCGATCCAACCTCGATAGCCTAGATCCTTAAGCCTCTGAAGTTCGCTCGTGAATTGCTCGGGAGTTTTGACTCGCGGCTTCCGACCATAGAGTTCAATAATGTCGCAGAACTCACAGTTGTAGGGACAGCCGCGCGAAGTCTGCAAGCCAACGTGTAAATAGTCATCGAAGGAAACCAGCTCGAACTTTGGTACCGGCGACTTCGACACGTCAACCGTTCGGTCAGCACCGAAGATCCCGTTCGGCTTTCCAGCACGCCAGCTTCGCAACCAGACTGGAATTGAAGCTTCACCTTCACCAGTCACGATCGCCTTGGCCGATTCATAGAGGTCCGGTTGACTAGTTGGGTCAGGGCCACCGACTACGGTGAACAATCCAAGTTGATTCGCTCTTTCAACGATTTCGAGAATCCCACCTTGCTGCGGAAGCATTCCTCCAGTGCAAACCAGATCCGCCCACTCAAGATGCTCGTCCGTCAGCGGCTCAACATTCAGGTCGACCAACTTAAAATTCCAATGTTGCGGCAGGATGGCGGCAACGGTGAGCAACCCCAGAGGCGGCGCAGCAGCCTTGGCTCCGATGGAACGCGCCCCCTCGAGAAAGTTCCAGTAGTTCAGCTCCTCAAATTTCGGCTGAACTAACAGACAGTTCAATTGGCTGTCAGGATGAAATTCGTTGTCAGTCGGTAGTCGGATCATGATTCCTCGCTTTGAGGCTCATTCTACTTTTGCGCGGACCAATTTCGTTGACTAAGGCGAAGAATTTCCCATCCAATCCGTGAAAGATCCCGTCTTTGCGCTTTCCATCGGCGAACAATAGAGATAATTCAGTCCTGAAGGCACATTTCGACGCCTCTCCGAGTAGTTTCCGCACCCAGTCCGAGCTGCTCTGGTGATATCGCGGACAGCCCTAAGCAACTCGCAACCAGCTAGCCCCACTGCCTGCTCCACCAACAGCAACACCTGTCCCAGGATTAAGCAAAATGAACTTATCTCCACAGTCATACGGAACAATAATCCGGGGATGCCTGGCTTTCGCATTGATTCTCACCACACCAAGACTAAGCCGGGCGGACTGGCCGGCCTTCCTAGGCGGCTCCGAGCGGTACGAACAATCCGTTTCAATACCGACGAAGTGGAGCCCAGAGGAAAACGTGAAGTGGACTGCAGACCTACCAGGCCATGGTCAATCGAGTCCAGTTGTGATCGGCAACCAGGTCTACCTCACTGCGGTAGAAGGCCCAAACAAGGAAGAGAACATCGTTGCCTGCTATTCGTTGTCGAGTGGCGAACAACTGTGGGCCTACCGTTTCGAGAACAGTCTTCAAGTCGAGAACAACGTTTACACGAGCCGAGCTGCTCCGACACCCGCTGCGGACAGCCAAGGAGTCTACGCCTTCTTCGAAAGCGGTGATTTTGTAGCACTCACGCCCGAAGGAACTCTCCGTTGGCAACGAGACTTCGCTAGCGACTATGGAAAAATCGAGGGCCGTTTTGGACTCGGTGGTTCCGTCGCCAGCTTCGAAGACCAACTCTATGTGCTCTGCGATAACGAAGGTCCGTCCTACTTACTCGCGCTCAACAAATCGACTGGTAAAACGAACTGGAAGACCGCCCGCTCTAGCCGCGTCGCATGGTCGTCCCCGGCAGTGTTGCCTGTTGACGGCAAAATGCAAGTTGTCGTTAGCTCTGCAGGTCCAATCGATGGTTACGACGCGGCAGACGGCAGCCTAATCTGGAGTGTCGACGGCGTTGGCGGCAACACGGTTGCCAGTCCAATCCCTTTCGGCGACGGGAGATTCTTGGTCGGCGCGTCGCCGGGACGTAACGGAGAAAACTCCGATGGCGCAAAGAAATCCAACATGGCGGTCCAAGTCACCAAGACTGATACAGGATATGACGCAAAAGTGCTGTGGCGAAACGAAGACGTAACGAGCTCCTTCGGTTCTCCGATCGTCTATCGTGAGAGAGCCTACTACGTCAATCGCGCCGGCGGACTCTTCTGCTTGAACGCCAACACAGGTGCGTTGCTCTTTCAAAAGCGAATGAGCGAGTCGATTTGGGCAACTCCACTTGGTTGCGGAGATCACGTCTACTTTTTCGGACAGAAAGGCGACACGACCGTGATTGCCGCTTCGGACGAATTCGATTCCGTGAGCGTCAACCGGCTCTACAAGTCGCAAGGCGGTGGTGGACCCGGCGGCTTCAACGCGGAAATTCAGTACGGCGTGGCCCTTTCATCCGAAGGTCTGCTAATACGAACCGGCGAACATCTCTTTCTCGTCGGCGCGAAGTAGTTCACTTAGCTGAGAACACCCTCAGTCACGGTTGCCAATCACGGTTGCCAATTACAACTCCACACCATGCACGAATGCGCCGCGTTCACAGGACCTTGATTCATTGAGTTCGGCCATTCAAATTGTGGGCGCAAGGACGCATAACCTGCGTAATGTGGATCTAGAGATTCCGCACAACCAGTTGACCGTGTTGACTGGCGTAAGCGGCAGTGGAAAGAGCTCGCTTGCGATCGACACTCTATATGCTGAAGGCCAGCGTCAGTACATCGAGAGCCTTTCGACCTACGCGCGGCAATTCCTTAATCAGCTTCAGAAACCCGATGTCGAACTGATCGAAGGCTTGCAACCAACGCTTTGCATCGATCAAAAGTCAGGCACCGTTAATCCACGCTCGACCGTCGCTACGATCACCGAGATCTACGACTACTTGCGATTGCTCATGGCCAGAGTCGGGGTGCCGAACTGCTACGACTGCGGCGAACCAATCGCTCAGCAATCACCGAATCAAATCATCGGTGAACTTCTCCGACTTCCGGAGCGCACCAAGATCGTCCTTCTCGCTCCAGTTGTTCGTGGTCGCAAGGGAAATCACGCTGCGGAAATCGAGGAAATTCGCAAAGCTGGCCTAGTTCGAGTGAGGGTGAACGGCGAAACATGCGAAATCGACGAAGTACCACCGCTGGCACTTCGCAAGAATCACACCATCGAGGCCGTTGTCGACCGCATCGTCATTCGTGAGGGTGCCGAACAGAGACTGTCGGACTCTGTCGAATTAGCTCTGAAGCTCTCCGAAGGCTTGGTAACCGCGAGCTACACTCTGCCGAGCACAGACGACGAGCCCGTCTGGCAAGAGCGTCTATTCAGCACGCTCTATTCCTGCACGAACTGCGGTGTCAGTTACGAAGAGTTGGAGCCGCGGACCTTTAGCTTCAATAGCCCTTATGGCGCTTGCCCAGAGTGCGAAGGCGTTGGTGCACTCTTGCAAGTCGATCCTGATCTGCTCGTGACCGATTGGGAAGCAGCGGGCAAGACGAAAGCGTTCACTTGGATTGACGGCTTGTCGGCGAGCAACAAACGCACCGTGACGCGTTTACTCCGCGAAGTGCTCGAGGCTCATGGATTGACCTGGACCGAGTCGCTGTCGAGTCTCGACAAACGAACACGAAAGAAACTCCTCCTCGGCGATTCCAGCAAAACGGGATTGGCCGGTGCAATTCAAGACTTCAGTCATTCACTCGATGAAACCGCCGAACAAGAGCTGGAGCCCATCTTCAGTCCACTTCCCTGCGATCAATGCCACGGAGCACGACTGCGTAAAGAAGCGCTCTCGGTTAGACTCGGTGCAAGAGCAGGTTCTGCAGACGATTCCAAAGAGAAGAATACCGGAAAGAACATCTTCGACATTTGTTCGACAAGTATCAGCGAAATCGAATCATGGATCCGTGGACTTGAGTTCGACGAATCGGATGCATTGGTCGCTAAACCGATTCTTGGTGAGATGCTGCATCGCTTGGAGTTTCTGAACAAAGTTGGTGTCGGCTATTTAAGTCTTTCGAGGTCGGCCGACACGTTGAGCGGCGGTGAGCTGCAGCGAGTCCGGTTGGCAACCAGTATCGGAAGCGGTCTGGTCGGAGTTTCCTACATTTTGGACGAGCCTTCGATCGGCTTGCATCAACGCGACAATGATCGGCTCATCGAGTCACTCCGTAATTTGCAGCAACAAGGCAACACCGTCATCGTAGTGGAGCATGATGAGGCCATGATGCGCAGTGCGGATCTGCTGGTCGACGTTGGCCCCGGAGCTGGCAAGCGTGGAGGTCATATTGTTGCCGCCGGCAAACCGCGGTCCGTCGAAAAACACGCTAACTCGCTTACGGGCGCGTTTCTTCGCGGCGATGAAATCGTTTGGGACAAGTCGAATACGCGAAAGCCGAAGAAGAGCCAATCCATCCGCCTCAAGCAAGCAACACTGCACAATTTAAAAGGCGCCTCCATCGACTTGCCACTGGAACTCATGGTCGGAATCACCGGAGTCAGTGGTAGTGGCAAGAGCTCACTCATCTCCGGTACTCTGGTCCCAGCGATCAAACGCGAGTTGGGCCAAGGTGGCTCCAAGCCAGGCCCGCACAAATCGGTTCAAGGAATCGAACACGTTGACAAACTCATTGAGATCAACCAAACGCCAATCGGTAGATCTCCGCGAAGTACTCCAGCAACGTTTTGCGGCGTCTGGGATTTGATTCGCAAAGTCTGGGCCAACACGCGCGAATCCAAGCAACGAGGCTACACGGCCAGTCGCTTTAGTTTCAATGCTGGACCGGGACGGTGTCCTCAATGTCAGGGGCAGGGTCAAGAGAAGATCGAGATGCACTTCCTGCCTGATCTGTTTGTCCAATGCTCCGTCTGTGGAGGCAAACGATTTAGCCGCCAGACGCTCCAAGTACGTTACAGGGACAAGTCCATATTCGATGTCCTCCAGTTCTCGGTTGATGAAGCCTGTATATTCTTCGAGAACTTCAGCAAAATCCATCGCTTGCTGTCGACGCTCCAAACCGTCGGATTGGGTTATCTGACTCTGGGGCAAAGTTCGACGACTCTGAGCGGCGGCGAAGCGCAACGGATCAAACTTGCAAGTGAACTGGCCAAACAAGAGACAGGGCGAACCGTCTACTTTCTGGATGAACCCACTACGGGACTGCACTTCGCAGACGTTCGCCGACTAATTCAAGTACTAGACGGACTCGTGGAACGCGGCAACACGGTGATTGTTATCGAACACAATCTAGATGTCATCAAAGCCTGTGATTGGCTGATCGACATGGGACCAGAGGGGGGTAGCGGCGGCGGTGAGGTCATCGTGTCCGGCCCACCACGTCGCGTGGCCGAAGATCCCAGGAGCCTTACCGGAAAGTACCTCAGTTGATCCGCAGAAAAACACCGAACGAATGTGCTCTATTTCACAGGCGAACTTAGGAACGTCTACCTACGAAGGCGTTCACCAATAACAATGGTCGTTCGAAGAACCCCAGTTCCTCCTTGGTCACCAGGGCTACTCCCTTTTTCAAGCTACGCAAAGTAGCTCGGATCTCCGAGCCGAAGATTTGCTGCGTTCCGGTTGGGACAGCCGGGTACTATCGGATATCCAGAATTGGTCGAGCGTCCATCTTCGATTGAGGCTATAGTTCTGACCAGACTTCAAACGTTCCCCTCCCACCGCCACATCGAGAACAAGAGAAAGTGCTCATGCTCAGAAGAATCGGATCCTGCCTACCAGTCTTAGCGTGCCTATTATTCCTGAACGGTTGCGGATCGCCTCCACCGGCGACCGACCAGACAGCATCAGCTGTGTCCGAGACAAGTGATGACCTGGCTGCGGCAGATCAGGAAGTGACCAACGACGCTGTCCAGGCGTTAACCAGTGAGACGTTCGCTACTGCCATCTCGAGTAAAAGCGTACCGGTTTTGGTCGACTTTTGGGCTCCCTGGTGTGGACCTTGCAAAATGCTGAGCCCAGTCATCGATGGGATGGCAGCGGAACAGGTTGAAGGCGCGGTCTACGCGAAAATAAACGTCGATGACGCACCAGCGATTTCCGACAAATACAACATCCGTTCAATTCCAGCTCTTCTTATCTTCAAAGATGGCGAAGAGGTCGACCGTTTGATTGGTGTCAAACCCCGAGAAGAGATCGCAGCCGCCTTAAGAGCTGCAAGCTAAAGGAACGCCCAGCCGAAAACTGCTTTTTCGAAACGCTCTGAATTGCCACTCATCCCGTTACGGGCCTACAAGCGTTTCAGGCGTCCCGGGGATCAAGTCGTTTTCTTCAGAGGAAAGCGGCTTGAGCAAGCTTAAGAAGGCGAACAAGTCGAGAGTCTCTTGCTCATTGATTTGTTCTTCAATCCCCTCTGGCATTAAGCTTTTCTCACTAATCTTCAATAGCTCAATGTCCTCGTCTTTGTCCAGCTCCACGGACTTGCCGCCCTGCAATTTGATCGTGAGATACCGATCACTTTCTCCGGCTAACAAACCGGTGACAACCTCACCGTCGACCGTCAAGATGGTCCGAGCTTGAAATGCCTCGCCAATCACCAAGCTGGGATCCATCACGTTCGATACGAGTTGTTGAATGTTCCCGCGACCGTTGCCGGTTATGTTGGGCCCCACTTCATAGCCCTTGCCATGCAGCTGATGACATTGTGAGCAAACTCGGGTGAAGACTGTTTCGCCACGTGCGACGCTACCTTGCTTACCCGATAGCAGCAGCTTCAATGTATCGGCGACGACCGCCGCCCGTGTAGCATTTTCGTCTTCCCGAATTTGCCCCCACACGGACTCAATCGCTGCCGAGATTTCCTCATTTCCAGAACGCAGCCATTTCCTCAACTGGTTGGTGTTGAAGAGATCTTTCGAAACCTCACCTGCTTGTACCGCGGAAACGACTTGTAGCATCGTCTCTGGGGCTGCAGTCATCGGTTCAATACTCCTGGCCGCAACGTTCTTTGGCAATCTCTTCCATGCCTGTAAAAGTACTGTAGTCGTCTTCGTCCGATTCACTTCAAACGCCGCCGCTATGGCACGGCTTGTACTCGATTCATGCTCAGCCGCCGGAACGACTTTGGAGTCACTAGGTTCAGGAGACTTGACCAGTCCTCCCAGAAACTCAAAAGCCGATTCGGCATCGACATTGAACCAAACTGTCAGCAGCAACTCTGCGTCTTTTCCATTGAGGTTCGGCATCGCATCTCGGAGCGCGCTTCGATGAATATTCTCATTGCCGATCACCATCTGTACGGCCAGCGCGGGAGCCCAACGAGCATCGGTAAGCTCCCCTTCAACGACAGCTTTCGTTTTCTCGTCGATCGTGGCGAGTGCTTTCCGCAGGGACTTCAATTGGTCCCTCTCAATGGCTTTCGCTATTGTCTCGGAAAGAGTGACCGCCGACTTTTCGGGACTGATACTCCACAAAAGAGAGACAATTTTGATCGGTCCGGAAAGGCGGTCCGCCTCGGCTTCTTGGGCCAAAGCATGATTCCCATGCGAAAGAAAAACGATAGGGAGAAACACGGCCACGAAGACCGCAAAGGGCAAGAATTCGATGCGAGACTGCGCTGGCGGGAAATGCAACATGTTCGACCTGTGGGTAGGGGCGTTCGATAAACGCGTCGAAGTGTGGAATAGATTACACGAGGGCTAAGTGATATTCAGACTCCGCAAATTGCTCGCTAATTCTGAATCATTGTGGGTCGGTAATTGAACTGGGCAGCGGTTTTTCACGTATTTCCAAGTGGTTTCGGCGAATTCTCCCGGATGATCGCGACTCCCGCTCTAGATTCGAGTCCCTCACGATTGCGGCATCATCCGCGACATTGACCATTCGCTTCACGCTTGCGGATCGGCTGGGCGGGTGTCTACCATAATAATAAGTACCAAATGTCGATTCTTCCAGGCAGCCAGCCTGGGAGGCGTTAGCCCTTGGCATTGAGTCCTCAATCCGGGCCCCTCCACAGCAGTTCGCCATCGTTTGACTACGGAGTTGATCATGCCCGCCTTTCCCTCAAACGCAGTCGATCTCACCCCGCTGCGATGCTTGCCATCATTGCGAAACTTACTTTGCCAATCCATGTGCGCACTTTTGTTGTTGAGTGGCGTTCCCGTTTTGGCGCAGGAAGCGGAGACAGATACCGACGCCGAAACCCCGGAAAGAGCATCGGCAGTCCTAGCCGGTGGCTGCTTCTGGTGCACGGAAAGCGACTTTGAAAAATGCCCAGGTGTGACGGATGTTATTTCCGGATACAGCGGCGGCCGCTCAAAGAAACCGACCTACAAAAATTACTACAAAGGCGGGCACAGAGAGGTGATTTTCGTCGTCTATGATCCGGCGAAAGTTACGTTTGCTGGCATTTGTGAGTGGTTGGTCAAACACATTGATCCCACGAATTCCCAAGGCCAGTTTGTCGATAAGGGCGTTCACTACAGTCCAGCAATCTATTTTGCGAATCCGAAAGAAAGACAGCTAGCCAAACAAGTCCTCGATCACTTTGAAAAAGAACGCATTTTCGGCCGAAAACGATTTAACGTTGATCTTGAAAAGCGATCCGAGTTCTGGCCTGCTGAGGAGTATCACCAGGATTTCCGCACAACGAGTCCAGCTCGTTACAAAGACTATCGAGCAAAATGTGGCCGCGATCCGTTTGTGATGCGTGCCTGGGGAAATCGGGCGAATCGTTTGGAACTCCCCATCTCAGTTCCCCAGAACGCTCGTGGGCAAATGGAAGAAAACCCAGCGGTTAAAGACACAACCGCATCGACGACGGAAGAGGGGGACGACCAAGAAAACGCGCCTTGGAAAAACTTCCAGAAGCCACCGCTGGCGAATCTGCGAGCCAAGCTGTCTTCCACCCAATTCACAGTGACACAGAAGGACGGCACCGAACCCGCCTTCAACAACTCCTATTGGAACAACAAGAAGGAAGGGATCTACGTTGACCTGGTCTCCGGAGCTCCGTTGTTTTCATCGAAGGACAAGTTCAAGTCGGGCACAGGTTGGCCTTCTTTCGTCAAGCCGATTGAACAAGATGCCGTCTACTTTAAAGCCGACCGCAAAATGTTCGTGACTCGTACTGAAGTGCGTTCTCGATATGGCGATTCACACCTCGGACACGTTTTCAACGACGGCCCCCGGAATCGAGGGGGCAAGCGCTACTGCATGAATTCCGCAGCATTGCGATTCATCCCAGTCGACGAGTTAAAAGAGAAGGGCTACGGCAAGTACGTCGAACTCTTCCAATAATGTCGGTGTCGCGCTGATCGAAATACTCCCCGACCTTGATCGAAAGAGTGAGTGTCAGCTTCAAACGCATCCGAACACGTCCTCGCCTATCCTAGCGCTCCAGGCGGAAAATAACACTCGGTTTCCACTCCTGGATTGACCAGCAATCCACATTCATCCGGCAAGCCTTCGAGAAGGGACTCGCCGTTCAGGACAATTGCAGGTAGCTCATGGCCTTCTGGGATGTCTTCTTCGACTACTTCGGAAGCAAAATTCTGGGCGGCCTCCTCGTCTGAGAAGCACACCACGGCCAATTCGTCTTCGACTTCCGCCAAGACCACACTGAAGTTGCCTTCTTCGTCCTCTGCGGACTCTTCATTCTCGGGATCGATCTGTTCGAAGACGATGAACACGCCTGCCTGGATCAAGCTCGCCGCAACTGCGAACTCCTCTTCCTCAACAGCGTTGGCAATTCTCTTCCCAAGTTCTGCGTCACATTGCATCGATTCGAATCTCCCAAATCAAACTAAATTCCCTGAGATCGGCACGCACCGAGACTTGAGAATACAGTTCACTTCAATTTCGCGTGCGAGCATCCTAGCCGTCCATAGCCATTCACGAAAGTCGCGAATGCTCTGAGCCAGGGCTAATCAAAGTTCGAAGTTGGGTATCCTCAAGAAACTATAGTCATCCTGATGGATCCTCAGGGAAGAACGGATCTGGCTTCAAGAGAAAGGAAGCATAGATACCTCAGTTGCAGAAACTCCCTCGGAATGACACCGTAGCGAACGTCCCAAACGGGAACTCTGATCGGCCTCGTGCCCTGAGAGCGTCGGGCTTTCTGATCTCCCTAGGCGTTCCCTAAGCCCTCCCTAAGTGCCCCCGAGCCAGTTAGAAACGCGCGGAAGCCCAGAATGCTGAGCAGAATCATGCTTGAGGCCCGCAATGTTCCAGACATCTTCAAAAACTGCTGGCTTTGCTTAAGCAACTTCAATCTCGCACTCAAACGCAGAGAATTCTAGGCGACTAGGCGAAACTAGCCCGAGGCGAATAGAATGACGACTTGAGGAATCCCGCCTATGCCACTGCTCGGCGGATTGTGCGAACGCGACGCTTGCGGAGTTAGAATTGGCGATGAGGAGACGCGTGGTAGTTACGGGGTTGGGAATGATCAACCCTCTTGGAAAAAACGTGGAATCGGTTTGGTCAGCCTTGAAGAACGGCGAAAGCGGAGTCGATTACATTTCGATCTTCGACGCCAGCGATTACCCAACGAAGATTGCCGCTGAAGTAAGAGGTTGGGATGTCTCTCAGTGTGGACAGGATCCCGAGTTGTGGGCCAAACGCGGGAGACATGCCAAATTCGCGGCTGGCGCGGCCGCTAGTGCGATTGCCGATTCAGGCGTGCTGGATGCGATTCAAGACCGGAACCGAATCGGGATCTACTTTGGGGCAGGCGAAGGCAACCAAGACTTCGGCAATTTCACTCAGATGTTGGACGCCGCTACCCAAGGCGACGAATTCGATACCAAGGCTTTTATGGACTTGAGCCTGAAGATTCTCGATCCGGAAATTGAGCTAGAGCAAGAGCCGAGTCTGCCGTCGGCTCACGTTGCCAATATGTTTGATATTCGCGGACCAAATCTTAACTGCCTCACTGCCTGTGCGGCGAGCAGCCAAGCTGTCGGCGAGGCAACCGAGTTGATCCGCCGTGGCGATGTTGACGCGATGATTGCCGGCGGTGCTCACAGCATGATTCACCCCTTCGGCCTGACAGGTTTTAGTCTGCTCACAGCTTTGTCCACGAACAACGACAATCCCAAAGGGGCTTCGCGACCATTCGACCGACTCCGTGACGGCTTCGTACTTGGCGAAGGGTCTTCCGTCGTGATCTTGGAAGAACTCGAGCACGCAAAGAAACGTGGTGCGACGATCTACGGTGAAGTGCTTGGCTACGGCTGCACGGCGGATGCTTACCGGATTACGGATATTCACCCTGAAGGCCGAGGCGCAATTGGCTGCATGTCCGCAGCAATCGCAGATGCAGGTATTTCTGCCGACGAGGTTCAATACGTTAACGCACATGGAACCAGCACAACTGTTAATGACAAGGTCGAGACAGTCGCGTGCAAGGCAGTCTTCGGCGAGCGTGCTCCATTGGTTCCAGTGAGTAGTACCAAGAGTATGATGGGTCACTTAATCGCCGCTGCGGGCGTAACCGAGATGATTGTTTGCCTACTAGCGATACGAGACAATTGCATTCCGCCTACAATCAACTCAGAGAATCCAGACCCACTCTGCGACTTGGATTATGTCCCCAACAACTCAAGAGAGACCGAGGTCAAAGTAGCTTTGAACAACTCGTTCGGTTTCGGCGGCCAAAATGTGACACTCGCCGTTGGAGAGTTCGACGATTAGAGGGACGAACAGAGTCCCATAAACTCGCTCGCACTTTCTGGGCTATAGTCTCCATGAGTAACGCATACTTTGCGTTGTGGCGCTTGCACTAACGGATTCCAAGTCAAAGTCACCTACCCACGGTTCTTTCTATCTCGGAATTAAACCATGCCTGCCCGAGTCGCGACTTTGGTTCCGACACTTTGTCCGAACAGTCGATTCATCGTCGTGTTCCTACTGCTATCCGCCACCATGGCTTGTAGCACGTTGAGCTCAGCCGAACCGAGCAGCAGGCCACGAATCAAAGGACTTCGAGGTCCAGTCGACTTGGTTGTCGCACCGGGCGAAGAATGGGCGGTGACGGTCAATCAGGAATCCGGCACTCTATCGCTCGTCGACTTACAGAACCAACGCGTCTTGGACGAAAAGCCAATTGGCGACCGTCCAGGATCGATCTGTTGGCTCGGAGAGAACCAGCTGTTGGCGAGCTGTCGCTACTCTGGCGAACTGGTTCGTTTCGAAGTCGCAGAGAATGAACTTTGCGAAACGGGTCGACTTCCAATCGGCATGGAGCCGCTAGGAGTCGCCGCTGCAATCAATCGCAACGAACCATCGGTAACACCGCAATTTGCCTACGTCGGTCTACAAGCAAGCGGTGAAGTCGCAGAGATCGCCCTCGCTGATTTCACAATTTCAAGGCGGTTCGATGTTGGGGTCTGGCCAAGGTACTTGGCAATTTCCAAGGATGGAGAACGCCTAGCAGTTGGATTGAGTGGCCAGAGTTCGATTGCTGTCGTCAATGTGTCCGACGGCGAAACGCTTTACGAGGAACCGCTCAGTGGCGGGATCAATATTGGACACTTGCAAATCAACCGGACTGGCGACGAAGTCTACTTTCCGTGGATGATCTATCGTTCGAACCCAATCACAGTTCGCGATATCCAACGTGGATGGGTGCTTGCCAGCCGTTTAGCACGCATCCGAATGGACGGCCCGCAGTATCGTGAAGCCATCTCGCTCGATGTCCCTCGGCTTGCGGTTGCCGACCCTTTCGGAGTCTCCCTTACGCCGAACGAGCAGCGCATCGCCGTAACCTCGTCGGGAACCCACGAACTGCTTGTATATCGCCTTAATGATTTACCCTTCCAAGGTGCAGGCGGCCCTGGCGATCTAATCGATCCCGCGCTGCTAAGGGACGATGACCTCTTCTATCGCTTACCTCTGGGCGGTCGCCCCATGGGACTGAGAGCGAGTCGCGATAATCGGCAGGTATATATCACAAATCATCTTAAGGATTGCGTACAAATCGTTGACTTGGATCTTCGCCAAGTCGTCTCGGAGATTCAATTAGCGCAACCGGAAGACGTTCGAGAACAGAATCGGCAACTCTTCGTTGGCATGGAGCTCTTTTACGATGCAGGACGCAGCTTGGACCAATGGTACAGCTGCCACTCATGCCATGTTGATGGGGGAAGCAATGCGAAAGCGATGGATACCTGGAACGACGGAACGGAACTAACCTCCAAAACCGTGCTGCCACTCTTCGGGGTTACTCAAACCGGTCCATGGACGTGGCACGGCTGGCAAGAGAGCTTAAAAGACTCGCTGCAGAATTCGTTTGTTTCGACAATGAAAGGCGAAGAGGTAAGTCAGGAGCAAATAGACGCGCTGCATGCTTACTTGGGTACTCTAGAATTGCCTCCGAACCCGTTCGTTGGGCTCGCGGATAGCAACACAGAGAATGGGCGTCAATTCGCAGAAAGCGTCGAGAACGGCAAGGAATTGTTCCATCGCGAGTCTGTCGGATGCTCGGCCTGCCATTCCGGCCCGAATTTTAGCGACGGAGAAATTCATCACGTAGGATTAGAACGCGCTAGTGACGCGTACGAGGGGTTCAACACACCGAGCCTTCGCGGCGTTTATCGCAAACCACGGCTACTCCATGATGGTCGCGCGAAGAATCTGCAAACGGTGCTGAAGAAGTGGCATCGTCCTCAGGATATCGGCGGTGGAGCGGAACTTACCTCAGAGCAGATCGACTCGCTGGTTGCGTACTTGAAGACGCTTTGATTTCATCCGAAAAGCGATGAAACGGTAAAGTTTCAACGCGTTGGTTTGCTGTCGACTGCTGCTGAATGGGGCACGCAAGCAGGCACTGCCAAAGTTGAGTAAGATAGCGTATTCGCCTGAGGGTACATGATTCTTAGTCTTGTTCCTCCTCTAGCACCAATCCCCTCCTCCTGTTTGCCTCCTCCTGTTTGCCTCCTCTGCTTCGCGTCCCGCAGAACTCCCTCTAGTGCTGACTTGCCCGCCTCTCCCAATAGGAGTCTCAAAGACTATGCAAGCGATCCTACTCCGCGGCTTTTGTTTTCTTTCACTTGCTATTTCAACTGTTAGTGTCTTCGGGCAAGGACAAAAGATCACCCTGGAAAAAAAGAAGGATCGCGTCACCGTTCGCTTAGATGATGCACTCTTCACCGAATACATCTTCGATGGTTACGAAAAACCGATTCTGTATCCCGTCATAGGGCCTACCGGCATTCCGATGACAAGAGACTTCCCCATGAAGAAGGGAACCCCCAACGAAGCAGACGATCATCCGCATCATAAATCGATTTGGTTCGGTCACATGAAAGTCAATGACGAGAGCTTCTGGCACACGGGCGACGATGCGGGCTCGACACAACAAGTGGCAATCCAAGTCGTTGGCGATTCAATCCAGACCAAGAACAAGCTTGTTTCGCGAAGTGGCGAAGTGATCGCAACGGATTCACGCATTCTTTCTTTTGGTGCAGACGACTCAGCGAGATGGATTGATTATCAAGTGACGTACCACGCGTCGGAAAGCGATCTTGTCTTCGGGGATAACAAAGACGGACAGATGGGGATTCGCATGCGTCCGGAACTAAGAATCAAAGGACCGGTTGCCAAAGGGCGAGCTATTAATGCAAACGGGCAACGGGAAGACAACATCTGGGGGAAACGCGCTCCGTGGATCGATTACTGGGCAGAGATCGATGATGCTACCGTTGGCATCGCCGTGTTTGATCATCCTGAAAACTTAAGGTATCCAACTTGGTGGCACGCCCGCGACTATGGTCTGTTGTCCGCAAACCCATTTGGCATCCACCACTTTGAAGAATTCGACTATGCGAAAGCTGGCGACTATCGGCTACCAGCAGGTGCTTCATTGATCTTCAAACACCGTTTCGTCTTCCACCGCGGCGATAGCAAAACAGCGGACATTAAAAGTCGATATCAGGCTTGGCTGCGGCAATAACGGACAAGATAAAATAAGCGCATAAAAAAAGGGCGTTTGGGATGTCCCGCCCGCCCTAGCGAACAAGTGCTTCTGCCCCTTGCACCTGCCCACTTGACTAGTCAAAGATAGTATCGCCCACAGCGCAGTAGCTGAATGAAGAAATCAGGGCAAGTGACGCACTTAGGACACGCGTATTATTCAACTCGGGTACATAGATTGGTGATTCGATCTACGCACAGATCCGTGGGCCCAACCTTAGCCATGAGGATGGGCATGAGAATGCAACCATTCTCAATTGCTGCTCTATTTGTTAGCGCAAGTAGATTTTTACTCCATGATTTTCCAACGAAACTGAAATTGAGTATTTCACATGAATGACCACACACCAAGTAAAAAAACGACTCACACAGCCACAAGACGTGAGTTCGTTCAAGGCTCTATGTCGTTGTTGGCCGCTGGATACTTCTCGAGCTGCGCGACTGCGCAGCCTATTTCCGCGAATGAAAAACTCAACATTGCCTGTATCGGAACGGCAAACAGAGCATCGGAGGATATCCGTGGAATCGCGCACGAGTCTATTGTCGCCCTCTGCGATGTCGATTCGAACTACCTCGCCCGAAAACAGAAAGAGTATCCGGACGCGGAAGCTTTTGCGGATTACCGGGAAATGCTCGACAAACTCGGGGACAAGGTCGATGCGGTTGTCGTAGGAACGACAGACCATCACCACGCCCCAGCAACACTTCGAGCGATTCGTGCTGGCAAGCACGTTTACTGCGAGAAACCACTGACTCACACCGTTGAGGAAGCGCGAATTATTGCGGAGGCTGCTGCGAAAGCAGGCGTCGCGACGCAAATGGGAACCCAGATACACGCGGGCGACAACTACCGTCGCGTCGTCGAGATCATTCAGGCCGGCACTATTGGCGAAATTACCGATGTACATGTATGGGTCGGTAAGGGATGGGGCGAAGAAGCTGACTTCGAAGTACCGGAAAGTGCTTTACCGCCGGCATCCCTTGATTGGGACCTGTGGCTCGGCCCTGCCCAGGAGAGACCATTCATTCCGGGCAAGTATCATCCTGCTCAGTGGCGGCGTTGGTGGGATTTCGGCCAAGGGACGTTGGGGGACATGGGCTGCCACTTCATGGATTTGCCATTCTGGGCACTCGGTTTGCGACACCCGACCTCGGTCTCCGCGGAAGGACCTCCGGTGAATGAGAATACAGCTCCGCTCGGCTTAACGGTTCGTTACACTTTTCCAGCAAACAACATCCACCCAGGTATCAATTTGACCTGGTACGACGGACGTCAGATTCCAAAGCGGATCAACGGAACGCCGGTCAAAGCGAACGGAGTAATGTTCGTTGGGTCGGACGGCATGATGTTCGCGGACTACAGTACATATCGGCTGTTCCCAGCGAGCAAATTCGCCGACTTCGAGCAGCCCAAGCCGTCCATTCCTTCGTCCATCGGCCACCACCGCGAATGGTTGAAAGCCTGCCGAGACGGCTCACCAACGACTTGCAATTTCGATTACTCCGGAGCCCTAACCGAATCCGTCTTACTCGGAAACGTGGCCTACCGCAGCTCAACTGCATTTAAATGGAACGGAGAGAAACTCCAAGCGAGCGAGGCAGAGGCTCAGAAGTTCATCTCCAAATCGTACCGTAAAGGCTGGGAAGTCGAAGCGTAGTGGAGCTGCAGTGGGCAATGTAGCGACGTAACGAAAGCTACATGTTTTCGGCTACATGCACGTAGCTCTAAGTATGCGTGGGCATCACTTAGCGATTCGTTCAAGGCGTTGAATGCTGGACACCGGTCATCGGCTTCATCGCCTTGTACGGTTCGAAGAATTCTCGAGCCGCTGGATGCCAAACGAGCCCTTGCCAGCTCGCCGCCCGATCCGCAGAGATAATCCCAGTCGCGGCCACAATCTCTTGGGTAAATAGATGCCGGAGCACAGCCTGAACAAGGACTCGCGGCGCGTCATGTCGAGCCGCGAGAAAAGCGGTTGTGGTTACCGCCGAAATGCCTGTGGCAGGCAAGTTGCAGTTTGGATAATGCTTGCTCTGGATCAACAGCGGATGGAACATCGGCTCAAGCAATGCGAATTCCATAGCATTCGTAAACGGTAGCAGCTCGAATTCCCCATTCCTCAGCAGCTTCGCGATATTGGTCGATCCCAAGCGTGACACCACGATGGCCGCGTCAATCTGCAGATCCACTCGTTCCAGTTCTTTCTCCAACTGCGATTCGCTAGTCGCCCGATCCGATTCTTGCCCAGAACTCGGAAGCGTCTGATCTTCTGCATCAAGTGAAACTCCAGCAGCGAGCTTTTCACCTTCATCAACCACAGCTAACGAAGCTTGGACGCCGGTCAACAAGTGCCAATCAAACGACACAGCGTCGATATCATCCAATGAGAGATTTGCACTCTCTAAGATCATTTCGGCAATGCCTCGCGTGCCTGCCTTCGCTGAGCCAACATTGACCCTTCTTTCGCGTAGATCTGCCAAAGCTCTGATTCCAGAACTCTTTCTCACGACGATATGCACGGCTTCATAGTAGAGCGGTGCTACGACTGCGACGCTGGGCGAGCCAATTGCATCCGCTTGCAAGAGCGCAAAATCGACGAGCCCCCGTTCCA
Organism: Pirellulaceae bacterium; assembly: GCA_045105035.1. Lineage (GTDB taxonomy): Bacteria > Planctomycetota > Planctomycetia > Pirellulales > Pirellulaceae > Aureliella. Next base: position 77,600 of record JBGCCZ010000096.1, on the reverse strand, counting down.
GGCGATCGAGATTTTCGCTTGAACCCTCCGTACTAATCGCGATCGCATTCGTATTTTGGCCATTGTCCAAGCCTTCGCAAATCGACCGAGCTACCGTATCGTAGCTACCACCTTCCACGCCGGCAGCAACTCGAACGTTGGATGGCATCCGATTTCGCATCATCTCCGCTGGCAGGATGAACGCGAACCAAGCCAAGACGACCATAAGCAATACAGAAATCAGGCCGCGTTGCACCCAGCGATGCGCGTCAGTCGGTTCCACAACTCGATTGTCCAAGACCGCGCCGAAAATTGGCACTCCCAACAGCCAGTACCACGCGCGACGGATGCGAGACATTGGTCGGGCAAGAATAGGTGTCCCTTGAAGATAGCGATCCAAATCGTCTGCAAGCTCGCCCGCGGATCGATATCGCCTATCGGGCAACTTCTGCAAACAAACATCCACGATCGTCTCAATGTCGGCGTGAGCGTTTGAGCACACGCTACGCAACATGGGTGCAGGACGATGGATGACGTGCATGATCGTTTCGACGACCGACGGCGCTTTGAAGGGCGGCCTCCCAGCGACCAGCGTGAACAGGATGGCTCCAAGTGAGTAGATATCCGTCGCGTGATGCTGCTCATCCGTTTTGCCAGCCGCCTGTTCCGGTGACATATAGCTCGGCGTCCCTATCGCCGCACCGTCTTCGGTTAATCCAGAATCGGTTTCGACGGACTTCGCTAAACCAAAATCCGTGATTCGAACTGCTTCAGAGTCGTCAACCAAGATATTCGCTGGTTTCAAGTCGCGATGCAGAATACCGCGATCGTGCGCGTATTGAATTGCTCTCGCCACATCCCGGACGTATCGCGCAGCAGTTCGACCATCAATGGGCCCCTCTCTGACCATCTGTGACAGGTCGGTCCCTGGGACAAAGTCCATCGAAAAATATCGATGCCCATCGTATTCGCCACATTGGTAAACCGTGACGATATTTGGATGCTGGAGCTTGGCCGCGCTTCGAGCTTCCGCGTAAAACCGCTCGACCTCCTCATCCGAAGCGAGAGCTCCAGACCGAATCATCTTCACTGCCACCGGTCGATCCAATTGTGACTGGCGTCCAAGATAGACGACTCCCATTCCGCCTCGACCGAGAACTCGCTCGAGAATGTACTCGCCGAACTGACATGGCAGGACGGGTTGCGTCGACTCAAGCTGGCGGGGCCTAGGACTTTTGGGATCTACTTTTTTTTTATTCTCGCCGCCTAGAGTCTCGCCATTCTTGTCAGACGATGCAGCGTCGATAGAGCCGAAGTGGGGAAGTGTATCATCGACAAGAGTGTGCTCGTCTCCGGCTTCTACTTTGGGAGTCTGCCCCAAGGTCTCGATCGTGGGTCCAGCCAGTTCTTCAATCCAGTCGGCAGCGCCCAGCAGATCCTCCAACTGCTCTCGCAGTTCAGGATGCTTCCCAAGGAACTCCTCGCGATCCGGAAAATTACCGGAATCGCACTGGCTCATGTACTCTGCGAGCACTTGATCCATACGAAGTTCTAGCGGGTCACGCTCTTCTTCCGCCACCGATTATGTTCCTTTCGAAAAACTGACGATCAACGTCCATGATATCAGCATTCGCGACTACCGCTCAAATATTGCTGATACAGAAACCCGGATTCTGAAATCTGCAAGTACAATCCTCACGCCTCGCCCAAGAACGAGTTGCTCATCACAAGACGCCTGTAACGGGCCTTCCGTTGCCATCGAGAGTCATTCAAGCCGAGCTCAACTCTGCTGGACCATCTCACCGTCTCACGGAGATACTGGGCTTGGTTCTAGCGGAAACTGGGCGGTGCATGCCGTATCTTTTGCTGAAATCGGCGGTATTGCGCCCGTTCAGTGGCTCTCGTTAGCGTGCAAGTCGATCAAGATCGCCGCCGCTTCCTCAACTTCTTTCACCTTCATATCCGCTGCCCCAAAACGGAAAGATCCATGATATTGCGTGCAGCCTGTCTCTTCATGCAATCGCCTGATGACGCCCGGGCTGACTCCACCACCCGCCAGAATTTCGCAAGCGGTTCCTGAGCTCTCATTGCCGGCCTTGGCCTCTAGCCCAACCACCCGGAAGTTTCCCGTTCTCCCCTCGCATAGACGCTTCAGCTGCTGAGCTCCCTCGCTCACCGTAGGCTCTCCGCCAGAGGTGAGAATTCGCGACACGCCACGCGCCCCCAACTCGGGTAAAGCACTCAGTTGCTCCACGGGGCTCAAGCAATCGAAAGCTTTGTGAAAAATAAGCTCCACATCGCTACAAACTTCCCTTATCTCCTCAACGGATTTCCACTCGATAGCCCCACCTGCATCAAGGGCACCGAAGACGATGCCCGCCACCCCGGCATCGACGATTGCTCTGCAGTCTTCAAGCATGCAGGCAAATTCTTGATCTGTGTACATGAAACCCCGGTCGTGTGGCCGAATCATCGCCACTACAGGAATATCAAGATTCCGAACCAACCAACGGCAACCGGAAACGCTTGGCGTCAAGCCATCCAAGTCGAGAGCCTGATTCCATTCCACGCGCGTCGCCCCCGCTTCGCGAGCGAGCATTGCATCGGCAAAGCGATCCACGCAAACCTCCAACTCGAATCCGCGCGTATCACTCATCTTCTGGACTTTCAAAACAACAAATCGCTTGAAGTGACAGAGCGATCTATCCCACCGATACGGCCAATCGATCACGTACGTCTCAGAGCGACGGATGATCCGTGATCAACTCTTCCCACTGACCAAGAATCCAAGCCTCATGTTCAGCGGTGGCAACCAAATTGACTTCGCGCCCGGCTGTGTGTGAATCACCGAAAGGGTAGCGAAAATGGTTGTCTTTCAACAGCAGGTTGCTGCGAGCGATCTTCTTAAATCCGAGAGCTCCGCATTCCCAGTCTTCGAGATGTCGCGTTTCGCTCTGCTCGTGGTACATCAATACCAAACTGTTATCGGAGGACATTGTCTTAATTGCAGCATCGAGCACTGCGACGCGGTCCGAAATGTCCGGATGAAGTAGGACTTCGTGGATGAAGACAACATCAGAAACGAAGTTCGTTAAGTCCAAGTCTTTCCGAAGTGTTCGCCCCGCATTGCGACTGAGTGTTTCCAAGACCTGCATCCATGTGCCAGACCGCGCGTCGCACACACTGCTGACCTCGAATCCACACTCTTCAGCGTGGAACCACTCCAATCGCTCCGCCCAAATTCGACCGACTAGAAACTCGGACTCTGCCTTGCCGTCGAAATTGAGCCGCTTCGCCGGATCGACATGGGATTCTCGAGTGTCAAAATCCGTCGCCGCCTCGGCAACGTTGAAGAAGTCGCTATCGTTGATTTCTTCCGGATCCCCAGCGTCTTCGTCGTCACCACCGAAATCGTCATGTGCCAACACGTCCACCATGAGCTCGACCACGAAATCTAGTTCGTCGGTCTGAGCCATTGGTCTCTGACTGGAAAGGCTGATCTTCATTGGTGGCACGTGAAAAGGCGTTTACCGCTAAATCGCGGGTCCTGAAGCGATTGTCTTTGCTCAAGGAAATACTGCGAATCGGGACTCCAAGTCCTACAAAGAGGCCTCATGTTAGTTCTCTTGGCATCCAATTCTATAAGCATCTGAAACTGCAAAAAATATTTATTACAATTGAGACGCTCGAAACCCTGACATTACCCCTAGGTTACCAGGACCGTTGCATCGGACTGCTCCTTCAGAAGTCTGCTGCAATACGAGTGCGCATTCGCCTCCAAGACTCTCCAACTCAAAGTCAAAACTCATGCATCGCAGAACATTCACTCGCCTGGCTGCAGCCCTACCACTTGCTTCTGCCCTGAGCCGACCTGTACAGGCGTTCTCCCCGTCAGTTCCAGAGAAAAATGGACTCGGTCTCCAACTCTGGACCGTGCGCAATCAACTGCAAGAAGACGCCGCCAAAACACTGAAGAGTGTCGCTGAAGCGGGTTACAAACAAGTTGAGTTGATGAACGTCATGGAGAGCAGTGACCTGGTCGCAATGGCGAAAGACAACGGGATGAAAGTCCTCAGTGCCTTCATCAATTGGGAATCGATCGCCAGCCCCAGTAAGAATACTCCATCAGTCGAAGAAATCATCGCCAAAGCCAAGGACTTCGGGCTGGAGTACATCGTATTCGGCTACATTGGCAAGAACGCGCGGGACACCGCCGACAAGATCAAGAAGATTGCAGAAGCAACGAACAAAGCCGCCTCAACGGCAAAAGAGGCGGGACTTAAGTTGAGCTACCACAACCACTCGTTCGAGTTTGAGAAGCTCGATGGCGGCGCAACAGCATTTGAGATCTTCATGGAGCGATTTGATTCTAAGCTAGTCAATTTCGAACTCGACGTGTTCTGGGCAGCCATCGGCGGTTGGGATCCCATTGATACGTTGGAAAAACTCGGCAAGAGGACTGGCCAGGTTCACTTGAAGGACCTTAAGGCGAACACGCCCACCAACTACGACGAAGGGACTGTGCCCGAAGATGCGTTTCAAGAAGTCGGTGATGGCACTCTCGACATGAAAAAGATCATGCAGGTTGCCATTGAAAACGGAGTCGATCAGTTTCACGTCGAACAGGATCAATCGCCGGATCCTATTGAAAGTATCCAACAGAGCTCCAAGTACATTACCGCCAATCTTTGGTAACGCGATGAACCGCCAAGCACACTTGCCGGCAGATAAACAGCCCCGCAGCCGAGAAAGTCTACCCCCCGGTTTAACTTTCTCGACTGCGATTGGGCAACTTAGGCGTTTGACCAAGCGGTATTTGCCAACGGAGCCAACCACTGCATTTTCGTGGTCGGGACGAGCAACAGCCCTCGACTAAACCAAACCGGCCCGCTCTTTAGGATCACGAAGTCCATCCGCCAACTTCGACAGAGCCTCAGTCTCAATTTGACGTACGCGCTCTCGTGTGAGGCCAAGCTCAGATCCAATTTCTTTGAGCGTGTGCGACTCGGAGTCACCAAGCCCGAAACGCATGCGTAGCACGGTCGCTTCTCGAGTGTCTAGGTTTTCGAGCAACTCCAGCACAGTGCTCAGCACGTCGTGATCGAGCAGCTCTTCGTCAGGAGCCTTCAGCCGCTCGTCCATCACCATTTCGCCAAGCGACCAACCAGCATCCGACTGATCACTTTGCGGCGTGCTGTTGTAAATCTGAATTGCCTTCTTGATGATCGGCAATTTCTTTCGCGGCAATCCTAAGATGCGCCCCACCTCTTCCTGAGTTGGTGAGCGTCCGAGCTCTTCGGATAGCCGCGCGGACGCTCTGCGCCACTTGCTCAGCAATTCCACCATGTACGCTGGTATACGGATGGTCTTAGCTGAGTTGATCAAAGCCCGCTTGATAGACTGCTTAATCCAGTAGCTGGCATACGTACTGAATCTCGTTCCCATGTCCGGATCGAAACCTTCAACCGCGCGAAGCAGTCCCAAGTTCCCTTCTTCGATCAAGTCCTGAAGTCCTAGCCCCTTGCCGACATAGCCGCGAGCAATATTCACCACGAGCCGCAAGTTCGCTCGGACCATGTGATCGCGTGCCATCGGGTCTCCAGCACCGATCCGGCGGGCTAGATCCTGCTCTTCCTGAGCAGAAAGCAGCGGAGTTTCATTGATCTCGCGAAGGTAAGTCTCCAGCGGCGATTGGGGAGCCGCATCCTCAGGAGCTCGCTTGCGTCGTGCCGCGCGAATGTCGTCCTGATTCGCTTCCTTCTCGTTGAAGTTTTCGTTCGCTTCTGACATTAGATCTCTTCGCTTAAGGGAACGACTCGCCTCTCATCGGCGTCAGTCTTTTAGCTGGCATTTGGCCTACATGAGTTATCGTCCCAAGCATGTGAAAATTCGAAGGATTGCCAAAGATGAACGATTAAAGCGATTGGAACGGCCCCAACGTCACTCTCGGTTCAAACCGAGTGATTTTCGACTTGCCCCAGCCCATTTCATCCGAACGGACCGCCTGTTTGAAGGGTTCTGGCCTGCATCCACTCGTTGGCAAATACGCAGTCACGCTAATTTAGATAACTCAAACAACTCATTCACGGAGAGTGGAACGGCGATTCGGGGACTTCAGTTGGATTGCATCCCCTAATTGGGCGTGATGGCTAGTTCTGCAAACTGGAGTGACAAACCTAAAGGGTCAACTCCCTTTTTAAGCGTGAAAGACGGCGGAACATGCCATCGCGGGAACTTTCAACAGCCGTATCGCGTCAAGATTGGGATGGCTATTGCACGCAATCGAATGCTAAAAGTTCAATTGGTAGGGATTACGCAAGGCTCACCTGAAGTGGTACTCGTTCCGTCTCTACTCAAGAGACGGGCTTCCGAGAGTTCGCTATACGAGAGTGACCTTGGTGGCCGAAATGCTGTTCAGAGGTAGCCAGTCTGCAGTACATGCACCGGTGCGACTACCTGAGTCTCTCAAGATTTCATGCAAACATGCTGGGCCGCTCGAGTTGGTCCAACAAAACGACGTCCCAAGGAGGGAACGCATATGGCATTCTCAGAATCGAACAACAGCCGCCGAAGATTCTTGTCTGCCGGAGCTCTTTTTGGAGGCTCGCTGCTCTACGCACCAAGCCTACTGGGCCAAGAGCCGCAGGAACGCGACACCACTGAACCTGTCTACCGGATCTCAAAGAACGACATGCCGCGGGGCAGTGCTCCAACGGGTAGTCATCCGCTCGATACCGCTCTGATTATGGCTCAGAACAGCCTAAACAACATTCGCACTTCTATTGAGGACTACACGGCGGTCGTAGTCAAACGGGAACAGATCAACGGAGAGATCGGCGAACACCAATACATGGGTGTTAAGATTCGTAATCGCAAAGTACAGGACGGAAAGATCGTGGTTCCGTTCAGCGTTTATATTTCTTTCTTGGGTCCAAGTGCCGTAAAGGGTCGCGAAGCGATCTATGTCGAGAACAAGAATTCAGGCAACGTGATCGCCCACGAAGGCGGGATGCGAGGACGTTTCCTTCCGACGGTAAACCTAGATCCAAACGGCATGATGGCCATGCGTGGTCAGCGTTATCCGATCACAGATATGGGTATCGAGAACTTGGTGACAAAGCTCATCGAGAAGGGCGAGCGCGATCGTAAGCAAGGCCCATGCGATGTCGAATTCCATAAGGGTGCCAAGATCGATAAACGCGAGTGTACAGTGCTCACGGTTCGCCATCCTGAAAAGCGTGCCTGCTTCGACTTCTGTGAAGCTCAGATCTTCATTGATAACGAGCTGAATATCCCAGTTCGATACTGTGCTTACGAGTGGCCAATGGTTCCTGGCTCGGACAAAAAGCTGCTTGAGGAATACACCTACGTGAAAGTAAAGACGAACGTCGGACTGAAAGACTCCGACTTCGATCAGAACAACCCCAAGTACAATTTCTAGTTTTAGCTCGCAGCAGCAACACCCAGACATGCAAACAAAGCCGCTGGTCAACTCAAGCCGTTTGCTGCTGACGGCCTGACCGCCACTCAGTGGGCCATCAAATTGCTTTCACCTTGGTGCGCCCCGAGGGCCATTGATTGTTTACTTGCCGGTTTTGCAAGCCCATTCGCTTCAAACGATGAACTTCGCAAGCCTGCTGGTTGTCTTCTAGTCCATAAAGCTCGCTCCAGCATGGGTGCTCGTGTTTAGAACGACATCCGTTCGGCTCACGCACGGCTCCGGGCGAAAGCTGAAGCCAATTCTCTTCGCAAATTTCACCGCGATGGTTTCTCACAGTTCGAACAAAAATAAGTCCGCGTGGGCCTGAACGGCTAGTCTCCCTCTGGTCGAACCAATCACTTTCAGTACGGTATGGACTCAGGCGGCCGTGAGGCCAGTTTCCTACCAGCTGTTCGTCCACGAAATCTATTGAAGTAGCCATGCCAAGATACAATCCAGCCGCAATTGAGCCCAAATGGCAGGCTTATTGGGATGAGCAGAAGACATTCCGGTGCCCAGACCAACCAAATGGCGAAAAGCTCTACGTATTGGATATGTTCCCGTACCCCAGTGGGTCCGGGCTGCATGTTGGCCACCCAGAAGGGTACACAGCGACGGATATCGTTTGCCGCTTTGCCAGAATGCAAGGAAAGTCTGTTCTCCACCCAATGGGATTCGATGCGTTCGGATTACCAGCAGAAGAACACGCGATTCGCACGAATACGCCACCTCGGGTTTCAACGGAAAAGAACATTGCCGAGTTCACTCGACAACTCAAAATGCTCGGCTTCAGCTACGACTGGGATCGTGTTCTGGCAACAACCGACGTCGACTACTTCAAATGGACCCAGTGGATCTTTCTAGTTCTTTTCGACACGTGGTTCGACTTCGAACAGAACAAAGGACGACCGATCTCAGAGTTGCCAATTCCCACTGAGATCGAAGCCCAGGGTGTAGATGCAGTCTCGAAGTACCGAGACTCGTTCCGTTTGGCATATCAAGACGATGCGTTGGTCAACTGGTGTCCCGCACTTGGCACCGTTCTTGCCAACGAAGAAGTCATTGATGGCCGCAGCGAACGCGGCGATCATCCAGTGCAACGGATACCCCTTCGCCAGTGGATGCTCCGCATCACCGCCTACTCCGAACGGCTACTGGATGATCTCGAAAACCTAGATTGGTCTCCGGGCATCAAGAAGCTGCAAGCCGATTGGATCGGGAAGAGCCAGGGTGCTGAAGTGGATTTCTTCTTGGGGAGCGAAGACGAGTTCGCGACGTGGGAAAGCACACGAGCCGCAGAGCACTTTCCGACGGAGCTACCAGCGGACTGTTTGCGAGTCTACACAACTCGGCCTGACACACTCTATGGCGCGACCTACATGGTCATTGCACCAGAGCATCAGTTTGTGGAGAAGCTCACAACTCCTGAGCAGCGGGAAGAGGTGACGAAATACTGCGAGGCTGCATCATTTAAGAGCGATCGAGAACGCACTGAAGGAGACGCAAAGAAGAAAACGGGCGTTTACACTGGCTCGAAGGCAATCAATCCAGTAACCGGTAAACCGGTACCCATCTGGATCGCCGACTATGTGCTTGCCAGTTACGGCACAGGGGCGATCATGGCGGTACCGTGCCACGATGATCGAGACTACGAATTCGCAAAGCAGTTTTCTCTGCCGATCACCGCTGTGGTCGATCCGGGTAAGGCCAAAGACGTCGATCGAGAAGCCGTTTTGGCCGGAGAAGCTTGCTTTGCTGGAAAAGGAATCGCGGTCAACTCGGGACCCTACGATGGACTCTCGACAGAAGCGTTGAAGGCCAAAATTAGCGAGAACCTTGACATCTCAGGCACCGGTCAACAGGCCGTCAACTACAAGCTTCGGGATTGGCTGTTTTCAAGGCAGCGTTTTTGGGGCGAACCGTTTCCAATTCTGCACGAAGTCGACGAGCAAAACCGACCGACGGGCCTCATGCGTGCGGTCCCAACAGAAGACCTGCCCGTCAACCTGCCTGAACTCGAAGACTACAAACCGCACGGTAAGCCAGAACCACCGTTGGGCAAAGCGCCTGACGAATGGCTGTACGTCGAAATCGACGGCAAGCGTTACCGTCGCGAAACGAACACGATGCCTCAATGGGCTGGGTCTTGTTGGTATTTCCTTCGTTTCATCGACCCTACGAATTCCGAATCGTTCATCGATGCAGAGAAAGAGAAAGCATGGATGCCAGTCGATCTGTATGTGGGGGGCGCTGAACACGCTGTTTTACATTTGCTCTACTCGAGGTTCTGGCACAAGGTGCTCTTCGACCGAGGATACTTGAGCACCAAAGAACCGTTCCAAAAACTCGTCAACCAAGGAATGATCCTCGGCGAAGTCGAATTCACTGGGTACAAGGAGGGCGAACGCTGGGTAAGCAGTTCTCAAGTCAAGAGAAACGCTGAAGGTGACTACGTCGAAAAACCCTCAAATTCGATTGTGATGCAGCAGGTTGTGAGCGAAGAAGACGTGGTCAAAAAGGGCAACGGTTTTGTGCTCAAGGCAGACGACGCAATCAGTATCGATAGCCGCGCGCACAAGATGTCGAAGAGTCGGGGAAATGTGGTCAACCCTGACGAAGTCGTGCGAGAATATGGAGCCGATGCACTCAGGCTCTATGAGATGTTCATGGGTCCACTCGAAGCGACCAAGCCTTGGAGCATGTCGGGCGTCAGCGGAGTTCGTAACTTCTTGGACCGAGTCTGGAGAATGTTCGTCGACTACCAGGCCGAAGATATTTCGCTGCTCGATTCGATCAAAGACACCGAGCCAACTGAGGAACAGAATCAAATCCTGCATAAGACAATCGCGGCCGTAACTCGAGACATGGAGACAATGAGCTTCAACACGGCCATCGCTAGGCTTATGGAGTTCGTCAATTTCTTCACAAAACAGGAGACTAGACCCCGATCTGCCCTCAGCAATTTCGTACTACTCCTGTCCCCCATGGCACCGCATTTGGCGGAGGAGCTTTGGCATTTATTGGGCAACAAAGACTCCCTCGCCTACGAATCGTGGCCTACGTTTGACGAAGCTCTTACGAAAAGCAAACAGATTGAGATCCCGTTACAAGTGAACGGGAAACTTCGTGCAAAACTTACCGTGCCGGCCGAAATATCTAAGGATGAGCTTGAGACTTTGGCCATGCAGGATGAACGAATTCAAGAACTGACTAGCGGCAAGAACATCGTGAAAACTATTGTTGTCCCAGGTCGCTTGTTTAACGTAGTGGTCAAATAACAATCTCAACTTCGCGTGCTGATTCACAGGTCCAGCAGTAAAGCATGAACGCGGCGTCCGAAAACAAACGTGGAGCAGGGCAGGGCACCCCCGCCGCAACTTGCGCTTCGCCACGCGTGTTGGCCGTTCTCTGTACGTACAACGAAGTCGAGAACTTACCCAAGCTCTTTGAGCAACTTGATGATCATCTTCCAAACGCTCTTCGTTTAGTCGTCGATGACAATTCACCCGATGGAACTTCTGAGTGGGTGCTTGCAAGACAACAGCAAGAGATCGCCTCGAGTGGCACTGCACAGACGAATCTCTTTAAGCGTTCGGGGAAACTTGGCCTCGGAACTGCACTTCGCGATGGAATTCGCTGGTGCCTAGAACAGGACTTTGATTTCCTCATCAATCTGGATGCCGACATTAGCCATCAGCCGCTCGCGGCTCCTTTGATGCTTGACCTGGCCGAAGAAAAACAGCATGACGTGGTGGTCGGAACGCGATACGCACCAGGAGGGTCTTCGCCAGGGTTGCCCTTCCACCGGAAGATCATCAGCCGCTGCTTAAACTCGTATGCATTGCGAATTCTGGGATTGCCGATAAGCGACTGCAGCGGCTCGTACCGCTGCTATCGAGTCGCGAAGCTCCGCGAACTGGACTTGGATCTACTTACCTGCCCCGGCTACGGCTTTCTGGAAGAGATCTTAGTTGCACTGAAACGCAACAACGCGAGCTTCGGAGAAATACCCATTGCGTTCGACTGCCGCTATGCCGGAGAAAGCAAGTTGAGTCTCAAAGACGCGTGGGGTGCAATCCGAACCATCCACCGCCTTGCCATTCGAGGCAGCTAGCGGCTTCGACCCTCTCGCTCATCCCAGACCCTCTCGCTCATCCCAGAACATCGTCGCTCATCCCAGAACATCGTCGCTCATCCTATTGCATGGAGTGAACTTCGCCCCACGCGGTCTAGCGCAGCCCATCTGTATACACCATCGCAGATTAACGCAGCCGCGACGCATACTAACGCAGCCGCGAAATACTTTCGGCTTGAATGTGTCCAGCCTGAAAACTGGGCAAGTAGCCCTTCAAACCCAGAATACCAACCGCTTGATTACGATAGATGTCGAGGTTCATCCCAGGAAGTCCGGTGACGTAGGCCACGATTGCACCCGAGTCGTCTGCTAAAGCATGCGATGGCTGACCTCGCTGTGCAGCATAGACCGGAACGAGAATCCCGGTTGCATCGAACACGCTCGAGGTTGCTGGAGACGCTTCAGCGTAGGAAGCTCGCTGGACAGGGTTCGTTCCCAAACTTGCCGAATTGCCGGAGCCAGGCACTTGCAATTGCGACGTTCTCAGCGGCGGAGATTGGAAGCTGGCTGTGGTTACTGGAGCACCAGCCCTGGACGAGTACTTGAAGGGCGTTACCTGATTCGAATCATTTCCGCTGAGGTTCATGCCAGGAACGAACGCAGTCCGTTGAGCATGGCCTTGGAATTCCGCAATGCGTTCCAGCAATAGGCGGGCCTGCCCACGCTCAAGTGGCGTCCTACCGTTTTCAACGATGTACTGGGCTTGCTGGACAATTTGATCTAGCTGCCAAGTGTTGGGGGGCTGCGAAACCATGGAAGCCAGACGGACGCGAAGCCCATTGAGTTCGCGGCTGGTTGCTGCGGAGTCTCCTTGGGCGGGAGACTGGCTGCCAGGCTTAACCCCATACCAGTCCACTTCCGCTGCTCGATCGGCAGAACTACTGTCCGCGGCTCGGCCGGCTGACGAACTTGGAGATATCGATCCCTGACCTGGATATTCCGAACCGACGCCGGAACGAAAACCCAACCGAGCGGCTTCATCCGCCCCGTTCACTTCGTCGCGCGCCAACTGCATCGAATCACGACTTTGAAAGCGATCAGAAACTTGATCGACAAGACCGCCTATAGATCCGCCGAGTCGATTGCCTACCGGCTCTGGATTTCGAAGTCTTTCAACGTTCGAACGAATTCCATCCACCAGCTGCCTCACCTCACCACTTCGATTGGACTGCCCACTACGGCTCGCTGACCCGAGATAACCTTGTTCCCGATTCGCTCGCAACGTGCTTGGATCTCGCCACGGTCGCTCACTGGTCATCGACGAGCCTCCTCGCATCGGCTGGGGTGATTGGTAACCCGAGCTTGGCAGGCTACTCTGCCCCGTGCGCCGTGGAGTGACTCCAGCCGGCACACGCGAACGCTGGCCACCAACAGGCTTCGGCATGGACAGGTTATAGGGATCCCATTCCATCGGATCCGTTACTGGCCCTCTCTTACCGAGTGCATTTTCAAAGATCTTGAAGTGCAACCCATCATCGGCAAACTCGAGTGCATGCCAGCCTCCAAATCCACTGCCACCCTTCGAAGCAGGCGCAGAGACCGGAGACTCGTAGACAATCTCGCCACCGGCAATTGGTTGGTCAGATAAAAGGATGGACTGCGGCGGAGCACTACCGAAAACATCATCAGCCACCGCTTCTTGATACTGTGCCGTCTGAACGGCCCTCTCATCAGCTGAGCCACCGTTCGCAACAGCACCCATTGGTGAACCGTTCGCAACTTGAGTTGCCTGCGCAGACGCGACTTTGACCGGCTTGCTTCCGGTAGCTGGAATCGCGACCACCTCATCTACAGGCGTGCCAGCCGAAGAGCCTGAAACTTCCTCGGACTCTTGTGAGCTTGCCAGCAGTTCTTGAGTCAACTCTGTCGCAACTTGGTCTTCATGGATCCAGCGAAATTCGCCACTGGGCGGCCGAATGCGATACCACAACGTCTTTGTATCAGCCGTTGCCTTCCGGGTGGCCTCGCCGAGGACTGCGAGCTGCTCGCCGCGTTCCAAGCGAACTTGCCAACCGTAGTTTGACACGTCTTTCGAGCGTGTCCCAATCCAGCTCACCGTATCGGGCTCGGTGATTTCGATCACTTTGCCACCAGGTAACAGATACGCGTTTTTGGCCTGGATCCAACTAAAACTCCCACTTGGAGGCCGAACACCCAACCAGCCATCCGCGGTACGCAAATAGACCTCAAGTTGCGTTCCTTTGGCTAAGATCCGTGTCGCATAGCGCTCGAGCGATGGACCGCTACGGAGACTCGTATTCTCACTCGCTACGAATACAGTGACCGGTTCTCCGGACGAACTTGTCGCAGCGGAGTCGTCTGGCTCTGCTGCTTGAGACGACGATCCAAGACAGAGAGACAACAAAGACGCTGCCAGCAGACTTCGAAACAGGTCTGTCGCATCCATGCTCAGGTTCCGATTCGGTGATTTGGAGTGGGAAGCCTCGCCCAAAGCTATTCGAGCTTCTGCAAAGGGAAATACTCCTTGCTAGCTACGATATTCCTGGCGCCAAATCAAGAGCAATGGTAGGCATCATTGTCAGCCGATACCAATACAAGGAAGCCGTAACAGAGGGTTGCGTGCAGGGCTAAGCAGTTTTTCAAGCTACACAAAGTAGCTCGGATCTCCGAGCCGTGAATATGCTGCGTTCCGGCTGGGGCAGCCGCGCTACGATCCTACCCAAACTGAAAAAGGTATTGGCCCAAGGGTTAGGTACAGAAAGCCATGTACGAAAGAAGGCACCGAGCGAAACCCGGTGCCTTGATTCATGTTGCGTAGCTAGAGACGCGTAAGCGATTCAGTAAAGAAGCAGAAGATTAGCTGTCTTTGCTGTCCGTATCTTCGCTGCCAGACTCTTCAGCTTCGCCGCTGGCCTCTTCGCTGCTGGCCTCTTCGCTGCTAACCGCTTCTGCTTCTGCTTCGCCGCTCGGCTCGTCAGCTTCAGCTTCAGCTTCAGGAGCTGGTTCCGGCTCGGAACCGGGCGTAGCGATCAAAGGACCACTTCCGCCTAGACCACCCTTCAAGTCGCCTTGGCTCGCCTTGCCAGCAGCTTCTTGTTGAGCGATCCGAGCTTCTTCCTTAGCAGCCGCCTCTTCTTGCTCTTCGGCCCAATCGACACGCTTCTTGGACAGGCCGATCTTGCGCTCTTCGCTGTCTACACGAAGCACTTTCACTTCCAGTTCGTCACCTACCTTCACGAGCTCTTCAGGGTTCTCGACTTTGTCTTCGGAGAGTTCCGAGATGTGAAGCAGGCCTTCGAGACCATCTTCTAAGCCGATGAAGACTCCGAAGTTTGTGATCTTGGTGACTGCACCCTTAACAAGTTGTCCAGGCTGATACTTCTCAGGGATCGTTGTCGCCCAAGGATCCGAGTCAAGCTGCTTGAGACCAAGTGCGATACGACGGCGGTCTTGATCCACCGAAAGTACACGGCACTTAATTTCTTGCCCCTTTTCAACAACCTCACTTGGATGACTGACCTTCCTAGTCCAACTCATGTCAGAGACGTGCAAGAGGCCATCAATGCCTTGCTCCAGCTCGATAAACGCTCCGTAGTTCGTCAGGTTTCGCACCTTTCCGACCACTTCGCTGTCCTCTGGGTACTTGTTCAGCACTTCGTCCCAAGGGTTGGCAACAGTCTGCTTCATACCAAGTGACAATTGCTGGCCAGCTGGGTCGACGCCCAGAATTTTGACGTCAATCTCGTCACCGGTTTGAACCAACTCGTTTGGATGATTGATACGTCGGGTCCAGGACATCTCGCTGATGTGTACCAGACCTTCGATACCTGGCTCAAGCTTCACAAAAGCCCCGTAGCTCATCACATTGACGACTTCGCCCTTCACCGTCGTACCCACTGGGTACTTCTCTTCGATATTCTCCCAAGGATTCTTTTCCTTCTGCTTCAACCCGAGAGCAATTTTTTGCTTCTCGCGATCAATTTGAAGTACTTTCACCTCGATTTCTTGGTCAATCGAAACCATTTCAGATGGATGCCCGATACGCTCCCAACTCATGTCGGTGATGTGCAACAGTCCGTCGATACCGCCAAGGTCGACGAATGCACCGAAATCGGCGATGTTCTTGACAACACCCTTACGGAGCTGACCGACTTCCAATTCACCCAGCAAGTGCTCGCGATCTTCTTCACGCTGTTTCTCAATGAGAGACCGTCGACTCACGACGATGTTGCGCCGCGTCTCGTCGATCTTCAAGACTTCGCACTGAACAACGCGACCGATGTAATCTGCGATGTCGTTCGGACGCCGGATATCTACCTGACTTGCAGGCAAGAACACGTTGACACCAATGTTGACCAAGAGCCCACCCTTGATCTTTCTTTCGACTGTACCGGTAACGACCTGGCCTTCGCTGACCTCGGCCATCATCTTCTCCCACTCGATGATCTTCTCAGCCTTCTTCTTGCTGAGTGCGATCATTCCGTGGATATCATTGGCGGGCCCTAAGGCGTCTTCCATCTCTTCGATCAATACCTTCACGGTTTGACCGATCGCGGGAGGCTCTTCATCTTCCTCCCACTCGTTTACGTTAATTGCACCTTCGCTCTTGAAGCCGACGTCGATGACAACAAATTCACCGCTAACTTCGACAATTTTTCCGTCGACGATTTGATTGACATCGAATTGCTGATTTAGATCTTGAACTGCGTCCAAGATGTACTGATCCATCTCATCCTCTGGCAGCAAGGTGTCCAGATCGGTAGCAATAGAATCATCTTCAAGGGAGCGAATAAGGTTACGATTGACCATGTTTGACCTAAAACCCTGAGCATCGGTAGGATTCGAAAAACGTGAAACGCTCACTGCACTCGCAATGATGAAAATTCGTTGACGCTTTAAGCCGACGCTGGCAGGAACCTGAAAAAAGAGTGATGTGTGCGTAGTCAGCCTCGAGCGCACGCCCGAGCAAAACTCTCCGTCGTTGGCAGAAAACCAAACCCGCATCATCTCAGCTCCACCCAATTAGTTCATTTGGGAGGACCTGGCAGGTGGCTTCGAAGCCGCGGAAACTACGTTTAATCCCGAAAATTTATCACTGCCAAGGGATCTGGGCAATATCAACCCTCCCCCCTACGTGGGGACGACTTGGATTGAACAGCCTACTCGCAATACCCTCGGTTGATTAAACTCTTCGGCTTCGCGTCCCTACCCCCTGTCGAAAAGATCTGAGACTGATGACCAGTTTTGCTGTCGAGAGCCTAGCGATTGGCGGAGACCACGCAGGTTTTGACATGAAAGGACTCGTGGAGGACTTTTTAAAGACTTCCGGCCTGAGCGTTACCAACTGCGGTACGCATGACGAAACACCCTGCGATTTCCCCGATTTTGCCGAAGCGGTCGCTTTGGAAATACTCAGTGGCCGATCCCAGAGGGGAATCCTCGTCTGCGGCAGCGGAGTTGGCGTCAGTGTGGCGGCAAACAAAATTCCCGGCATCCGCGCGAGTCTTTGCCACGATTCTTATTCCTCGAGGCAAGGAGTCGAGCACGATGACATGAACGTCCTCTGTATCGGGGCCCGCGTGATTGGCCAAGAACTGGCCCGAGACATCGTGCGTTCTTTTTTATCCGCGACATACGCTCCACAGCCTCGACACCAACAACGCGTCGACAAAATACTAGCAATCGAGCAAAAAGCATTGGAAGGCGGCTACCCCAAGCCCAAAGCTTGACACCCGTAGATTGAAGATTGCTAGCCTCAAATACCAAAATTTGAATCAAACGTGCGCTCGACCAGCGTGACAGCACTATTACGTTGGAGTACACCGCGATGGCAAAAAACGTTCTCGGCACAGAGTTGAAAACCTGCAGCACAGATCCGATGACGGGGTTTTTCCGAGACGGCTGCTGCAACACAGGTGCGGATGATCATGGCCTTCACACCGTTTGCGCCGAAGTCACTGACGACTTTCTGCGATTTTCAAAGTTGAAGGGCAATGATCTCTCGACTCCAAACCAACTCTACGGATTCCCGGGACTGAAGGAGGGCGACCACTGGTGCCTTTGCATGCTGAGATGGAAGGAGGCTTTCGAAGCTGGGATGGCTCCGCTTGTAGACTTGGAAGCCACGCATATCTCTGCATTAGAGTTCGTTGATCTCGAGACACTGCAAGAGCACGCGGTCAAATGACCTGCTGCGTCTCCCCTGGCCAATCAAAGTTCCAAACGACGCTGGAGCAGAGCGTTATCCCGGCGGCGCCCTCGCGATCGAACAATCTGTTTTTTCCTAGGGTAAGCGGACAGATCCTTCAGCCGTTAGGGGATTCATCCGTGATGACAATTGGCAGGGCTAGGACGCCGCAACTTCAAAACCTGATTTGCCCTTCACGTTCTCTCCACCGTCCTAAAACGTAAGTCTCGAACTTTGGGCTTAGTGTTTCCAATTGTGGAAAACACTGCCTTCTCAAGCCTTACAACTGTTGTAGTTGTTCCTAACTGGGCATGAATACACCGCAAAAGGGTTGTATTTGGCCTGACTTTGGCCAGAGCCGGATCAGCGTCTTAATCGGGATCTACCTTTGGGGGCATTCTGCTTGAATCCAAACATCCTTCGGCGTCACTGCTATGAGCGATTTTCTCGAGAAGATCCTGAACAATGATAAAATTCCGTCTCCATCGAGTGTAGCGGTTCGACTCATCGAGCTGGTATCGCAGCCAGAAGTCGATGTTCAGGAGCTAACGGATGTACTAAGCGCCGACCCAATCCTCTCGGCACGAGTAGTTGACTATGCCAATACTCCAATTGTTGGAGCCAAACGCGAAATCACTGATCTGCGGCAGGCGGTCTTGGTCATGGGCACGCGTATGCTACGCCTGCTGTCGCTCTCATTCTCGCTAATGGAAACCAAGAACGGCGGAAAGTTCGACTACGAGGCTTTCTGGCGACTTTCCCTCGGCACAGCACTCGCAAGCAAGATTCTTGCGATCAAGCGTGGTGGCGAAGGCGATCGCGAGTTTCTGGTAGGCCTGCTTCTGAATGTCGGGCAAATTGGAATTGGGAATACGTTTCCAGACGAACTCGTTTCCATGCTCCCGAGAGACGGATCGCTCCTCGACATCTCAACGAAGAAAGAGAAGGAGATCCTCGGAGTCCACCGCTTTGAGATCGGCGCCGCACTCACTCGAAGGTGGAATTTCCCAGAATCCACCGTAGAGCAAATCGAAAACTACGATCCCGAACATCTCGGCAAAGAGTCCATAGATCTCTTCATCGCACAACAAATTGCATCCCTACTATTGGGCGGTGCACACTCTGACAAACGAATCGGAAGGGTCAAGAAAACTTGCTATCGGGCAGCCAAACTGCGCGAAGCCGATTTTGACAAACTCTTTAACGAAGTCTTGGAAGGCTGGGCTACGTATGAAGAGCTCTTCGAGAAGCCTGCTCTAGATTTCGAGTCTATCGAAGAACTTCAGGATCGGACTAAGAATTGTATGGTCCAAATCTCACTCGATCTAGCGAGCGAGGTCGAACGACTGAAGGAAGAAAAGGATATCATCGCTGCCTCTGCGATAATCGACTCCCTAACCGGCTTAAAGAATCGAGCCGCCTACGACGACGAGATTCTTGGAACCATCGAGTACCACTACCGTAACCGTCGTCCCTTCGGGATTCTCGTGATTGACATCGATCACTTCAAGCAAGTCAACGACACGCATGGACACGCCAATGGCGACGAAGTGCTCCGCGCGATTGCAGCTTGCTTGCGTAGTCGCACGCGAAAGTATGACGACGTTTACCGCTTTGGCGGTGAAGAGTTCGTCGCTGTAATCACCGATTGTGCCCTCGAAGGGATTAGTTCCGTCGCGCAGCGTTTTCTCGACTCCATAGAAAAATTGCAGATCGACATTGAAGACAAGACCATCTCAGTAACGGCAAGCCTCGGTATCTGCTGGACTCCCTATCCACGCCCAGGCTCTGCCGAAGAGCTATTCAAGATAGCCGACGGTTGCCTTTACGAAGCCAAACGTTCAGGGCGCAATCGTCTTGTGATGCGTCATGCGGATGAAGTCGCCATGGCAGCTTCCTAGTCTTTGGGGGAAACTCGCATGCATGTGCGGGAAACTCGCACCCATGTGCGAGGTCCGGGCTCTCTCTCCAGGCTGAATACAGCCATCGCGACTGCTCCAGCCCTGCCATTCAGAAGAATCAGCCCGCCGAACTCCCTAGCTCAGGCGGCGTTTTTCTAGCTAACTGGTGGCTCTGCCTTTCTGCACGGTGCAGGTCTCCTCCAGTTCGTTTACCAGCCAAAAAACGATAGGCGTCACGCAAGGTTGGTAGGTAATCCCTAACAGACATTACTACCGCTGCATCTGTTACCGCCGAAATTCTGACGGCACATCTTTAAGCGTTTTCCCTCATCTTCAACCATAGGCAAAGCTTGCCGGTTAGGAGAGGGCACACTTGATTAATAGTGATCCCGTTTAGGCAACAGAACCATATTGCGCCGACAAATCGGCTTTCTTGAAATGCCCACCGACGAAAACATTCGTTCGCAAGGCCAAGAAGGCTGTTCGCGCAGGAGCCCTTCATGCAAACCGAACGTCCAAGTACCGCCCGCAAAGCCCTCGAAATCAACCTCGATCAAGGACGTTACGGCACCTTCGCGGAGATCGGTGCGGGACAAGAGGTCGTTCGTTGGTTCTTCCGAGTGGGCGGTGCTGCCGGCACCATTGCTAAGAGCATTTCCGCTTATGACATGGAAGTGAGCGACGCGATCTACGGCAAGTGCGACCGCTACGTTTGCCGCCAAAGGTTGGAGGACATGCTGAAATATGAGCATGACCTAAATCTTGAACGACTCTCAGATCGCCGCGGGGACACTTCCACTTTCTTCACCTTTGCAGACACGGTCTCAGCGCGGAACTTCCGCGGCACCAACGAATGCCACGGTTGGATGGGCATCCGATTTCAAGCTCGCCCACACGACGAAGAGAGCCAGATCATCATTCACGTCCGAATGCTGGACACCGAGAACGCTCTGCAACAAGAGGCTTTAGGGATCGTCGGTGTCAACCTAATCTATGGCGCTTTCCACTTCGGACACCAGCCTGAAAAACTAGTCGAGTCGCTGCTTGATAACCTCAGTACGAAACGTATTGAGATCGACATGATCGAATTCTCAGGCATCGAGTTCCGGAACATTGACAATCGAGTGATGAGCCTAAGGCTAGTTCAACTCGGACTCTCCAATGCAGCCATCTTCTCCGCTTCAGGTGAGGTGCTCCAACCCTCCGAAGTACTCCGCAAGAAGAACATTCTGGTCGAACGCGGAAGCTTCCGCCCTATGACCAACACCAATGTTGACATCCTCCACGCGGCCGAAACCCGATTCTTGGCGGAAGAGGACGTGAACCCCGACGAGGTTCTGACGCTCGCCGAGATCAACATGAAGAACCTCAAGGAAAACGGAGAGGTGGATCTCCGCGACTTCTTGGCCAGAGTCGACGTCATGGCAGCCTGCGGGATGACCGTATTAATCTCTGACTACTTCGAATATTACCGACTTGCGGCATACCTAGCTCGATACACCAAGAAGAAGATCGCCCTCGCTATGGGAACTGCCTGCCTGGCAGAGATCTTCAAAGAAAAGTATTACACCACACTGGACGGGGGAATCCTCGAGTCGTTCGGTAGACTCTTCAAGAACGACTTGAAACTGTACATCTACCCCATGCTCTCAGCCGCTACTGGCGAGCTAGAGACGATCGAGAACATGTCTGTTGAAGAAGAGCTCCGATCATTGTTCTCTTATCTCGTCGAACGCGAGCACATCGAACAACTCCAAAACCACAACCCGGATCACCTCAGAACGTTCTCTCGGCAAGTCCGAAAAATGATTACGGAGGGCGATCCATCCTGGGAAGAACACGTACCTGCGGAAGTCGCCTCTGTTATTCGGAGTCGTGGATTGTTCGGCTGTGAAAAGAGGGCTCATGTCGCACTCCCAACGGCCGCACTCGGTGGCACCGATGAAGTGGCGGGATCGCCGGCGACTGCTCAAGCGTAAACGCCGATAGCCACGCAGCCGCCAATCGCGGGTCCTGGACCCCCAGCGGTTGTGAATTGCACCTTTCAGCCAAAAGTTTCAGCCCAGTCCGGTCCATGAGCTACCGTTCATTGCGACTGCTAACTCTACCTGGCGAAGAGCCAGAACACTCATCGTTACACTTCATTAAGCGTCCATCGGAACAGTAACATGCTCCTAGCTGCAATTATCATACTCTTCGTCGTTGGCTATATCGTTATAGCGTTAGAGCATCCGCTTCACATTGACAAAGCCGCGACGGCGTTGTTCATCGGAGCAGCCTGCTGGGCGATCTACATTCTTGGGCTCGATACTTTCCTGCCCGCGGACCAAGTTCCAAACTGGTTCCGAAGCATGATGGGCCACGGACACGGCGATCCCGAACAGCTTGCTCTGCATTACGCGCTCGAAGGCAAGTTCTTGCCCTTGATCGCTGAGATCGCATACATCCTGTTCTTCTTGATGGGTGCGATGACAATCGTCGAACTCGTCGATGCTTACGAGGGATTCTCGTTCATCACCAACCGCATCAAGACCAAGAACAAAGTCAAGCTGCTCTGGACAGTTTGCGTACTGACATTCTTCCTATCTGCAGTGCTTGATAACCTGACGACCACCATCGTGATGGTCTCGTTAATGAAAAAGCTCATAAAGGACAGGGAAACGCGACTCTTCTTCTGCGGCATGATTGTCGTATCAGCAAATGCTGGTGGAGCGTGGACCGTGATCGGTGATGTCACCACCACCATGCTGTGGATCGGCGACAAGATCTCAACCGTCGAAGTGATGAAGACGCTGCTGATCCCTAGCATCTTCTGCATGCTCATCCCACTGAGTGTTGCGTCCTTTATGTTGAAGGGTGAAATTGAGCGTCCCGAAGCGGATGACTCGAATCGCGATCTCTCACTTAAGTCGTGGCACTCCAATCTGTTTCTGGCACTCGGCTTTTGCGGGTTGATCTTTGTCCCAATTTTCAAGTCCGTCACTCACTTGCCTCCGTTCATGGGCATGATGTTCAGCCTGAGCATCATCTGGGTGGTTTCCGAGTTTGTGAAGCATGACCTCGATGAAACAACACGTTCGAGCACCAATGTGGTCACAGTCCTGAAGAAGATCGACACCGCCAGTATGTTGTTCTTCATGGGAATCCTCCTCGCTGTCGGCTCCTTAGATGCTACTGGCACACTCTCCGCACTTGCGGGATGGCTCAGTGACACGGTTCCCGACATGCAAATTGTCGCACTCGTCATTGGCCTCCTCTCTGGGGTTGTCGACAACGTGCCGCTTGTTGCAGCTGGCATCAAAATGTACGAACTGCCTACTGACGATAAGTTCTGGCTGTTCTTGGCCTACTGTGCTGGAACAGGCGGTAGCTGCCTCATCATCGGCTCGGCTGCTGGAGTTGCGGCCATGGGCATCGAGAAGATCGACTTTGTTTGGTACGCGAAACGAGTTTCACTCTGGGCATTGATTGGTTACCTGGGCGGAGCTGGCGTCTTCTACCTACAAGAAATGGTATTCCCGCACGCATCGCACGCAGATGCTGCTCGAATCGCGGCCACCACCGCCGACTCGCATGACACGCCCGATGGTGCCACGCACAGCGACGAACACTTCATTTCATTAGAACAACCACCATGCGACTGTGACTGCCATAAGCAAGGGCATGCGGACTCGTCTGCTGCCGCAGAGCACGCAGTCCACTAGGGCTCGACATACAGAATCCACACAAAGTGCCTCGCAGCCGTCTTCAACTGCCCTGTCGACGTACCTTCGAGACCCATCTCCCCACCGGAGCTTAATCGATGGAAGAAATTACCCAGGAGTTTTTGGTTGAGAGCTATGAAAGCCTCGACCAACTCGATAGCGACTTTGTGGCGTTGGAAGAAACGCCTGATGATCGGGAGCGACTTGCAAGCATCTTTCGTACAGTGCACACCATCAAAGGCACCTCGGGGTTCCTTGCTTTTTCGAAGCTCGAAAAGGTCGCGCACGTGGGGGAAAACCTGCTCGTCCCCTTGCGTGACGGAGAACTAGGTCTCAATCAGAACATCGCCGACGGCCTGCTCGGCATGGTCGATGCGATACGAAGTATCCTTAGTAATATCGAGAGCGGAGGCTCCGAAGGCGACGGAGACTACACAAGTCTCATCGCTAAACTTGAAGAGCTTCGTGAGAGTGGCGGAGAATCCAGCGCTGCACCCGAGTCAGTCGACGCCGATAGTGCTGATTTAGAAACAAACCAGCAGTCGACGAACAGTGAATCGAATTTAGCTGCCGCAAATGAGTCGGCCAGTTCTGAAACTGCGTCCACTGAAACCACTATTCAAAACGCAGCAGAATCCGTAGAGCACACAGCGGTAGCCTCGGAACCAGAGAAACAAGAGCCCACTCCTGTAGCTGTTGAGAATGCTCCTGCGGCTAGCCCGAAGGTTGAGCCAGAAGTCGGCGAGAAGGGCGGTTCGCTGGCTGACTCAACAGTGCGAATCAACGTTCGCCTGCTCGACAAGCTCATGAATCAAGTCGGTGAGCTAGTTCTCGCCCGTAATCAAATCCTTCAATTCTCAAATGAAGCAAACGACGCTGCGATGATCGCAGCTTCGCAACGACTTAATCTCATCACAACGGAACTGCAAGAAGGTGTCATGAAGACACGAATGCAGCCCATCCGTAACGCTTGGAATAAACTCCCACGCGTTGTCAGAGACCTCTCGGCTGCTTGTGAAAAGAAAGTCGAAGTTGAGATGGAGGGAGCAGAAACCGAGCTGGACAAAACGATCTTAGAAGCCATCAAAGATCCGCTCACTCACATCGTTCGCAACTCTGTGGATCACGGCATTGAATCAGCAGAAGCGCGGGTCGCTGCAGGAAAGCCTGAAACTGGAACTCTGCTGCTCCGGGCTTACCACGAGAGTGGCCAAGTCAATATCGAGATCGTGGATGATGGTGGTGGAATCAACACCGACCGGATTCGCGAAAAGGCAATTGAAAAGGGAATCGTTGGTCCAGATGCCGTACGAGAGATGTCCGAGCGGGAACTGACGAATTTGATCCTCCTGCCAGGCTTCTCTACCGCCGAGAAGGTAACGAACGTTTCCGGCCGCGGAGTCGGAATGGATGTCGTCAAAACGAACATCGAAAAGATCGGCGGTTCGCTCGAGATTCGAAGCGAAACCGGCGTAGGCACCACGCTACGCATAAAGATCCCACTTACTCTGGCCATTGTACCAGCGCTGATCGTGAACACCGGCGGCGAGAACTATGCCATTCCGCAGGTCAGCCTTCTCGAGCTCGTCCGCTTGGAAGACGATCGTACCCGGGAAGCCATCGAGTACGTACACGATTCGCCCGTCTACCGATTACGTGGCAATTTGCTTCCCATCGTTTACCTGGATGAACAACTGGGCATCAGATCGACTCGAAGTCGTAAAGACAAGAAAGAGTCGATCAACATTGTCGTCCTCCAGGCGGAAGATCGGCAATTTGGACTCGTTGTCGATGCAATTCACGACACGCAGGAAATCGTCGTCAAACCACTTGGCCCTCACTTAAAAGACATTCCCGCTTACGCTGGCTCCACCATCATGGGCGATGGAACTGTGGCACTCATCTTGGATACCACTGGAATTGCACGCCGAGCAAGCGTCCTCGGCGAAGCCAGAGAACGGTCGCTGAATAGTCTTCGAGTGGAAAGTTCGAATGAGCAACGCGAGTGCGTTTCCATGCTGCTCGTTGATCCAGGCGATGATACACAAGCCGCCATACCACTATCCACTGTGGCACGCTTAGAGGATTTCGAATCCACATCTATCGAGCAAACCTCCCGAGGTCCGGTCGTTCAATATCGCAACTCAATTCTGCCACTTGTCTGCTTCTCCCCAATGCAGTCGCCAGATCAATTGGCCGGAATGTCACAGGGTGGCAGACTGCAAACGGTTGTCTTTAGTCAGGACGACCGGAGCATCGGCGTCCTGGTTGGAAAGATCCTGGATATCGTCGATCGCAACTCCATTACAGCCGCCGCCGAAGGTTCGAGCACTGCAGTCGTTAACGGCAAGGTGACCACCTTGGTCGATTTACCTGAGTGGGTTGCTGCAAACCACGCTCACATCCTCCTCGGTTGAACCTAATCGTCAAACAGAACACTACACACAACAATCGGCTCGGCTTCATGACAGATCAAAGATCTTTTTGCACATTCTCAGTCGGCGAACTGCTCTTCGGCGTTCCTGTAACAACAGTTCAGGAAGTGATTCGACAGCAAGCGACGACCCATGTCCCTTTGGCTCCGAGGGTCATTAACGGCTTGATGAACTTGAGAGGCCAAATCGTACCAGCCATCGATCTTGCAATGCGACTCGGCATTGAAAGTCGAGAAGAAACATCCAGCCTACTGAATGTAGTTATTCGAACCTCTGATGAACCGATCAGCTTGCTGGTCGATGAAATTGGCGACGTAATCGAAGTCGACAACTTCGATTTTGAGCCTCCTCCTCAAACCCTAACTCTAGAGCAACGAGAGCTGATTGAAGGAACCTACAAACTCCACGATCGACTCTTACTAGTCCTGGATACCGAACGTGTCGCTGTGGTTACTGTCTGATCCACTGCCCTCAACCGGACAATCACCGCCATCCCCTGAACCAAAGGCCCAATCCAATGCAAACTAAAAAACTCAGTGTCAAAACGAAGATCTTTTCGTTGATCGGAATCTTCTCCGTCGCCTTTATCGCCTACTCTGCGTGGTCGTACAACACGCTGAGAGTCGCTTCGGTCCAAGGACCTTACTTCCAAAAGATTGCGGACTGCAAGGATTTGATCGCGGACATACTTCCGCCACCAAATTACATCATCGAATCGTATCTGATGGTTCTCCACATGACCGATGAAGTGGAAGCTGGCGTTGCCACTGAGACCACCAAATCACACATTAAACGAGTTGTTGAGCTTCAGAACGAATTCAATGATCGTCACCAACACTGGATCGACAATCTGCCTGAAGGACAGCTGAAGCAGATCAAGACAGTCAACTGCTACACACCCGCCGCTGCTTTTTACGATACGTTTCGACGAGAATTCGCACCGGCTTGCATTCGAGGCGAAACAGACCGCGCACAAACACTAGCGCGTGGGATCATGCGGGAGCAGTACGAGACTCACCGTAGCGCCGTCGATGAGGCTGTAAAATTGGCAACCGAAAGCGGTGTCGAGGTCGAAGCAGCAGCCGCTTCAATGGTTCTATTCAGTTCTGCAAGCTCAGTGATCATAGCTGCGGTACTAATCGCCGGTTTGGCGGTATTTGGCTGGTTTGCGGTTCGACAAACGATCACGCCACTCCTCACTTCCACACGAGAACTGAGACGATTGTCAACTCAAGAGTTGCTTCGCGTCTCCAGCACGTTGGGTGAAAACGCTGAGAGCACGGTTGACCAAGCCCAGATGGCCAGTGGTGCTGCCGAGCAAGTCAGTGCCAATGCTCAATCGCTGTCCAGTGCAGTAGCCCAGTTCGAAGAGAGCATTCGTGAGATTGCTAACAACGCCTCTAGCGCCGCCAGTGTCGCCCGCGATGCAGTTGGAGCAGCCGAACGCACCAACAAGACGATCACGAGTCTTGGAGAAAGCAGTAAAGAGATTGGTAACGTAATCAAAGTCATCAACTCGATCGCTGAGCAAACCAATCTGCTCGCCTTAAATGCCACCATCGAAGCCGCCCGGGCGGGCGAAGCCGGCAAGGGTTTTGCTGTTGTGGCAAACGAAGTCAAGGAACTGGCCAAAGAAACCAGCAAAGCAACTGAGGACATCATTGGACGAATCAATGCAATCCAGTCGGATACCGTCGACGCTGTCGATGCGATTGGGCAAGTCAGTCACATCATCAGCAACATCAACGAATCGCAAAACGCAATCGCTGGTGCTGTTGAAGAGCAAACGGCAATGACAAGTGAAATTTCTCGCAACATCTCCGAGGTTGCCATGGGTAGCAGCGAGATCGCGAAGAACATCTCATTCGTCGCCGACGCTGCGAAGACCACGACTGGCGGTTCGCTGGAAACCCAAGCCACCGCGGGTGCCATTGAGAAAATCACTGAAGAGCTACTCGAACTGGTCGGCACTGCTGCCCGAAAGAGCTCTAAGAACACGAACGAAAACAAGTACAAGCTTGACTCGGCGAGTGCTTAAACGGAGCCTTCCCAACAGGCCTGTCCGGAATGTCGCGTTCCGGACAGGCTCCCTCCAAATCGCAGGTCTGCCCACTTTGCAACGCAATCCCAATCAAGCACCGTGGCTCCCAATGAACTCACCCTGCTTCTTTGGCTTCAACCTCCACAAGAAATGAGAGTAGTACAGTGCACCCACCATTGACGGACACAGATGTCCTTGCGAACGAAGTGAAAGAGAGAGTCCTAGACTCCGTTGGAGAAATCTCGGTCCTACCAAGCGTTGCTGCTGAAGCATTGCAGATGGCACGCGACCCAGAGTGTTCAACCGCCGCTTTCGCTCTCCTGATCGAAAAGGACATCAAGCTCGCCGCGGAAATACTCGCATTCTCCAACAGCCCGCTACTCGGTGGAAGAAACAACACTACGAGCCTAAAGCACGCAGTGGTTCGTTTAGGCTTTCGCCAATGCCGCAACCTAATAATGTCCAGTTGTGCGTCGAGTCTGATGAAGGAGCTCGACCTTGAAGAAGAGTGGATTCGAGAAATCCTTTGGCATCACAGCCACACAACAGCGACAGCCTGCACCATCTTGAACCGCGTGTTCGACCTGGGTTTCAATGGAGAGGAGTTCACAACGGGTCTGCTCCATGACTTTGGACGTCTCCTATTCGCGATCGCTCAACCAGATGAGTTTCGGGAAATTGACAAACTGGACATGCTGAACGACGAACTTCAGCTACAGCGGGAGAGGAAAGCTCTCTCCATAGATCACTGCGAGATTGCGGCTTGGTTCTTCAGATATTCTCATCTCCCTGAAGACATCGTGCGTGTTATTGAACTGCATCACACTGACTCGACTACACTTCTCGACCAAGACCCACAGCTTGCAAAGTTGGTTGCATTGGTTCGCGCTGGTGATCATTTAGCAAACCACATTCAGACTAGCGAGAATCCTTCTGAATACGACGCAGAGTCCAATGACGGATTACGCGAACTTGCACACTCAAAAGGCAGTGGAGTCTTCCAACGCTTTACGGGCTCACTCAATGAGATCCTTAAGGAAATCAACGCTAACGTTGGGGAGAAGCCATAATGACTCCAACTCATTCGAATACAACAGCGCAGCCGAAATTCAAGATATTGCTGTGCGATGATTCTTCTTTGATCCGGAAACTAATCAAGCACTCGCTGCTACAGGCAGGCCGCTTCGAGATCGTGGCAGAAGCATCGAACGGTAAAGAAGCCATTGCGTTACTCGCCGATCATACACCTGATTGCATCGTGATGGACATTGAGATGCCAATCATGGATGGCGTGGACGCCGTCAGACACATCAGGAAGCTGAACCACAGCGTTCCAATTTTGATGTTCAGCACGCTAACAGGCACGGGCAGCGAAGCGACGCTTGACGCCCTAGCAGCCGGCGCAAGCGACTATGCAATGAAACCGCAAGCGAAGGGCCACGTCGACGATGCTTTCGAAGCTCTTAAAAAGGACTTCGTTCCGAAGCTCATCGCACTTGCTAGCCGTCACAAACGCGTTCAATCCCAAGTGCTTGCCCAGAGCAACACGAAGAAGGCAGAGAACGGCATGGAGAACGGCAAGAAAACGACCACGGCAACTCCAAGTGCTCCGAGACAAGAAGGTTCAATTGGTGAGAACGAGACTGCCCATCGATTCAACGGCCGCGTCGATGCAGTCGCGATCGGTGTTTCAACCGGTGGACCGCAAGCACTGCAGCGGATCCTCAGCGAACTGCCCTCGAATTTGGAAGCGCCTGTTCTCATCACCCAGCACATGCCAGAGTCCTTTATCGAGGCGCTCGCTTGCAGACTTGACGAATACAGTCCGTTGAACGTGAAACGCGTCTCACACGGAGAAGCTCTTGAGGCTGGAACGGTCTACATCGCGGCTGGAAACGCGAATTTAGAAGTCAGCATGAAGGCTGGCACTGCGTTTGCCTCACTCAAGAACTCAACTCCTGAGAACTCCTGCCTACCAGCAGTGGATCCGATGTTCCGTACGGCTGCAAAGTGCTTCGGATCCAACCTCCTAGCCATCGTTCTTACTGGCATGGGCAAAGATGGATTGGAAGGTGCAAAAGTCGTTAAAGAGAACGGCGGCTACCTATTGGTTCAGGATGAAGCTACAAGCGTGGTATGGGGCATGCCAGGCTCCTGCGACGAAGCTGGCTTACCCAATCGAGTTTTACCAATCGACGAGATCGGAAACGAAATCGGTCGTCTGTGCATGATGAACCGAAGTGTGGCATCGGCCGCCATGTAGATCCCTGCAGCTGATTTCTATAGCCATCCACTCCGAAAAAACTAAGCCATGTCGATAACAGAACAAGACCTGGATTTCCTGAGCAAGATCATTGTTCAGCGTTCAGGCAATATCATCACTCCCCGCCAATCGCATCTGGTGGAGAAACAACTTAGCGTTCTGGCCGCCGAAAAAGGCATGGACAACTTGGAAACGCTGATCGGCAAACTTCGAAACCCGAAGGACATCCTTCTACAAAATGAAGTCGCCGAAGCCCTGACGATCAACGAGACGCAGTTCTTTCGTGACCGGCATCCGTTCGACGCTCTGCAGCGTACCATTATCCCGAACCTGATTCGCGAAAAATCAGACACGAAGAAGATTCGCATCTGGTCCGCTGCAAGTTCCAGCGGACAGGAACCCTATTCGATCGCAATGACGTTGCGAGAGCACTTTCCTGAACTCGGTTCTTGGGACGTGCATATTGACACTACGGATCTCTCGAAAGAGATGGTTGCAAAGACCAAGGCGGGCGAATTCTCCGATATCGAAGTAGCGAGAGGATTGCCTGAAGCCCTACGTAACAAGTACTTTCAACGCGTGAATAACAAATGGAAAGTTAAAAACGAAATAAGTGAATTGATTCACGCTACTCAGCTGAATCTGGCCGCTTATTGGCCCTTCCTCGGTCAATTTGATGTCGTCTTCATTCGAAACGTCCTAGTCTATTTTGAACGTTCAACCAAAGCCGACATCATGACGAAGATCCATCGCCACATGAACAAAGGTGGCTACTTGTTTCTAGGTGGATCGGAGATGTTATTTGGAATGGACTTACCCTATGAAAGGCAAGAGATCAATGGTTCAGTCTGCTACCGGCCAAATTGAATCTGACATCCGAGAGCACTTTGTGAGCAGCGACCAAGTCGTCTCCATGATGCAAACGCTGTTCGAATCGCTTCTGGGTGAAGCGCTCAAGCACACCGAGTCTGCACCGCCTGCAACAGAATCCTGGATTCGTTCAAAGATTGAGATCACTGGAGAAGAACATTGCTTCGTTCAAGTATCCGCTGATCCTAAGATGGCGTATCGAATTGCTTCCACGATGTTTGAAACTCCCGAAGACGAAATCGACCCGAGCGAAGTTGGCGACGCTCTTTGCGAAGTCGTAAATGTCATCGGAGGAAATATCAAAGGCGCCATCGACAGAAGTTGTGACCTATCATTACCTACTGTCGATGACGGTGAACCCGTTGTAAATGAAAACTCAATCGTCTGCGATTTAGAAAACGATAATAGCTTCCTCAAAGTCATCGTTATCTAGATCCCCGACCAACCGATTCAGTCTGCAAAAACGCTTATCCGAAACCACTACCAAGTGAGCTAAAAATGAAGATTCTTGTTGTCGACGACAGTCGAGCTATGCGAATGATCGTGATCCGTACTCTGAAGCAATGCAATCTTGGCGATTTTGAAATCGAACAAGCTGAGAACGGCCGTGACGCCCTCGAGAAAATCGAGAACGATCGATACGGACTAGTACTTTCCGATTGGAACATGCCTGAAATGAAGGGCATTGAACTACTCCGTGAACTGCGAGAAAGAGGCAATACAACGCGACTAGGTTTCATCACTTCAGAGAGTAGTGGCGACGTTATTGCCGAGGCTGAAGACGCTGGCGCTGCATTCCTGCTGACCAAGCCCTTCACTGCAGAAACAATGGAGCTTCAATTGAAGCCAGTACTTGCCTAGTTGAATCAAACATCAAGATTTTCTACTTCTCAGGAATTTGCAATGTCTACCACGACCATCAGCTTGCCGGACGCTAGCGAAACCCAGCAGTTCTTTTCCGACCTGGTCGGCCAGAACTTGCCGACTACGGTTCTCCAAGATGATTTTGAGACTTTTGGCGTCGCCATCTACGCGGACGAAAACGGTATCCCCGTTGGACTTATCCGATGCGATCTGCCCGGTGCCGCCCGACTCGGAGCCGTTCTGACCCGTATCCCTCGCGGCGCAGTCGACGATTGCATCAAAACCAGGGATTTCCCTGAGCACATCGCGGAGAATTTCGACGAAACGCTGAACATCGCTTCAAACCTGTTCCCAAACCATGTTGAGCGCCGCATCGCCCTCCAGGAATCGGCAACAGGTGAAAAGGCTGCCGATCTTTTGGCAAGCGTTTCCATCGATGAGCAATACAACTTCACCCTCGACATCACCGGATACGGAACGGGATGTATGGGCATCGCTCGGCTGAACGAAGCGGAGTAATCCGTTAGAGCGAAAGCTCGATAAGCGATCTGCAGATCAAGATAACGGGCAAGTCGAACCATTCGATTTGCCCGTTTTTCGTTTTCCGGTTCAGCAGTAGTGAAATATCTCGTTCTGTTTCAACTCGGCACTTCATCGTGCCTCTGCCAAGACAGTTCCCGTTGTGCTATTCAAACGCCACACTTCCAAAGCTGCATTAACGCGCGACGTCGCCTCAAAGAGGCAACTCCTCCACAGAGAATCATGCCCAAAACTGCAGATGGCTCGGGCACCGCGTTGAACTCGAATCGCCGGTTTTCGCTGAAGCCGAGATGAGCAGCGTGTAGATAAGCAATGTTCCAATGAGCAGTGCTTTGGAAGCACTTGGGCAACTCCAGCAAGTTACCTCTCCTCCAGAGAAGTGGCGAGCGCACCAGCCGGTGGGGCAGATGGGTGAATTCGCACTTGGTCCGAACTAGCGTCGAGAAATAGGACACCTGCTAACTCGGACCAATGAAACTCTACCCGGACGTGAGCGTCCATCCTTCCCAGAATTCCGAGCCATGAGCTCTAAAAGCGAAGGTGAATGGGAATATCAAACGAACAAACCAACTGCCCAACAAATCAACTTTTCAACTTCACAATCAACCTTTTAAGCCGACTTTTTGACGTACTCCGATGGCCAACCAACCCGAGCAAGCGAGTAGTCTGCGACAGCTCTTCACGCGGGCAATGGAGTTTTCCGAACACACCGAACGTGAATAATTCCTCGACCATGCTTGCGAGGGAAATCAGGAACTTCGGCAGCGAGTCAACGAACTGTTCGCTCATGCCCGCGACAACTAAAGCGACCTAGGGAATACAGAACACATCCTGGACGACGCGTTCTCGCAAATTGGACCTCTTGGCTCAGAGTTGTCGAGGAGGATCACCGAAACGCAGGCGAGCGAGACAACTCAATCCAACAACACGCCTTTTAGTTTCGCCGCTCTCGCCGACTCAACACCACTAAATGAGCTCCCGCGTACCTGCGGACCATACCAACTGATCGAGAGGATCGGTGAAGGTGGCATGGGAATGGTGTATCGAGCGGTATTGTCGAATCCAATTCGGCGTGCAGTCGCAGTGAAGTTGATTGAACCCGGAATGGGATCGCGCGAAGTTCTATCTCTGTTTCAACTTGAACATCCGGCGATCGCTTTGATGCAACACCCCAATATCGCAACCATCTTTGACGCGGGGCAAGCTGGAGATTCGTAAGCGCACGGTGAAGAGCGTTTAGGTGGACGAATGCCTGCAGGTTGACAACTTGAAGACGAAAGTGACGACAATCCAGACCGGTATATCATCTCCTAACCTTCGAAGGTTCTTTTCCGATGACAATCGGTAGCTTGTAACCAGTGGTAGCAATACGCTACACGCGAGCCTACGCATCTGGCACATACCGACTCAATCACTCAGCGGAATTCTGTTTGGCGAGGAACGCTTCTCGGTTCGCGGGCCTTATCGCAACGACACGTTACGTCTCACGGTTGCCAATCAAAGCAGCTTTCTCTTCCAGACTGAATGCCGTTCGGGCTTGGACAAGTGGCTTGGACAAGTCGTACCGTGGCGACGATGGCTACGACACCCAGACCTTCTTGGTGAACTTGAATGATTGATTCTGACGGAGTTCACGAGACGCTCAGGCCCTTCCCAACAAACCTGACAACAGGGGAGTTCAGTCAGGGCCAATCCAAGTTTCAAACCGCGTGAATCCCATCCGCTTCGCGACGGCGCTGATCTTCCCACAATTCCTGTTTGAACCCAGAAGAGAAGGGGGCTGTTTTTCTGCTGCTCTCGCCCAAACTCAAGCTTCAAGTGGACATTGGCGTCAGAACAAAAGCCTGAATCGACAGAAAAGTTCGCTATCATTGGGGCCACAAGACCCGCCACTATGGGGCCGAGACTCTCAGATGTGCACTTTATATGAACCCGCCCGATTCGCTTCTCGCCCCACGCAACGACTCGACCAATGCATTCTTCAATTCGGTATACGACGAGCTGCGTAGCATTGCTTCTGCCCGCATGAATTGGGAGCGTATTGATCATACGTTGTCTGCTTCCGCATTAGTCAACGAGGCGTACCTGCGTCTCTTTTCTACGAAGAATCAGGCATGGGACAGCCGTGGGCACTTTTTCGCGGCAGCCGCCGAGGCGATGCGGCGTGTGCTGATCGATAGAGCTCGAGCTTAGAATTGCTTTAAGCGAAGCGCGATTCGACAAGATATAGAATTGGATTCGCTTGAAGGCATCGACTCCGATCCTGAACTGCTACAGCAATTTTACGAAGCCCTGACCATACTCGAATGCGAAGACTCTGCTGCTGCGAACTTTGGAAAACTGAGGGTCTTCACCGGTCTGAATAACACTGAAGCAGGAGCGCGCATGGGTCTAAGCCAATGGGCCTCCTATCAAATGTGGGATTTTATTCGCGCTTGGTTTGCCTCATGGGATCGGACTGCCTCAGCTTGCTAGTCTCACGCGGGCTTCCGCAACTAACGGATCATCGCGGCACTTGGACCTAACCGCGTAAACGCACGTTAATGACCGGCTGTCACAAAAATCCTGCTCAGAAGCCCAAGTGGCCTCTTCGGATTTTCTTCGGCAAACTACTGGGCGAGCATCTTTTGAAGCGACTCGGTATCTTCAGGTGACACCAATTCTATGATGTCTTTCAAGAGTTCTTCGATGTTGGACTTCTCCTCTCGCAAGTCTCGAGTCTCTTCAACAACGAGCGAAGTCAATTGATGCATTTTCAGTGATGCCATCCTCGCCATACGACGCTTCTCAGTCAGCCCTAAGGCCATTTGCTGGATTTCAACCACGTCGAAGGGTTTCTTGAGGATCAATAGATGATGGTTCTGCCCAATCTGACTGACAATCTCGCTCCAAGTGTGATCTGAATAGGCAGTACAAATCACAATCTCGAGCTCAGCATCTACGCTCCACAGTTCCTTGATCGTCTGTAGACCATCCCACCCTGGCGGCATACGCATGTCGACAAAAGCGAGGTCAAAAGGCAGATCATTTGCCAACGCCGTCTTCAGCTTCTCCAGCGCCTCTTCCCCCTGCATCGCGTGCTCAATTCGATAATCAATCGCGGGGACGGTTTGAGGAGTCAAGCTTTCTCCGAAGCACTCTTCTTCAAGTTTTGCGAGCGCTGCAGTCTCATCTTGCTGTAGTAGTACCCGCCGAAAGTCATCGTGGATGCTCGGATTATCGTCCACGATCAGGATACGTCGGGGATTCTCATGCGTGTCGATCATAGGTACGTCACTTCATTGAAAGGAAATCGGCTTAGACCTCGTTGGATACGCCTGAACAGTGGCATTTTCTAGCGACCGACTAAAGGCATGCAGTGCGATTCTTACGTCTTTCACGGGTGATCCCGCATATTTAAGTACAGCCTCTGCGAATCAGCCATCTCCAACGAGCTGGTTTCATTTCACGCGTGCGTGACACCCACATTTTAGAGACGCAATTCCTTTCGAACCACTCTTTGGTGCTAGGTTTGGTTCGTCGACTTTGCTTCTGCGAGATCTGCCCTCGCTTTCAAAGTCTGTTGCCAGCAGCAGGTTGTGCTGACACTCGATGCCAAGCGTTTGATCATGCTGTGAATGCACTACTTAAAGGCAGGGAAATGTCCGTACCGACTCGAGTCTTATTGGTTGCCCCAAGCAACAAAATGCGATCAAGGTACATGGCTATCTTCCAGGGACAGTCCAGAATTAAGGTTCAACAAGTCGCTTTCTCATTTGAGGATGTGATGTTATCGTTGGGTCGCTCGGTGGATTCCGAGGTCATGGTCGTCGACTGTTCGGGGACGGAACAGCGAGCAGTTGAAATAGTGCAATCGATACGACGCAACGATAACCATCTACCCATCATCCTGCTCAGCGACCCCTCTATTGAAGCCAAAAGGCAAGTCTTGGCTGCCATCCATGCTGGTGCCTCAGACTTCGTTGACGTGCCGCGAAACGGTTCGAATTCGCAAATAGAGAAAGCGATTCTTTGGCGACTCATCCCCAAGATCCAAGATTGGTCAGGGAAAGAGAACGCGAACTCGAAGGGCCACGGATACACGCCTGGCGGTCAATCGCAACTTACGTCTGACATCGGCGTCGCGAGGAGTCGATTGCCCGCTCGAACTGTACGCAACAAAGAAGAGCTACTGAAATCATTACTTCAGAAACCTAGTCCCGCGAAAAACACTGCCAACGAAGCTCAGCGAGCCAAGACGCAAGCCGTAGCTGAGTCCGTCTCCGCTCAACGACTACAAAGTGATTCGCTAGAAGAAGGAACAGCGGAACCTCCCGAACTCATTGCCATCGGCAGTTCTACAGGAGGTCCGGCTGCACTGAAGTGTATTCTAGAATCGTTGCCTCAGAACTTTTCAATGCCCATCGTGTGCGTGCAACATACACTCGCCAATTTCACTTCGCTGCTGGTCCAGCAGTTGGAGAAAGTCTCTCCGATGCGGGTCAAGCTCGCTGAAGACGGCGAGTTCTTGGAGCCGGGACATGTCTACGTTGCTCCGGCCGAAAAGCACACAACACTCCAGAAAATCGCAGATCAGCTTTGCATCTCATTGGACTCCTCACCACCAGCTTGCCATGTACGTCCCGCCGTGGACAAGCTGTTCACTTCCGTCGCTTCAGTTTGCGGTAAAAAATCACTTGGTATCGTCCTTACGGGCATGGGCAGCGACGGGCTTCAGGGAAGCAAAGCAATCAGGAAAGTCGGTGGGCGTGTTTATGTCCAATCTGAATCGACCTGCACCGTCTTCGGTATGGGACGCTCGGTAGCCGAGAACGGCTATTCCAATGGAGAATTGAATCTGCAGTCTATAGGCCCCGCGATCGGACACTTATCCAGACATTCGGCTCCGCTCCAGCCGGTCCATGCATAGATCCTTCGTCCTCCTAAGCACACTCCTGCGTCTACGCCCCAGTGCGTGCACAGAAAATCCCATTTTCTAAGCCAAAGTAAGGCGAGATGCTCCGCTATTCCGAACGTAAACCACTCGATCAGAACACTGTACGCAAGCCTCGAAAGGCTTCGCAGTGGACGGTTTCTGCGCGACTAGGTGTGATGTGCGTGCTGATCATTGCATCTGGAGCACTGGGGATCGTGGGCGCTTTTGCGCTTTCAAAGGGAGCAACATTTCATGAACTCAACTTCTTGCATGTAAAGCATAACCACAGCTTCAGCGATACTGTTGAAGACTTCGAAACGGACAAGGCATCTGCTGAGGATCTACTTTTCATCATTCGCAAGATTCGCGAGCAGCCCATTGCCGCCCTCCGAACCATCGGCACATTCGAGAAACTCATCCTGTATCTAAGTGGAACCTCTGAAGCCATCACCATCTGCAAGCGCGACATCGCGCTGGCTCATTCAACGATGCTCAGAGTAGAGTCGTTCGAGAGCGGGCAGCTTACGAAGAAGGAGCTGCTTACTTCGCTACAAAAAGCGATAACTGACTTTAGCACCAACTCAGAAGAGTTCGAGCCGCTGGCAACCAGAACGGTCCACTCGATCACCTTCATTCTCATTCTTGGGCTAACCCTTAAGGCGATACTTGCTGCTGCGAGCGCCATTTTTCTAGCGCGCAGTGTTGCTCGGGACTACATGCGGGTTGAATTTGCGGAAGAGAAGATTGGAAAAGATTTGGCTTGCCGAGTTCGAGCAGAAGAAGAACGAGATGCGCTGAACGAAGAACTACGCCTCGCTGAAAGAGAGGCGGGAAAAGCAGAAGTCGCGACCGGGGTCCTGCATAACGTAGGCAACGTGCTTACTAGTGTGACCACTTCAGCAAGTCTGATTCGTGAAAGGCTCCACGTAAGCCCACTGGATCGAATTAAGATCATTGCCGAACAATTTATATCCCAAGGCGACAACCTCGGGCAGTTCCTCGAAAACGACCCACGTGGACGGCGTTTTCCAGTTTTGCTGGAAGTTGTGGGCAACAGGCTCGCCGACGATGGCGAGATGATCTCCACAGAATTGAACACGTTGAACAAGAATCTTGAGCACGTCAAAGAAATCATTTCCATGCAGCAGTCCTACGCCAAGAAAACCGGACTGCTCGAACCGCTGCACCCGCAAGAGATTATGGAAGACGCCCTAAAAATAGATGAAATCGGACTTCAAAGGGCTGGCACCGAGGTCATTCGAGATTATCTCGACACTCCTGAACTGCTTACCAAAAAGCACGAAGTCCTGCAAATCGTCATCAACTTGGTCAAGAACGCGCGGCAAGCTCTGGAAGCAGCCAACACACAGAAACCAAGACTTCACATCGTCACTCGTTTGCAAGCTAACCAGGTTCGATTCGAAGTCTCTGACAACGGGATTGGAATTCAACAGGAAGACCTACGAAAGATCTTTCAACATGGATTTACGACCAAGAGTACCGGCCACGGCTTCGGACTTCACTCCTGCGCGAATTCGGCTCGCGAGATGGGAGGAAGCATGTCGGTAACGAGTCGAGGGAAAGGAAAAGGAGCGACCTTCGTTCTTTCACTACCGGTCTCCTCTGACCGACCGCCGCGTGCGGAGTCCTCAACATCTGACCGTACCGCTTCGACTTCAACTTCGACTTCGTAATCCGCCCACTTAGCTAAACCGGGGCCCTCACTCGCCATGGCTTCCGAATCACAAGATGACTCGTCCTAGATCCGGTCACGAAGGCGGCTAACAAAATTGAGTACCTCTGCGACGGCTTGATACATCTCAAGTGGAATCATCTGCTCCACTTCACAATTCGCGAATAGGAATCGGGCAAGTGGCTTGCGTTCAACGACGGCAACCCCATTCTCTTTTGCGATTTCGATGATCTTCCTCGCTAGGTGATCTCCACCTTTCGCAATAACGATCGGTGCATCAGATTCAGCGGGATCGTACTTCAGCGCGACTGCGAAGTGAGTCGGGTTGGTGATGACAACATTCGCTTTCGGCACGTCATCCAACATCCGCTTTCGGCTCAACTCCGACTGCAACTTACGCATTCGTGCACGCATCTGCGGATCACCGTCTGACTCCTTCTGCTCGTCCTTGATATCCTTCACACTCATCTGCATATCTTGCAAGTGCTTCCATTTCTGGTAGCCCAAGTCGATAACGCCAACGATCAACATCATGGCCGCAATGCAGGCTGCAGCAAACAGAACCAACTCTCCGAGTGCGAATATCATCTCGTGAAAGGAACCAAAGCCCAAAAGTGCAATTTCTTCGATACGCGATTGAGTAACGAAGTAGACGATGGCAACAATCACTACCGCTTTGGCAACTGACAACACACCACGTATGGCACTTTTACCAGAGAAGATGCGGCCGAAACCTTTGATGACACTCATCTTCGAAACATCAAACTGCAACGGCTTAGAGCTGATGTTGAACCCGGTCTGCATAAGCCCCGCGAGTCCGGCCACAGCGGCTAGCGGACCGATAAGTCCCAGACAGGCCGCTCCAACGAGTTGAGTGTCCTCGATCATGGCTCGCACAAGCAGCCGAGGATCCTGAATCACTTCTTCAAAGTGCGTAAATCGAAACTTGATTGCGTCGCCGAAGAATCCAAAAAAGCTGGCACCAAACAAGAATGTCACCATCACTCCGCAGGTCATCATCACACCCGCGATCAGCTCAGATGAGAACCCAATCTGACCTTCGGACCGCGCCTTCTGGAGCTTCTGCGGGGTCGCCTGCTCGGTCTT
This sequence comes from Pirellulaceae bacterium, assembly GCA_045105035.1. GTDB lineage: Bacteria > Planctomycetota > Planctomycetia > Pirellulales > Pirellulaceae > Aureliella. The sequence continues at coordinate 37,525 of JBGCCZ010000096.1, read as the reverse complement.
CTGATCTTTGTCTTGATTGTCAGCCATTCACTGCCCCTTGCGACAGCCACCTAGGCATTCGCGTATGCGAATCTATCGTTGGCGTGCTACAGAGTACCCATCAGCCGAAAGAACTCGGTGATGTCGTCCTGCACACGATAGAAGTAGGCTTCTATCGCTGTAAATAGCACTGGCGAAAACAGAACCAGAAGAAAAATTCCCAAGCCAGCTCGCAACGGCATTCCGACCGAAAAGAGATTCAATGATGGCGCGGCCTTGTTCAAAAACGCCAGAGCGGTCGTAACAAGCATGCTTACGATCAGCAGCGGAGCACAGATGAGCAGTCCATAGTCACTTGAATCGTTGAACATCGAGACGATCTGCTCGGTAGGAAAATCGAGCACACCAACCTGAGTGTAGAACCAGCTAAAAGACTCATGCAGTGCTAGCACCAAAAAATGGTGCATGTTGATCGCAAAGAAAACTAAGATCGCGAGCGACTCAAAAATTCGAGTTAGCAGAGTCGAAGAATCTTGGCTGCCAGGATCACTGATGGATGCCAGAGAAAGCCCCAACTCCTGCCCAACGTACGAACCCGCAATCTTCGCTGGCCAGAAGAGCGACCCCAGGATTGTGCCCAACGCGATCCCGATCGTGCATTCCTTCACGATCAGCAGAATCGACATCCACGTGTTCAGCCCGCTAAGATCGCGCGCAACACCAGTGAACTGGGCTTCAATCTCACCGAACCAGAAAATACTCAGCGCAACCGAAAGGCCAACCTTGACCATCTGTGGCAACTGTCGGCGACTGAACAGAGGAAAAGTTGCCACGAAAGAAGCAACACGCGCCAGGATCATCATGAAAAGAACGAGTTGCTGATTATCAATCATGCCAGCCTGCGTTCTGCAGCTCGTGCCCCTTCGATTTCAAAACCAGTCGATAGCGAAGCACTAAGGCGGCCGACTTGGTTGTGCAATCCCAACTCCTGAAGCCCTTGGATATTCCATTACTACTAGCACACCGCTAGCGAACGAATTCAATCATCTTGGTAAACACACCAATGGTGTAGGATTGCAGAGTCGTTAAGTACCAATTCGACAACCAAATTAGCAAGGCCACTACGGCGACAATTCTCGGAGCAAACGAAAGAGTCTGCTCTTGGATACTGGTTACCGTTTGTCCGATACTGATCACCAGACCAACCACCAAGCTAACTACCACGACTGGCGCGGTCAGCAACAATGCCATGGAGAAGAATTCTCGCCCCATGGACACAACGTCCGCCATCTCCATCACTTACCTCAGTTCTATTTCTTGGGTTTCAAACGCAATGCTTCTATAAGCTGTTCAACTAAAAGCGGATCGTTCATCGCTCCCAAGATCTTTGATTTCTGGCGATCAGGCATGCTATCAAGTAGCGAAGCCGCAAATTCTACGCTGCCGTTGTTGGCCATTTCCTTCAGATAAGTCGACGCTTGCTCAGGTGCGACGGATGCAAACCAGGGCGTAACAGCCTTGACTTTGTCATCCATCTCAGCCTGCTTCGATACGTCATCTTCTCCGAGCGATGTTTTCAACGCGTCGAGTTCCGCGCGTTTGGCATCGATATCCGCAATCGTATTTTGCAGCTTATCGGTCATTCGCGAGAGCATTTCAACTTTTTGATCAACGCCTTCGCTGAATGCTTTCAGTTCATCTTGCTCTGTCTCTAGATCCTGAAACAGCAACTGGACGCGTTGCTCTTGCTTGGCAATGTCTTTCTCCCGCGCGATGAGCTGTTGCTCTGTCTTTTTGATGGACTCGCTCATTTGCAGGACCGATTCGACTGACACATCGTTCTCTGGCCGAAGGCTCACTGGCATCGATACCATCTGCTGAAGGCTCGCGTCCTCCTCTGCTTCTGCCGCTTCAGTATCTGCCAGTTCCGTTGTAGCAGAATCCTCAGGGTTTTCCGGTGGCAGGAGAAAATGTGTTGCCCCAAGGGAAATCCCGAATAGAACAACGCAGGTAACGACCGCTGCAATGATTGACTTCATTTCCCCGTTCCTTTTGTCTCAACCGCTCGAATCTCGGTGTGACGGTTGCGCGTCGCGAACCGTTGCAGAATACTCGCACTAGTCTTTAGATAAGTAACGATCGTCTGCTTCCGCCATCTCAACACGACTCTGCTCCGCAAGATTCTGCTTCTTTATCTGATCGGTGAGGGTATCCCAACCTTTCACCTTCGTATGCTGAGCCTGAACTTCAACTCTCTGCTGTGTGATCAAGTTATCGAGATCGCGAATCTGATTCTCCAGCAAGTTGGAGATCCCATTCAGGTGTTCGATCCAATGCAATTTTTGGTGAACGACCTCGACCTTAGGAGTCTCCGTAGGCGTATTGCCCTGGTCAATCGATGCGTTGATATTCTCAGCTTGCTCTTGCAGCCCCATCATCTCGTCGGTCAACGAAGTGAGCTTGGCAACTTGAGCCAACAACGCGCTCTCTTCGATTCGCTTGAGTCTCTCGATGCGTTTCAGCTTTTGGTTGGCGACCATATGTCAATTCCTTACGAGAGGAGCACTAGGCGGCTCGAATCAAGCTCGCAACCTTGCTCATTTCCTGTTTAAGCTCGCCACTGTTACGCGGTTCATTGAGCGCCTGACGCAAAAACGCATTGACCATTGGGAGCCTGTCTACGGCTTGATCGACTTGGGCCGAAGCTCCGCGTTTGTAGGCACCGATCTGCAACAGATCCTCTACTTCGCGATACTTGGCCAACAGCCCTCGGATCTTGGCAACCTGTTCCTTCTGTTCGTCATCGGCCAATTCGTTGAACAATCGACTGATGCTTTCCAACACGCTGATCGCCGGAAAGTGATTCTGAACAGCGAGCTTCCGATCCAACACAATGTGCCCATCGAGAATCGATCGCGCTGCGTCGGCGATGGGCTCATTCATGTCGTCGCCATCGACCAGGACGGTCAGCAACCCAGTAACCGATCCGGTGTCACTGGTCCCCATCTGTTCCAAGAGTCGTGACATTTTCTGGAACACGCTTGGCGTGTATCCCCGGGACGTTGGCGGTTCGCCTAGCAGTAGCCCCAATTCGCGTTGCGCTTGCGAAAGGCGAGTCAAGCTATCGAGTAAGAGAAGCACATTACTGCCCTGCGAGCGAAACCAACTCGCAATGATGACCGCAATTTCACTAGCCCGGATCCGAGCCAAAGGAGGTTCGTCTGAGGTCGACACGATTACGATGGAACGTTCCAGCCCACGCTCTCCAAGACATTCTTCAATGAAGGGCCGAACCTCACGACCTCTTTCACCAATCATGGCCACGACGTTAACGTCCGACTCAGAGTACTTAGCGATTTCGCCCAGCAGAGTGCTCTTGCCAACACCGCTGCCAGCAAATAGCCCCACACGCTGCCCCTGGCCCATGGTCAACATTCCATCAATGGCTTTGATTCCGGTGACGAATTGTTTCTCAATGTGCCGTCGAGTCAGCGGATCTGGCGGAGAGAAATCGATGGACAGTTTTTCAAGTACGGACAGGTCGCCTTTACCATCAATGGGTTCGCCAAGTGCATTGAGGACTCGGCCCAACAGAGCATTGCCGACTCCAATCTGCATCGAACCGCCACTGGCTTCAACCATATCGCCACGACGAAAGTTTCCGCTGGACCGAAACGGCATCAACTGAACTTCGTTCTCGTCGAATCCGATCACTTCCGCGAGCAGATTACCAGCATTCGTTTGAACCTGTACCAGCTCGCCAAGGGCGGCATCAACGTTTGCGCAGATTCTTCCAGACACACCGAGCAATCGCCCTGTGCGTCGAAGACTGTGCTCAATCGCTAACCCGCCGTGGCTCACTGGCATCCCTCCCGGAAATCGATCATGTCTTTGGCTCGAAGCAAGATTGCTTCCAAGGTCGCTGAGTACCCGTTCATGCTATTTTCAACGCGGCAGTCACCCGCCGCCACATTTGCGTCGCCAATAACATCAACGCCTTCGCCGCCTGTGGACCGCAGCGCCTCGGTTATCACGGCAACATGCTCTGGATTCACTGCAACTTTCGTCACCGTTCCACTCGGCATCGCCTCCATCGCAGCGTCCAGGAAACGTTGAACTCGTTTCTCAACGAGCGTCTCATCTTCACCCAACACAACTCTTGCTATTTCGACCACACCGGCAGCGAAACTATCACGAATCTTTTGCAAGTCTTGAGCTACGGCAGTCTCCAACGCCTGAACCTGCGTTTGCACCGCCGTCAGACTGTTCAACACGTCGCGCTGGAAATCCTCATCCGGTCCCACGATGTCCTGGATGACGACTCTTGCTTCATCGGAATGTACCGACGGAAGAGCAACATTGAAATCAAGTTGAAACACACTCATAATTACTCGATTGAGATCTTTCCTGATTCGTCCAAGTCAGCCAGGATGCGGACGATTTCGTCGCGTCCATTGTCGATCTCTTCTTGCTTCGCATTCGCTGCGAACTCGATTTCTTCCTGCAGTGCTTCTTTGGCCCGCTTAGACATATTGCCAAGCACCCGAGCGAGCAGATCTTCACTCACTTTCTGCAACGCCATTACCAGCGTCTCACTGCGGCAATTCGCTAGCAGTTGTTGCATATCTCGATCACTAATTCGCTTCATGTCCTCGAAGCGATAGAGTTGCTTCTTCACTTTCTCTGTCAGTTTTGGATCTTTCTTGGCAAGCTGCTCCATCATGGGTCCACGCAGTGGCTTTGGCATCGAACGCATTAGATTTGCCATCTTCTCCGACGATTCTTCTTCGTCTTTGCGTTCATCCACTTCGAGCGATAGATCTCGTGTTGCCTCGAAAATACGATTCAAGATGATTGGCTTCACGTTTACCGGGCGTGCAAGATTTAGGAAAACGAGTGCTCGCATCTCATCTGGCATCAGCTCCATGGTTTTAGCCGCGTGCTCATTTGCCAGATGCCGAACAACCAAAGCGACGATGACTGGATCCTCTTTCGCCAGCACTTGGGCCACTCGATAAGGATGCAGGATACTCAAGTCCTTAACCACGTTGCCTGACAAGGCTGGATCATGGAAAACGCGGGTGGGTTCGATATCGACATCGAACTCCTCTTCCGGCACTTCCAAGATACGTGGCTTGATGATCTCTTCCTCAGCCGCTTCTTCGTCAATCAGCCGCTGAGAAGTCTGCATGGCGAGTTCGAAATACTGCTCAAAGTCCTCCAATACGACTTTGACTTCATCGTCATTCGGCGGATACTCGGAGAAATCTCGAATCGCGTCTTCGAGTTCATTTAACGCATCGCCAGTCAGGCCGGTCTTAGCCATTTCCGTTGCGTCGTCCCCAAGAATATTCAGGAGGAGTGCAAGCCGTTCTGGTCGAGTCAATATGCTGGACATGATCCGTCAGTTTCGTTTCGTCAAAACACTCTTAGCAACAAGCCAAGTACGGCTTACAAGCTCACCTAACCGCTGATTCAACGCTCAAGCCTGCCTTCCCAACTCTTTGGCGGGATGGCCGTCGAGCATCACCGGCTTTTTAGGCGACCTTTCTCTCGACCTCGTTCGGATCACTCCCTTGCTTGGATTCCTCATGATCTGCACCTGACCAAGATCGCACAATTTGCGTGAATACTTCAGGGTTGTCTTTGATTAATGCAGATAGTTGAGCAACACTCCCCGAGCGTTCCCCGTCCAATCCAGCTCCGCTGCCACTGCCACCACGGTCTTGAGTTGGCTGGAACTTCCGCAGCAGCATGACTCCAATCAAGAACGCAAACAATGCTCCAATTGCCAGCGATGCGCTTTCCACGATCGAAAGCAAGTTGTTCCAGTCGAATGGAACTGGAGCCGGCTCAACAGCAAGTGGATTTTCGGGAAAGGACATGAACTCTACGGAAATGGCATCTGTGTCCGAACGGAAGCCGACAGCATTCTTCACGATCCCTTCAACTTTTTCCTGCATACCAGGCAGCAACGTCCCATCCTCAGCCGCCATTCCAGCTGCCTCAGAATTTACTAACACACTCACAGTCATAAAATTGCGAACTGGAGTCGTCGTCGCCTCAGTTTCTTCGGTCTTACTTACCAAGTACTCGGTCGTGATATCTTCCGTCTTACTCTCGGTGTTCGCACCATTGACCTGACGTGACTGTAGATTCGAAGCTACCCCAGTCGCGCCTTCGGGCTTATCGGATTTGTTCGTGGTCGATTCCGAAATGACCGCCTCTTTGTTGGGCACCTTGCCGTCTTTGTCGTATTTCGTTGAAGTCCGTGAACCCGTCGTAAACGAATAGTCCGCGCTCACTTGTACGCTTGCGTTTCCGAAACCAACAAAGTTCACCAACTGTCGCTCTGCCTTTTCGGCGAGATAGCGCTCCGCAGCCTGAGCGTACTCAACTTGGCTGTTGATCTGATGCGTCTGCTCATCCGGCGTGGAGTAACTATTGCCTTCTTTGTCGGTAATATGGACGGCTGTTGGGTCAAGATCCTCGACTGAGTAAGCAACAATTTTGGCGATGCTTCCCGCCTGACTCTCGCTTAGTAATGCGTCCGGCCGAAGAGTCAGAAGGACACTTGCACTGGGCATCGACTTCTTCCGCTCGAATGGCCCGCGGTCCGGGACATTCAAATGAACCACGGCTTGTTCTACGAAACCGGTCTTCTCAATCGTCCGAGCTAGATCCTGCTCTCGCTGCATCCGGGCGAGGTTTCGACGCTCCGTTGGACTACTAAATGCCCCACCCAAGCTCCCACCACTCGAAGAATCGGCTGTCACAACACCGCTACTTCGCGCGAGCATTCGAGCTTTTGGGAAATCGCGTTTGTCGACCATCAAGCCGACGTCTTCCAATTCGTAGGCGATTCCCTCTTTAGCGAGGGCGTCAATCACATTATTGACTTTCTCACTATCACTACCGGAGACGAGCAAGACGTACGAAGGCTGAACGGACCAGTAGCCGACACCACCGATGGCAACGACGCAGAGCCCTGCCAACAGGATCAAGCCAACTCTGGCGGCGGGTGAGTTCTCTTGCCAGATTTTGAGCAGAGAGTCAATGTAGGGTTTAAGCGAATTCACGTGTCAGACTCTAACGGTTTGCGGATCTACACTCGTTGATTGCCAGCGATTCTGCGAAGCAATTCCAGCCCGAAGAAGCTCAATCGCCTAGAACTGCATTCGCATCAGTTCGTTGTAGGACTCAATTAGCTGATTTCGAACTTCCATAAACATACTGAAGGACATTTCCGCCTTAACCACCTGCATAACCACTTGCTGAACGTTATCCGTCTTTCCCGTCACCAAGTCCTGCACGGCTGCGTCCGACCGAAGCTGATCCTGATTCGCCTGCTTCAGCAACTTCTCAAACATGCCGATTGCTGAAGAACCCGCCTCTTTGGCCGGCAATACCTCGGACGCTAGCCCCAAACCTGCGGCTGGCTGTATTGGATTAATGGGAACCATTAGCGACCTCCTTGCAGCAGCGAAAGTGTCTGCTCAACCATATCCTTGAACAACGTGATTGCCTTCGAGTTCGCTTCGTACGAACGACTTGCGGTAATGAGGTCAACCATCTCATTGGGAACCGACACGTTGGACAACCTCACAAAACCATTTTCGTCAGCGTGAGGATGGCCTGGATTGAAAACCACCGGAAACTCAGACTGGTCGCCTTCGATTCCAACAACCCGAACACCCGAGAGAGAGGTGACACCCTTGCCAGGACGGCTACCTGCCTGGTTCTGCATTACGTTGGAGAATACGACGGTCTGCTTGCGGTAAGGATTGCCGTCTTCAGTTTTTGTCGTGTTCGCATTGGCGATGTTGTTCGCCGTGATCTCCATCCGAAGCCGCTCGGCGGAAAGTGCAGACGCACTGATATCGATCGCTGCAAATTGCCCAAACATCTGCACCCCCTGTTCTGACAGTCAGTAACCCACGAATTGCGGTCAATTCGCAGCCCGCTTTCTGCACCAAACGTTCTCACTGCACACGCTTCAGCCGAACCGCTGACGAACAAAAATCCGCCAAGTTTGGGCCAAAGCAACAATCAGCGCCGTGTAATCGACTGCCGCATGACCTGCAGCTTCGAAGACATTAGTTGCGTATAGGCCTGGTAGGCCATCGCGTTCTTCTTCAGAGCAGACAACTCCTTCTCCATATCCACGTTGTTTCCGTCCATCCGCTCCGCCAGTCCTTCGACTAACTGCAGATCGACATCACCAAGCGTGGTACGCCCGCCCTCGCGAGAATCCAAATGCGACATGAGCTCTTTGAAGTCGAGCTGCTTCGCTTTGTAATTCGGAGTGTTGACGTTGGCGACGTTGGAGCTGATGACTCGATGGTTCTGTTGAGCACCATTGAGTGCATTACCCAATAAATTGATTTGTGAAAATATTCCGGTCATGCCTGTTGTATCGGCTCCAGTCGAAAGCCTTCTTTAATCTCTGTTCCAGCTCGGCCACGGTTGCTCGCCCTTCGCCCCCTCGGGCCTTCTCTATTCGCAATCACGAAGACCACGAGTCCGTTGGCAAATACCGAGGACCCGAAGACTTCCTCTGCTTGAAACTACCAAGAATGGATAGCCAGTCGTGGAGCATTGGGGCCGATTGCGTTGCAAGCATTGCTGGCCAGTATCATCGGAAGGTCGCTAACCGCGTCGATACTCACCGCACTTTCTAGTCCGTCCCGGCTGCGTAATTCACACAGATGGTCGGCTTTTGACATCGAGGGTCGGTCTGTAAGGCTTATGCCGCAGGAAAATTGCCTGCCAAATACTTCAACTTTCTCTCCAGTCACGCTTACCGCCTTGGGATGACCTAAGTTCCGATGGACGTTTTGTTCCCAATACCCTCAATTTTGACCTGCAGACCTTTTGGTGAACCATGGACATAGCAACGATCATTGGACTGATCTTGGGATTCGGCCTGATCCTGGCTTCGATCGCGATGGGCAGCGGTGGCTTAATGCCGTTCGTCGATGTGCCGTCTGGAATGATCGTGTTCGGAGGTGCTATCGCAGCGACGTTCATCAACTTCCCAATGGGTTCCGTTTTTGGAACTTTCGCAATCATCATGAAGTGCTTCTTGTTTAAGCTTCCCAATCCCAAAGAGACGGTGACTCAGTTCAAAGCATTTGCGGAAGTCGCTCGAAAGGAAGGCCTGCTAGCACTTGAGAATCAAGTTGCCGAAGTAGACGATGCATTTACTCGCAAAGGCATCGAGTCGTTGATTAGTGGCGCTTCGAGTCAAGAAGTCGTCGAACAGATGGAAACGGAACTCTCCTACATCACCTCGCGACACGTTGCGGGCAAAAAAATCGTCGACTCGGCCGGTGCTGCGGCACCGGCGTTCGGAATGATTGGAACACTTATTGGACTCGTGCAGATGCTCGGTGCTTTGGATGACCCAAGTAAAATTGGTGGTGGTATGGCGACAGCTCTACTTACAACACTGTACGGTGCCGTCGTCGCAAACGTAGTTTGTATTCCGCTGGCCGGAAAGCTCGAAGCCCGCAACATAGAAGAAGGCACGATTCGCGAGCTAATCATCAAAGGTGTTGAACTTCTCGGTAACGGAGTTGCTCCGCGAGCCATGGAAGAACAACTGGAAGCATTCCTTGAACCGAAGCGACGTGAGTCAGCAGCCGCCTAGTATGCGTCACTCGCCGAAGTAATTGCGAAGAAAACGAACGCTTTACTTACGGTTCCACGAGTGACTCTGGAAATCATTGATTAGCCAAGGCGCAAACTGCCATGAAAAAAGACCAACCCGCAGAGCCAGCCGAAGATATCCCAGCGTGGTTCATGACGTACAGCGACGTCATCACGCTGCTCATGACATTCTTTATTCTCCTCCTAACATTCGCTTCCACTGAGCCAGAAAAGTACGACAAGATCACGGTAGCGTTTTCTGGCAAGGCCGCGGCAACTGGTATTGCCGGTCACGAACACGACAAGCTGGACCGCGATTCATGGTCGAAACGCATCCGACCTCGCGCCGCGCGTGTTGCATTGACTGGCTCCGAGATGCCCCATATTGAATCATCAGCATCGCTAACGCCTAAAGGCGAAGGCATCGAGTCCGTAAACGAGAAGGAGAGCGAGAAGGATGTCATGCATTCCTATTCGTTCGAATTGCCGCTCGGAAGTCTGATGAACGAGAACAACAATTTAACAACACTCGGCACCAAGATCGCTTACAAACTTGCAAAGCAGTTGAGGGGACTTCCGATCCACTGTGCTATTGAACGTCCAGAAGGTTCGCTCCCCGACGCATCGGTCAGCTTTGCTGAGTACTTGTATGAAGTCGAACGAGCGCGGCCTGGCCAGGTGGCTGTTGCGTTCAACCGTGCGGTTTCCGCCAATTCAATCCGATTCGTGATTGAGAGGTACGAGAGATAGCATGGGAAAAAAGAAACCTGTTGAACCGAGCCTACCAAGTAAGGCTTACTTAGTCTCCTTTGGCGACACGATGACCGCTCTCCTAGCGTTCTTCATCGTCTTGAACTCGCTTGCGCGCGAGCAGACCGGAGCCCAAATGCACACCGGCACTGGGTCATTCTCGAAAGCACTTGCAAAATCCGGTGTACCCGGGTCTTATGCAGGCAACCGTTCGAAGGACATGATCCAGCAAGAATATCAAAAGCCAATTTACTCTCTGGCCGAGAACATGGACGACCCGGGAAAGGTCGGCCCGGACGATGCGGATGAGCGACAGCGAGTCATCGACCGCGAGAAGGAACAGTTTCAAAAGTTCCTGACGGAGATCGAAGAGAGCTTCGGACTGACAAAAGAGAAGAAGTACACCGGTCAGACAGCCTTCGACTCTTTCGAACCCCTGAAGCCACCTGAGGGTGGAATCAGTCGCCATGCTATCCAATTGATGTCCGATGCGGTGTCGAAGCTTCGTAAACCCGATGTCGACATCGAGGTCATTCTCTGGGCCAGCATGCCGAGTCCCGTCGACATGAAAAAGAAACTCCTGCTGATCGAAGAGTTTAAGTCCCGGGTGGAGACCATTTTCTGGCTCAAAGATGCAGACAAAAATCGCATTCGATATCGAGTGAAACCTTGGCTGTTCGCCGATGCAAAAAGGCCCATCCTGTCTGTCGTCATTGCCAACGCGACCTCCGAGACGCCCTAGGATAAAACTGCCCGCCAATGGCAGAGAAGTAGCAAGATTGCTCTGGCGAAGCGGTCGAAGCAGAGCGAGATAGAAAACGAGGTCCAAATGTCAAACGAAGTGTCCCCAAATACGGCGTCTACGCAGCCGTCAGCTGGTGTGCATCAGGACTTCGAGTTCGATTTACCGCCTTTCCCCTCGACGGCATCCAAATTGGTCTCGGAACTCAACAGCCCTGAGGCCGATGTACCAACGGTCGTGCAGCTCATCGAGTGCGAGCCAAAAATCGCGAGCCGAGTCATCCAATTAGCTAATAGCCCGGTGTACGGTGCATCACGACCGATCACCACGATTGGACACGGCATTGTGTTGCTAGGATTCAAATCCGTCGGACAAATCGCACTCACTATGGTTGCCGGCGATCTTTTCGATAATCCAGACGAGGACTGCCGCGACGGACTTCGCGACGTTTATTGCCGGTCATTGGCAGTCGCCATCACGGCCCGATTACTTGCCAAAGAAACGAGACTGTGCTCGCCAGATGAAGCCTTTCTTGGTGGAGTCATGCACGACATTGGAAAAGTCGTCTTCTTTAATTCTGCGGGCAGCGAGTACGCCAAGCACCAGGCCGAACTCGATGACTCATCGCTGCTTGCATTTGAGCAAGACCGTTTCGGGACAACCCATGCGGAAGTGGGCGAAATCTGCGGTCGCAAATGGGGTTTACCCGTGGCCATTACCACCGCGATCCGTGACCACCATTCAAACTATCCGCAGACTGAAGACGGTTTGACCCAAAGTGTTATTTCAGGGGAGTATTTCGCACAGAAGTGGAGCCTGGGCTTTAAGGAAGGGCAACACTTAGGTCGCGTCGAAGAAATTGAGGTCGAATTCGAATCGACCGCGAACGAAGCGTTTCAGCTTCAGTGCCAGGAGCAGTTTGAGTGCATCTCAGAAATCTGCTTTAACTAGCCGCCAGAACCGTCTCTCATGAACTTCCAAAATTTACCTCGAACACTGACAACTCTCGTCTGCCTACTCATCGTGGTGGGCAGCGTCGGTTACGTGATTATCGAAGAATGGTCATTCATGGACGCCGTCTTCATGACGGTGATCACGATGTCAACTGTCGGATACGGCGAGACTCAAACGCTAACTGAAAACGGCCGAATATTCACTTCGGTTTTGATAACGACTTCAGTCGTACTTATGACCTGTTGGATGTCCGCAATGACAAGCGCATTAGTAAGTGGCGAAGTCAGCGGCAACTTCCGGAGAAAGAGGGACAAAAAAATGATCGCTTCCTTTAAGGACCACGTCATTGTCTGTGGAGGCGGGTCCATGGCACTTACGATCTTGCACCGCCTCACAGCCGCCAACCAGAAGGTCGTCTGTATCACCAACAATCCAAGCGAGATCGCGACTCTACGTCGCATGGTTCCCGACGCCCTATTGGTAGAAGACGATCCAAAATCAGAACTTGCTATGGGTGATGCAAACGCGCTAGCTGCCAAATATCTGGTCGCAGCCACCGAGGATGATTTCGACAACCTACTGATCACCATTACTGGCAAGGGCCTGGGAACCAACCTGCAAGTAATTAGTTGTGCACAGAGAACCGACCTAGCCAGCCGGATGCGAAAGATAGGCGCAGACCAAGTTATCTGCCCACTGATCTTGAGTGGCGAACATGTCGCAGACATCGTAGCCGGAGATGATTCCGCTACCCAATCAGGGAAGTCACCCATCGAACATTCGTTCGCTTAGACAACCGACTACAAATCCAAGTCAAACCGTACGAATGATGGCCGTTCAAAGAATCTCGAAAGCCGAATACTACGCTTCTTCCAACCGAAGATGCCCACCACTTCTCGCGAGGTGGTGGGCATTGGATCTTGCTGCTGCCTCTTCCAATCCCATCTAGCAAATAGAGCAGTTTGCTAGCTTGCTAATTAGAGATTGAAGATGCTAACTCATCTATCGAACGATGTTCGTCAGCTCTTCTAACATTTCAGAAGCGATCGTGATGGTCCGAGAGTTCGCGGAGAATCCTCGCTGGGCGATAATCAGCTGAGTGAATTCCAGTGCGATATCTACGTTGGACGACTCCAACTGACCACCCACAACCGCCCCCCGACTCGCCTCGGCGCCGGCTCCGATGGACGAAGGACCACTCGCGGGAGTTTCTCGGTAAAAGTTCTGCCCTAGAGGGTTCAATCCTTTGTTATTCGAGAAGCCAGCGATTGCCAACTGGGCTAATTCGAACACGCTGCCATTCGTCGCTAAACCGCTGACCATCCCGTCTGCGGAGACTTCGACTGCCACCAGGTTTCCAGGAGGAAATCCATCCTGTTCCTGAGTCAGGCTAAACCCAGTTGCCAAGTGGGTCATCTGACTGAAATCGAGAGCGATGGTCTGTGGAAGCGTCAACGCATCAAAATTGATTTCGATATCCGCATCGCCCACACCGGTCGTACCCGCGATCGAATAACTACCGTCTTCATTGAACGTGATGTTCGTGACGGTATCGTCCAAGAACGTACCCGTGGCATTGTTTAGGCTAGCTGTCATGTCCCAGGTGTTCAGTCCGACCTTATGGAAATCCAAGAGCAAACGGTGGGCTTGCCCCCGACCATCGAAGACTTCCATCGAGAGTTCATATCGATCACCATCGTTTCCATCAGATGACACCACCATCGGGTGTCCCGCGAAGTCGATATCTCCCGTGTTACCGGCAGAATCTTCAATCACTAGACTCAAGAACGCATCACCAGTACTGTCCGCAGTCAACGCGAGGGTACCATCAGGCGCAAGAGAAGCGGTAGCGCCGGTAACCAAAGAATTGATCTGAGTCACCAAGTCGCCCATCGTTGCACCATTAGCTGCCAGACTACCGGTGAATGGAGTACCGTCCGGATTCGTTCCACTAATCGTCAGCGTATCGCCAGCTACATAATTTGCTGCGTTGATTGTCAAACTATCTAGAGTGTCCGTCAATGTCGCCGCACCACCAGCCGTTTGGAAGGGAGCAAACGAGCTCAAGACTTCGGCAATCGGTGGGCTCGCGTCGGAAGGCAAGTTCCCAAAAATATCCGCGTTAGCAGTCGCTCCACCGGGAACCGCAGCGCCGATAGGAACCCGAATTGATTTGTCGCCCGGGATCTGAAAACCAGGATTCCCATCGTCCGCTTCTCCAGCAGTACCAAAACGTTGAACGAGATAACCAGTCGCTGGGTCAACAAGCTGCCCATCGGCGTCTAAACCGAAAGAACCGGCCCGCGAGAAAACGTTCTCACCCGTTGAATTTGCCAGAGTAAAAAAGCCCTCGCCTTGGATTGCAAAATCAAGCAGCTCGCCGGTCGACTGCAAGGCTCCTTGTGTAAACTTCTTGGCAATCTGAGCCATTTGGACACCAGTACCGATGAACTGGGGATTACTACCGCCCGTGTTCGCACTCGCCGCTGATCCACTCCGAAAGCGGTTATAGATCAAGTCGCTGAAAACAGTCGATTGCGACTTGTAAGCCGTCGTATTCATGTTGGCCAGATTATTGGCCACCACGTCCAACTTCAGTTGGTGAGTTCGAAGTCCTGAAATACCCGTGTAAAGTGCCTGTGACATCCTGCGTCTCCCGTATATTTCCGTTAGTCACACGCCGACGGACAAACTGAGCCACAGTCCGTGCCGACGCGATGGGTCCTAGTAAATTGTTTGGTGCTCAAGAATCGAAACCCAGTGAGGTCTCAACTGCTATACGAGCGGGGTCTATTGCTGCTGGTCGTCGCTGACCCCAATGATGTTGGAGATATTGACTTGCTGGCCATCGACCAACAGAGAAATTGCATCTGAGGTGGTTAGTATGTCCGAGACTTTTCCAGAGCGAATCTCTCCACTATTCGCATCTTGGTAACTCACGTTCTTGCCAACCAAGCCAACACCTTGAGAGATCTCCTGGAGCTTGAGCATCTGCTCAAACGAGGTGTTCATCTCTTCGATGCCCTCGAGAATCGAGAACTGAGTCAAGTCATTGATCAACCCCTCCTGGTCGACTGGGTCGATCGGATCTTGATTTTTCAATTGAACGGTGAGCAGTTCCAAATAGTCAACGGTTGCAGTTGCTGAGCTGATTCCAGGCATCGTTTTCCTTCCGTGAAAAGACTTTGTTTCGTTGGTATTTTGGTATCGTTTGGCGAGTCAATTTGGCTCGCAGGATTTTTGGCTCGATAGCTTCCGAGCGTTCTTTCTTAAGCGATGATATTCAAACCTGCCAGCGTTTGATTTGAGTCCGGTAGGCTACTCTCGCTTTCACCCGCTTGAACAATCATTGACGGATTTGAGCGACCGTTTTGTTCGTTTGTCTCGCCGTCGCTGCTCTCTCCATGAGACACGTCAACGGAGCTTTGATCGTAGCCGAGATCCGCTAGCGCTTCTTCGAGGTTACTCTTTTGACTTTCTAGCAATTCCGACGTGTTCACATCGCTGGCCAGGATAGTCGCTGTGATCACATCCCCGGCTTGCTCGACTCGAATCGAGAGCTTTCCTAGTTCGAGTGGCTGCAGTTCAACCGTCGCGACGCGTACCCGCTCATCCCCCAGGCTCTCCACTGTCTGTGTGACCACCGAAACGGCTTGGTTCACTACAGCGCCACGCGTGTTCGCTAGCCCCCTTAGGACACTTTCAAAACCTTGCGGCCCACGAACTCGCTGACTTCCGTCTGTGTTGCTTCCTGCGATCGCAAAGCCACTTTCCGCAGATTGGCCGAAGTTAGACGATTGCTCGCGTTGACCGAAGTCGGCACCCGAACCCAAAGAGGCATTCTCGCTTACTGCATTCACGCCAGCCCCTGCTTGCTGCTCCCGCTGGGGCAACAATTCAGGAGCATCACCAAGCGAGGAAATCTCGTTGCCAAGTGCATTGTCCAACCCGGTCAGGGCTCGTGTCTCATCACCGGCCGCTTGCGAGTTTGACGCGTTGAGCGCATTCAGCTCACTGAGGTTCGATGGAGCCACGTCGTCGCCATTCGCTAAACTTCCCAGCGCGCTGTCACCAACTAAGTCTGTTCTGGATTCCCGAACACTCTGCGACGTGACGCTAACATCAGTTACGGTCTCAGCGGCAGTAGTTGATGCACTTGCCAAGTTCGCAGCTTCAGAATTGGCTGCGAGGTTCAAGGTCGGGTCTTGCGAAATGACGGCACCAGATTGAGTTCCTGCTGAAGTAGTGCGGGCATCTACACTTTCGCGCGTTTCAGTAACCGTCGCCACCTGACCGGTCGTTGCGACAGCAGACGCTGCCACCGTGCTCGATGCTGCGTTCTCAAGCGTCAGATTCGCCCCGCCATTAACGCCGGAGCTCTTCGCATCGAATACCCCTGGGTTTGGTTCGGCAGAATGTGGTAATGCCGTGGCGACCACTTCGCTTGGCAACGCACTTGTATCCTTAGTGCCAAACGTGGCAGTTGTGGCAAGAGTCTCTTCGATAATCGGCGCAATGTCGGGTTCGACCGACGACAGAGCGCTCTCTTGATCCACATCCACAACTTCCGTCTTGTCGAAGTCACTGTGAACATCGTCCTCACCAGTGGGCTCTCGCTCAGACTGGGTTTCCGAACGCTCCCCCTCAGTTTGAGTCTCCGAATCTGCGTTGTCAGAGGATTGGCGATCCGCTGCGGGCTGCTCGGTGTTTTCTTGCTGCACTGAATCCTCAGCGCGTGAGCCGGATTCGGAACGGGGAGTTTCGTCGTGCTGAGTACGCTCATCCCGCTCATTCAACTCCGACCGGGATTCAGCTTCTTCGCGTACAGACGCCGAATCTCTCGAGTCGAGAAGTTCACGAAAACTATCATCTCCGACCTCACGGCCATCTCTCAATCGACTCGATGAATCTGCACTCTTAGAGAGCTGATTACCAGTCGCAATTGCGAATTCATTTATGGGCTGCACCACGCAACACATCCTTGTATTTGGGGCGTAGATTCGAAGCGACTGGTTTGTCACCCGAGCTGCTGAGGCCAACGAGCTCAGGCGCCATTGCATGCAATTAGCAAGGGCCAACGTAAAGTCGCTGCAAACGCCTAGTGCAATCAGGATGCCAAACAGCTTGGCAGAATGCCAAAGTTCGAAAAGAGAGTCGCAGGAGCACGTCGATTTTTGGCAGCCGTTACAAACGGACCTGCAAGAATTGGCTCATGTTGGAGGCCACGCAGCAATTGCCGAGGAGACGAAAAATCTTCCTCTCAGAGACGCAATGAAAGCAAACGACGGCGATCACTTGTAAAGAGAGAACGTTGACACGCACGCGAAACCAGAAGATGCACGCGATCAGACCGTCGAACGAAATCCAGCGTCAACTGGACCGCCTAAAGAACAGAAAGGCAGCCTAAGCCGCGTCTTTAGAAAGAAGAGGCACGAAACCGATCTCACGATACTGCCGAATTTTGTTGGTCAGAGTTCTCGGAGACACACCGAGTTTTTGAGCCACGACTCGCTGATTGCCAAACTTGTCGATCGAGGCCAGGATGACCTCCCGTTCAATGTCGGCCAACTCCATGGTTAACCACTCTTCTGGGACGGAACCTAGCACATCGTTGTCACTGACGTCTTCTCTTGACAGCTCGTCAGCTTCGAGTCGCATTGCATCGCTAGTGAGCATTTCGGAATCCGCCAAGATGCAAGCTCGATGAATGACGTTTCGCAGTTCCCGAATGTTTCCCGGCCAATGGTAATCGGCAAGTACCTGCATCGCTTCGTTATCGAGGCCACGAATCTTCTGCTCCGTCTCACTGCGGAATTTGTCGACAAAGTGCATCGCAAGCAAGGGAATATCTTCACGACGATCCCGTAGCGGAGGAATCTTCAGCTCGATGATATTGATTCGATGATACAGATCGAGCCGGAATGCACCATCTTTCACCTCGGAACGCAAATCGCGGTTGGAGGCAGCAATGATTCGGACATCGTGCAGTAGCGTTTCACTGCTTCCAACTCTCTCGTACGTTCCGGATTCAAGCACCCGAAGCAACTTTGCCTGCAGAGACACAGGAATCTCACTGATCTCATCTAATAGCAGTGTACCGTGCTCCGCAGCTTCGAAGCGTCCAACGCGTTTGCTTACTGCATCTGTAAAAGATCCCCGTTCATGCCCGAACAGTTCACTTTCGACGAGGTTCTTTGGTAGCGATGCGCAGTTAAGGGTTACGTACTTATTTTCTCCACGCGAACTTGAATCGTGGATCAAGCGCGAGAATAGTTCTTTGCCAGTGCCACTTTCACCGGTGAGCAAAACCGGAGCATTCGACCTAGCCACGCGTTTGGCTAGACGAATCAAGTCTTGGATCGTTTTTGACTGAGTTATGATCACTGGCAAGAAAACTCAATGACTGCAAACGTTTGGAACCGAGTTTCGCAAAGTGCGAGGAAAAGAAACCGCCATGCGGACAATCTAGCGACTTCCGGCTTGATAGGCATTTTGCATTTGCACCGCGCGCACGCTCTCTTGAATCTTTGGAACCAAACGCTCCGCAGACTCAGCAGTCGCCTTTTCCAACTGAGCCAATTTAGGCATCAACCCCTGCACCAATCCTATGGTCTCTTCCGTCGCCTCCTGTGCAATGGCATCGAGAGACTCACCCGAATCCAAGAACTCTTGGCGAATGGGACCTAAGAGAGCTTCCGTCTTCTTAATGGCTTTTAAATGCTGCCCCATCAAGTCGACGGAGACATTTCCATCATCACCCATTCCATCCACAATCCTGTCCAACGCACGGTATTGTGTTCTGAGCATCAAGGTGAGCTCTTCGAGTTTCGCGCTATTTTGGGTTGGCATAACTCTTTGCCCTCTCAAGCAAGGTCTTGTACTCTGCGTCCAACTGCTCCATCAGCGGTTGCTTACGCTGCATAAACTCGGTCTGCTTCAACCAGAACTTCGCCGCTGGAACCGCGACATCTCTCGATTTAATGTTCGCAATATCTCTCAGCTCGGCCTCAGCCGCAGCCGTATCGCCAAGCCTTCGTTTCGAAAGTGCAGCCAGAAGATCGACCCATACATGGTCAGAATCATCGATCGCATCGACATCAACGGCTTCCAGTGCCTTCAAAGTCGCTTTGTAGTTTTTCGTGCGATATAGGCTTTCCGCCAAGAGCATTGCATCCACTGGATTCTTTAGGATCTGCTCCACGTCCTCCCCGAACAAAACCTCATTAGGATCGACTGAACTGTCGCTGGCATAGTCCGAATTCTCGACCGCCGCCGGATCGAAGGCATCTATAGACGGAGTTGTAACGAACCGGCCGGAATCGATCGCCCCTGCAGCCTGCCGCTGAGTTCGCGGAGTGGTCGAGCCGCCTTGGTTTGCTGGCAACCCATCGGAATTCCCGCCCGCTTCCGAAGGGGCTACCTTCGACTCTCGACGTAAACGCCTAAGCAACTCAATTCGTTGAACAATTTCTCTTACTGCCGCAGACGAGTCCCCCACCCCACCGACTGGACCGGAGTTCTGATTACCCGGTGACGCGTTCTCCCTACCCAAGCCCCCGTTGCCGGTTCCATTGGCAGCGTTCGCCTGAGCCGACGACCAAACTTGCGTTGCGAATTCGTCGGACATTTGAAACTGAACACCCTGACCGCCTGGTTTGCTCAGGTCCTGCTCGAAGCCAGCCTTGTCAAAACCAAGTCCTGCCTGCGATTGCTTCGTCATTTGACGAAGCCGTTTTGTCTTCTCCAAGATCGCTTGCAGCCTTGCTTCAACGTTGGTCTGCGGTGGAGAAGTAAACGCAAGATCATCATCAAATCGGATCTCCGCTGAATCGTACGTGTCGCCCATGCGACCACTGGGTACTGGCGCGGGCTCTGCCTCTAGCTGTTCCGACGAAGCCGTCTCGCTGGGCTTGGTAGACGACGTTTCGTTCGATTGGCCACAGGCCGACGAGGAGAACGCCGCTGCGATCAATCCGGCAAGTCCGCAAACAGTAATCCACCTGGCACTAAGCCACTCTGCGTGAACAGGCTTCGCGTTTATTGAACTTGCAGTCTTGTCTCGCGAAAGAGCGTTCAAGAATTCACTACCTAGTACGAGGAACCGAAGGCGATCGACCATTGCTAATTCACGGATGATTTTCCGGCCTCCTGCTTGTCTACCAACACGGTGGTTTCCTTGGGCAAGAGTCCTGCGAAGCAATACGAAGCAGAGCGATGATCACCCGCAGCTTGATACGCTTCACCAAGAATCTTTAATGCTTCCGCCTTCGCTTCATCTCCAACGCTGGTACCAATCAACTCGCGACAAACACGGATCGATCCGTCCAAATCACCGAGCTTCTTCAACGATCGGGCCTGCAACGTCTTGATACCGACGTACAAGACATCCTTTGCCTGGCGATCAGACCTTGCAAGTGTGCCGGCGGTGGCTTGGTAGTTGCCCGCCAAGAACTGGACCTCGGCTAGTTCAAAACGCACTCGATCTTTCCAGTACTCGCTTTTCACCTGCGAAGCCGACAACTCTAGGTGGGCGGTCGCCATCGGGCGCAATCCAACGTCGTAGTAAGCGCGGCCAATCAAGAGATGATCGATAAAGTTGTCGACATCATTCGGCTTCAACGCCATCAGTGAGCGTAGAAGACGATCGTTGGGATTTTGTAAGCCCCGACCTACCTTAGACGCTGTGTATCTCGCGTAAGCGGAAAGAACCGTTGCCATCCGTTTGCTCTTTTCATCCTGCACACGATCCGAGAACTCAAAGATCGCTCGATTCGCTGAGAATGGATCGCCCTGAAGCAAGTAGGCTCTCGCTAGCGTGAGCAACGCGTCCGAAACCTGCCCTTTCACTGAATCAATATCCCCGGCCAACCTCAGGCTTCGTGCGGAAGCAGGAATCGCCTTCTCAGCCCGTCCCATCAACAGTTCCAATCGACCAATCTGCGAAAACGCCTCGGCCTGCATATCGGGAGCGAGTGTTTGGTCCAGGGCCCGATAGTACTGATCCAGCGCCACATCGTCTTCGTGCTGACTCGAGTGAAATCCACCTGCATTGAAGTACAGCTTGGCACTCAATTCGTCTCGAGGACGAATCTCGCGAGCTGCCAGATACTTACTGCGAGCCTCTTCGATCCGCCCCAACAAGTAGTGATTGTTGGCCTCATGCATCAGTGACCGAGCGCGTTCAATCTGCG
This sequence comes from Pirellulaceae bacterium, assembly GCA_045105035.1. Classification (GTDB taxonomy): domain Bacteria; phylum Planctomycetota; class Planctomycetia; order Pirellulales; family Pirellulaceae; genus Aureliella. Next base: position 16,258 of record JBGCCZ010000096.1, on the reverse strand, counting down.
AATTCGTCTCCAGCTGAACCTGCCGTAGCACGCGCTGAATGCGCTCAAGCTGGTATCGCTGTGCCTCACTAACGGGGACTTCGCTCACCTGAAGAATCTCAACTTCCTTATCCACCTCTCGCCACATCAGCTCGAGAGGCGCCAAGATCTGATCCAGCAAGATAGGCACCGACAAAGAAGCCGCATCCGCTTGAATCGAGCGCCCCGCGATTGAGGCCCGAGCCAGCGTACTGACTCGCAGCTTCTGCGAAATCTGCCCCTGCAAATCATCCAGGACTTCCAGCATCGGAGAAAATGGCAACCTAACGTCGACCAAAACCAGCTCAAAATCATTGAGCGGGCGCTGCACAACTTTCAGCCGGCTTTGCTCCCCTGCTTCTGGCAGAGTTGCTGATATTCTCAATTCAGGATCGAGAACTGGCTCGATCTCCACTTCGCTCCAGTCATATTCCAATCGGGCAGCCACGCTACCGGGTGGCATCTTCGAAAGGTAGAGCTGCTGCAACAAACGCGAAAGCGAAGTCAATACAGAAACCCGCAAGGACTGCGGGTAATCATTGGTTCCGTAGAGCAACGACAACTCGCTCAGCAGGTCAGCCGCATCACGCGCCTTCCCTTCCCGCTCCCAAAGCCTAGCCAAACCGACTAGTGCCCAAGCTTGCTGGATCGGAGCAGCCCGCCCAGAACGCACCACTCGGACGTAGTACCCCTCGCTTTGCTCTCCCATCCCAGCGAGTTCCGAGGACAAGCCAAGCCTCAACAGGAGCGAAGAATCCGCGAACTTAAGGCTATCAATATTCGCGCCAAGCAATCCACGGTAGTGCTGATAAGCCCCAATCGCGTTCCCGCCTGTTAACAAACGATCGCCACGCACAATCGACTCAAAATCCACATAGGCGGGCTCTTGGACTGGAGCCGTTTGTTTCGCTAGCTCACCCGCTAAAGTACTGGCTTCCACAGTAGGCTCAGAAACAACGGCCTGCGAATCGTTCTCGGCTGTTTCCTCAGAATCCGAATCTGCAAATGGATCAACCAATTCGTCTTCTGGATCACTCGATTGACTTCCCGCCGAGGACTGCAGTCTAGAAGAGGAGAACGGAGAGGTAGCCTCTTTGGCTATATCTCGTTCTACAAGCGGCTCCTGGTCTGCGGAAACCTGCTGCGCAGCAGCGACCTCCGCCGAGTCTTCACTCGATTGAACCGGCCAGTTGTAAAGCATGCTACCGACCGTCCCGATCGCTAGGAGCAGGATCGTTGATAGCAATTCAAAGCGTGCCACGTAACTTCCTCGGAAAGTACTACTCCCGATGCAGGCAGCGAGCAAACGTCAGGTTTGGCTCACAAAAGCGTGACTTGCACCCCCCTGGGCGCACCAAACACCCTGCGCAAACGGAGTAACCGTTACAGGTGTTTCGACTTAGAGAGCTTTGGGCCTTTAGGAATTTTGTAAGCAAGTTTCTGCTCAAGCTCACGACAACTGCTCTTGTAAGGAATTATTGGGAGAGAAATGCAATGAGAATTGATAGCGGTTCAAATCCAATCAAGCCAAATATCGTTCCTCGAGACAACGTGTCGAGTAGGTCCGGTGCTGGGGTTCCAAGTACGGCGTCCCTTATTGGGGCGAATGTAGATGTGGGCCAGATCGACGGCTTGCTGCAGCTTATTGTCAGTGGCAATGAGATCAGTGAGAACCTCGTCAATCAGGTTCGCGCAAAGATTCAAACTGAGGAGTACGCGTCCAAAGCTTCCGCCTACGAAGCTGCCGATGCAATCCTCAATTTGTAAGCCCACGGGTTGGGTGGGCCAGGATGGTCAGGGACGATAATTTTTTTCTGCAGGGAAGCATACGGTTCGAGAAACTTTTCAAAGGTTTTGAGTTATGAGTTTGACCCTTGCCAACAATGTGGGTGCACTGAACGCCCGCAACAACCTGACTCGTTCTTCCTCTGCGTTGAACAAGTCGATTGAGCGATTGTCGTCTGGATTCAAGGTGAATCGCGGTGCAGACGGCCCCGCTGCCCTCGTCATCTCCGAGAAGCAGCGAGCTCAAATTGCCGGTCTCCGTCAGGCGATCGACAACACTGAGAAGGCTGTTACGGTTGTTCAGACAGCTGAAGGTGCTCTTAACGAGATCAACAGTATCCTCGTTAAGGTCCGTTCTTTGGCATTGGATTCGGCTAATGCTGGTGTCAATGACTCCGACGCGTTCGCTGCTAACCAAGCTGAGATCGACAACGCTCTTGATACCATTAACCGAATCGCGCAAAACACGCAGTTCGGCGAAAAGACCCTCCTTGATGGGTCTGCTGGTATCGAAGGCACCGCGGCAGACGCCGACGTTACCTTCCTTAAAGGAACAGGCGATACCACTGCTGGCACGTACGCCGTTGCTGTTACGACAGCTGGCGAACGAGCACAGGCTTCAGGTACTTCGCAAACGGGTACACTGGCGGCCAACGAAGTTTTGACGGTCAACGGCGTAAGCATCACGCTGAGCGAAGGCCTATCTCAAGATGGCGTTGTTGCCCGTATCAACGAGTTCAGTAGCCTAACCGGTGTCGTTGCCGAGGACGATCCAACGACGGCAACCGTCACGCGACTTCGCTCTGTCGAATTCGGTCTAGACGCAGAAATCTCCGTTGTTTCTGACACTGCTGCAGGCACGACGTCTTCCGGATTCGGAACGTCGGTTACGACTGCAAACGGCGTTAACATCGCTGGTACCATTGACGGCGTTGCTGCAACTGGACGAGGCAACATCCTGTCAGCGACATCGGGTAGTGCGGATGGCGTGTCGCTTCGAATCGCGGCCAACGCTTCCGATCAAACCGACACCGTTACCGGTGCGCAAGGAAATGTCTCCATTTCCAACAACTCGCTTGTCTTCCAAATTGGTGCTAACCAGAACCAAACTGCGAAGGTAGCTATCGCCAACGTTAAAGCGGAAGCATTGGGCTTGGGCGTCAGCGGAAGCCGATTCAACAGCCTCAATGAAATCGATGTAACTTCTGCCGACAAGGCTCAAGAAACATTGGCTGTTATCGACGCTTCGATTGACGAGTTGTCAAACATTCGAGGTGCTTTGGGTGCATTCCAAACGAACACTCTCGAGTCGATCGGTAACAACTTGCGTAACACGCTTGAGAACACCGTCAACGCTGAATCTGTAATTCGTGACACCGATTTCGCTGAAGAAATCTCGAAGTTCACGAACAACCAGATCTTGGTTCAGGCTGGTACATCGGTACTTTCGAGTGCGAACCAAACGAACCAGTCGATCTTGGCTCTTCTTCAGTAAGTAGCCCAGCAAGCGACGGACTAGTAAAGAGTTTTCGGCCTAAGAAACTTGCTCTTGCTAGCTGACATACGGCGAGGGGCATTTGCCCCTCGCCTGTTTTCATATCTTATCTGACAGCCCGAAACCAACATTTCCGCAGAGCACGCATCATGGGATTCTCGATCGACGGCCTAGTTTCCGGCTTTGATACCACCACGATCATTGAGAGCCTGCTCGGGTTCCAACAACAACAAATCGATACCTTCAACTCTCGTAAAGCCGAGATCACAACGCAGCAGACTTCGTTCAAAAGCATCGAAGCACAAATGCTGACGTTGCAGTCATCCATCTCCCGACTGAACCGACCAACCTCTTCTGTATTCGATGCGTTCACAGCGACCTCCAGCGACGAAAACGTAATTGAAGTTGCCGCTAGCAGCAGTGCTACAGCTGGTAACTACCAGCTAACCGTCGAATCACTCGCTGCAGCACACCAGATCGCGTCGCAGGCATATTCAGATACAACCGAACAGATTGCCCAAGGCGACTACACATTCACCGTTGGCTCCGGTGCAGCCCAAACGATCACCGTCGATGCGACTAACAACACCCTTAGTAGCTTTGTCCAAGCGATCAACGATCAAACAGAGGATCTGAGCGCTAACTTGATCTACGATCAGAACGCGGGCGGGTACCGAGTGCTTCTTTCTTCAGATAAGACGGGCGCCGCGAACACGATCGCCGTGTCGAATACCGCCGACGCTGGCACAGGAACCGTTGCGGACTTCTCAGGTACAGCCGTCCAAGAGGCCAGTGATGCCCAAATCCGATTGGGTTCCGGTCCAGGTGCCATCACTGCTTCCTATGAGACCAATCAAATTGAAGACTTGATCTCAGGTGTCACACTGAACCTACGCGATGCCGACGCCTCAAAAACAATATCGATTGAAGTCGCCCAAGACAATTCTTCATCCGTCGCAGCAATTGACTCGTTTGTTACTGATTTCAATTCAATAATCGACTTTATCGACCAACAAACGGCTTTCAATCCAGAGTCGAATCAGGCGAGTCCACTGACAGGCAACCGTTCAGTCAGTGTGATCAAGAATCGCCTCTTGACCATTGTGACCGACTCGATACCGTCGAACTCTGGTCTATCGCGACTTTCGCAAATAGGCGTAGACGTCAACACGTCTGGCAAATTGGAATTGGACCGCGAAAAACTCACCCAGGCTCTCAACGGCGACATTGATACAATCGATCCGAACACAGTGCGGAATCTATTCGGCATCAACGGAACATCGTCGAACTCTTCCATCCGCTTCGTAACCGGCGGACAACGGACGCTGGCGAGCGACACTCCGTATCAGGTTGACATTACTCAAGCGGCTGAGCAGGCGACTGTGGCCGCAGCCTCAGCGTTGGCCGGCAGTGTCACGATTGATGGCACGAATAACGTGCTGCAACTCAGCGTCGATGGTGTCAATAGTGAACCACTCACGCTCGCCGCAGGAACATACACGCAACAAGAATTGGCACGCCACGTTGAGAGCACCATCAATGCTTCGAATTCGCTGGGTGTACACAACGTCTCGGTCTCGCTGACGACCGGCAACGAGCTCGTCATTACCACAGAAGCCTACGGTGCATCCGCAGCCATCTCCAGCCTTTCCGGATCCGCTGTGACGACCCTCGGATTCGACGGAACCGAAACAGACATTGGACAGAACGTCGCCGGAAATTTCATTGTCAACGGAGTCGAAGAACCTGGCATCGGCTCCGGGCGCGTACTGATCGGCAACTCCAGCAACGAGAATACGGCGGACCTCCAAATCGAAGTCAACTTGAGTACTGCTCAAATCACGGCGGGTGTTGAGGGCGAGGTCGAAGTCACCCGCGGACTCACTACGCAGCTCGATGAGTACTTAAGCTCGATCCTGGACGGCGACACCGGATTCCTAAAAACCATCAATGAGGACTTCGAGGCACGCATCGACTCCATCGATCAATCGATTGAGAATGTCGAAGCGATCACCGCTCAGAAGCGTGACTCTTTGATCGAAGAGTTCACGGCTTTGGAAACGATTCTCAATGACCTACAAACGACCGGCAGTTTCATCTCAAGTCAGCTTCAGAGCATTAACGCGGTAAGCAACAACTCCAACAACTAAGTTGGCTGGCTGACAAGTCTCTCCGCTAAATATCAAACGGCATCTAAGCCGATTTGGAAAAGCATTTAACTCGATAATGGACCCATGCGGTCCGGACGCGAAAGGATTAGCATGTCCCAGTTGGATACTTACAAGAAGGCTGCGATTGCAACCAATTGGACTCGAGCCGAGATGCTCGTATTCGTCTACGATCGTCTTCTCGCCTCACTCGAAGCTTGCGAGATTGGACGGGACGCCGGCGACGAAAAAATCGTAGCGTTGAACCAGCTAGAAGTCTTCAAGGCGATCGCCGCGTTAGAATCAGGACTTCGACCGGATGAAGACGAAGTAGCCGCGAACATCGCGCGCCTTCTTCATTTCGTTGTTGGTGAGGTAGAAAATCACAATTTCAATTCCTCGATCAGAGCCATCCAACCAGTCCGAGATGCCTTTGCGGCCATACAAGAACAGGCCAATCAACTGGAAGCCAAAGGCGAAATCCAGCCTGTTCCTGACGACGTCTTGAAGTCGATGGCCTAACTTACTTGGATACTCTCACTTAAATTATTGCAATTCGATGTGCCGAGCCGTTTCTCGGTAGCCAAGATAGCTTACAGCCGCTTATCGCGTCGTTCTGCCAAGAACCGGTTACCGCAGGAAGTCAATCAGCCGAAGCGAACTTAGTGTGCCCGTCACCGCATAGGTGTACTGCAACAATTGCTGAGAGTTTTCCAATCGAAGCACGGCTTCGGGGAAGTTCGTCGCCTGAACTTCGTTTACTTCGATCTCAACCGAGTTCTTCAGATCAGTGACTCGGTCACTGAGTCGGGCCAGCGTGCTGAGCGAAGTCGAGTGCTCCGCCAGTCGCTCAAAGGCAGCGGACGACAAATCCTCTAAATCTCTTAGCCGCCGCGTTATGCTTTCGCTAAACTGGCTGTTGTCTGTAAACTGCCGCTCGTTGCGTAGATCCGATGCCAAATCGTTCAGCACTTGGAACGCAGTGGAAGTCCCAGGAAACTCGAGTTGGTCGTTTCCTGTCCCCACGATGCCACTTGGGTCGATCGTGACTGCATTCTGAGTAATCGAATCCTCCACGACTTGGCTCGAAGAGCTGAAGTCAATTGCAAGTGCGGTGGCACCTTCATCGACACTCAATGTTCCATCACCTTGAATGTCTACATCTCCGCTGAATCCTGCAGCGATACTGGTCGTATCGACGAAGACGACTTGGCCATTCGGTCCTGGAACTTCCAGGTTTGTGTCCCCATTGGTAAAAGCGACCGCTTCGTGACCATTCAGGCTGATCGTTCCGCTTGCACCTGTGCCAGACGTATCATCAATTGTGAGGACATGCGCACCGCTGGGTCCAAGAACATTATCGTTGCCAACGGAGCTGGTCCCCGGCTGAACACCAGACGCACCAGCGTAGGTGGTGAGCGTGTGGCGTACTTCCAAAGTCGCGCGTCCACTTAATGTATCCGTGCCGGCTCCATTTCTGGCCCCAGTAAAACCGAAGATCTCGGTTTGTTCGCGATCGAAGGCACCAAAAATCTCAAGTCCATTGTAGTAAGTGTCCACGCTTATAAATTCGCCGACACTCGCTCGGCTTCTTCGATCAGAGCCTACGTACTCGACACCTAAACTCCTGGACTCCAATTGCGGCTCGGAGAATTCAAACGGAGGGTCGTTGGACTTGGTCCCGCCGAAAACGAATTGATCGTTGAACTTCGATAGCGAAATACTCTTCAGTTGATTCAGGAGCCCATCAACCTCGGTAGCCAGTGCTTCCCGCTCGTCGCTGTCCAAAGACTGAATCCCCTGCTGTGCGAGGACCTTGGCACTAGTCACGACGTCATTGAAATCCTGAATCTGAGAAGTCCCGTGAGTCAAGATCGAGGTCGTTCGCTCGATAGAACTAACGTCTGCCGACAGCTCCTCGAACCGAGCTCGCAACGCAGTTGCCTGCCGAAAGGAAATGGGATCTTCGGACGGCCTTTGAAACTTCAAACCCGAACTAATCTGTTGCTGATACTTGGCGAGCGCTGAACCATGCAACTGCGAAAAGTGAATCGCACTGGAAGCGTAGGTCTGCGAAGTAACTCGATGGAACATGGATTACCCTACGATCGAAAATAGCTGATTGAGCATGTCATCTGCCGTTTGGATGATCCGTACGGCCGCTTCGTAAGACTTTTGGAATTCCTGCAAGTAAACGAACTCTTCGTTGATATCAACGGCCGAGTAGGCATCGCGTTCTTGCGTCAAACGGAGCTGCAGATTTTGAAGACTATCACTTAGTGTCTGGTCGGCAGCAATCTTCAATCCAAGATCAGTATTCAATTCGTTAAAGCTTTCCGAGAACGTAGCGTTGCCAGCCAGCCCGTTGTAGTCCTCTAGCTCGAGGAACCGAAACAGGTTCTCGGTATCCGCTAAATCCGAACTGCTTCCACTCGAGAAATTGGAATGATCCGCTCTGATATCTTCGCGGACACCTATCGTTCCTGCATTTTCACCGGTGAAGAATGAATTGATCCCAAGGGCGGTCAGAATGCCCGACTCATCCGACTCCGCGATTGCCAGCGTAGAAAACTGCTCGGTGTCAGTAACCGTGCCGCGCGAGAAAGAAACTTGGACGCCGTCGACCACTTCCAAGTCTGTGCCTGCTTCGTAGCCGTTTCCGATGCTAACTCGGTTTAGCAGCACGTTTCCGGGTCCATATACGTTCACAAATAGATCGTCGGTGACTCCCACTTCACCAGTTCCATCGATCTCAAAAGTAAGCTCTGTGTTGCTATCGCCTGTATAAGCCCCACTAAAGGTCGGCACTGTGGTTCCGGTAAAGCCCGTTAAGTCCGGATTCGTCTCGAGGTTGCCCGCGAAATCGAACTCGTAGCCCTGCTGTGCGAAGATCTGCAGGTTGAATGAAGTTGGGTTTACAGTCGCACTAATGTTCGAGATCGCGCTGATACGTGTCGCTATGTCGTTGAGCGTATCAACCGCAGGATCAATGGTGATCGTTTCCGTTCTACGTACGCCATTTGGGTCGGTGACCGAAATCACCAAGTCTCCAGCTTCGATGGGAAAAGCAGTATCAGCGTTTTCCAGTGTGAAGTTCGGACTTTCAACGGGACGAGTACCTGCCAGATATCCGAATGAACCGGCTGGTCCGACGCCAGTCGCATGAACAGAATCGATTTTACGCATCATCTCCGTGGCAATCGTGTCGAGCTCGCCCTGGTACTTAGGAATCGTACTGTTGTACATTTCCGTCAACGCAGCGAGTTTCCCGCCAGAGAAAGCAATTGGACGATCCAAATCATCGGCCAATAGGCCGAGAGTGCCGTCGTCCAGTTCCGCGACTGAGAACGTGTTGATCTGCCCGTTTTGTTGCATCGAGGCGTTACCAATCATCAAATTCAATTGATCGGGATTGATATCGTTTCGTGTGACCCCAATGCGCTCAGCAATCTCATTCAGCACCGCGTCGCGGGCATCGAGCTCACTGTTAGGATCCACGCCTTGGTTACGCAATTGTGTGATACGCTTCGACAGATCGCTGAGCCGAGCCATGTCTGCGTTGAGTGCGTCGACTTCCTGGTGCACAGCAAACCGAATGGTGTTCTTTAAGCCGGTGATTTGGCGATAGGATTGTCGGATGGAAGTCGCCAAGCGGTTTGCAGAATCGACTACAGCGACGCGCTGCGCCGTTTCATCGGGGCTTGATGTTAGCTTCGTGATCTCACCGAAGAAGGAGTCAACTTGACCACTCAGCGATTGATTATCGTTTAAAAACGCCGCCTCAAGCTGACGTTCAAGGCTGACGAGTGTACTGACTTCATTTACATCGCCAATCACGTTCGTCAGCGACGATTCGGTAATCTGGTCTCGAAGCCGCTCAATGTAACGAACGCCAACGCCGGTACCTAATTGGAAACCGCTGTTAAATCCGGGAGCCAACTCGCCCAAATGCACACTACGGCGATGGTAGCCCTCCGTATTAGCATTAGAAATATTGTTCGAGGTGACCTGCAGTCCATACTGACTGGTCCGTAGAGCCGTTAGGCCAATGTCAAAGCTGGGCATATTAACAGGTCTTTCGAACTAAGTTTCCAGTTCCAAAATCGGTCGAGTGGCCGTTGGCACGATACCCCTGCTGATCGGGATCACTCTGCAGCACGCCCGCAAGGAACTTCCGGTGGAAGTCGAAGGTGTAAAACAAAGCCGCCTGGTTGTGCACCATGTGGGCTTGCGCTTTCGTCGTGCGTTCCAGAACGCGCATTCGAATCGCATCGAGCTCTTCACGATCTTCTGGTGCGAGCGAGCGGATAAAATCCTTGAGCGACGCATGCTTCATTGAACAACGCGTATTGATCGTATCAATCAACACTTGCCGGCGTCGCGCGAGTGCTTGCGAGCTCTTTTCTACCTGCTCCGTTCTCGGATGCAGCTCTTCAAGCTGTTCCGTCGATGGGCCGCGTAAGCCGGCCCCCTCGAACACCTTCGCCGTGGATCGATTCAGCCCCTCAATGTCCTCTGCAAGTTGCAACTCGTGTACGAAATGTTCCTCAATGAGCACCTTGAAGTTCGATACTTCGCCCATTTTCGTTTCTTCCATTGCGCTGTCCATAGCGTCTCCTCTTTCCTGCCTACCACTCGAACAGAATCGCAGATCCTGCAACTGTTCCCAGTAAAGATCGACCTGCAACGCAAGCCAATCGAATTGTGAAACGGTCGCGACGTGTCGAAATATGCTCTCGTCGGTCGAACAAAATCAGTTGTACTAAATCGAACTTCGGTTTTGTTATGAGATCACACCTAAGCCGTAAAAGACGTTCCGGAATCCACGCTCGCCGCAGCTTTCGAAAACGCCTCTTCAACAGGATTCGAAGCGCTCTGGTCTTCCGCTGACTTTTGATTCTGTCGATATTGATTCAGCAGAACGTCACTAATCCCTAGTGGCTTCGAATCGGCAAGGTGCTGGCCGATGAACATGTCGAACATACCGCCATACGTGTCACTTCCCTCTTGACCGAACAGGCCGTCTTCGAGGGAATTACGCATCTCCTTAAGAAGCATCGAGACGAACACGCCTTCCAACTCCTCGCCAACCTTTTCCATGCGTTGCTCTGTTGCATCAACGCCCGTCGACCCAATATTCTGTAAGCTCGGCAGCAACGCCGTTGCGCCAGTTGAAAGTCCAGCTGTGGAACCAATCATCGTGAGGAGTCCTTTCCCGTAGATGTTGCAAAGTCGCTATTCTTGTGTGTCGGTTTCCGTTACTCGATCGTCAACTTCGCCTGCAGAGCACCGTTGTTTCGCAGCGAAGTCATAATGTTGATCAACGTGTTTGGTGATACACCCAAAATATTCAAAGCGTTGGCGAGATCACCCACTGACAACCCATCATTCAATACGTTGTATGTGCCGCCAGAGCCATAAATATCTAAGGTTGTACGTGGCAGCACGGCCGTTTGCCCCTGCGAAAACGGAGCTGGTTGAGACGCCACGGGAGTCTCATTGGTTGCGATAACGATGTTTTCCGACGCGAACACAACACTCGAAATCTTTACATGCGCGCCAGCGATGATGGTCCCAGTTTTCTGATTGATGACCACCTCGGCAGGTTTATCGGGCCGAACACGCAAATCACCAATGATGGAAATGAACGCTGGGATATCGTTGATAAAAGCGTCCGGCACTCGGATCTCGACCAAGCCCATATTGACTGCACGCGCATGCTCGGGATGATTCGTCTGGTGTGGAAACGCTTGATTCAGAGCGTTAGCGATCATGGTGACCGTCGAATAGCTCTTATTCAACAGTACCAACCGTAGGAAGCGACCTTCCCGAAGGATGTTTTCACACGGGATCTCGCGTTCCAAAATCGCTTCGCAAACTCCCACCGTCGGATGATTCACACTAACGCTTGCAGAGTCGCCCTGAGCGGAAAGTCCGCCTCCGATAATAGGGCCCTGCGCGATGGCATAGATCTCATCGTCGATTCCACGTAACGCAGTCTGAACAAGCGTTCCACCGTAGACACTCGACGCATCATCGGCGACGCTGACGGTTACCAGAATCGTCTCACCCTTCGTTGCATAGGCTGGCACTTTTGCGGAAACCAAAACTGCGGACATATTCGTCGTATCCGCTCGCGCTAGCTGCTGCCCCTGTCGCAAGTAGAAATTCGTCGCGACCTGACGCGTCTGCTCCGACCTTCCTCCTGTTCCATTCAAGCCAACGACCAACCCCTGGCCGGAAAGATTGTTGACTCGGTTGCCATGGATATACGTAATATCCTTGATCCGAACGGAGGGATCTAAGGTAATCTTGCCTGGCCGCCTAGGCAGAACGGTCTGAAGTGATTGTGGGCCACCTATCGCCGCCGGATTCTGCATCCGATTAGGTGATCCGAGATTCGTGTTAACACCATTCGCGGCCGGTGGCGGTAGTTGCCCTAATCCTGGGTTGGCAAGCGGCAGTGGCTGACCTGCACGGGGTGCAAACCCTTGGTTCGGGTTTAAAGCACCACCATTGGGACTCACAATTGGCGCAGGTTGCTGGCCCACTCCGCCAGGCTGCTGAGCAGGCAAGTCGCTGGCCGATCCGGCGAAGACTAGCGCAACAAGTGCGAGTCGCTTCACCGTGTTGAGGCAATGCACTCTCATAACCAACTCCGCTTCCCAAACCATTTAGACTCGAAACTTCCAACACCAAACACGTAGAGTGTTCCACCCAGAAAGTTCAGTTTAAAAAGGCCACCACTTGTTCATTCGACGAGAGAACCACCCCTGCTTGCCATAGGCTTGTTCCGGCCCATCTGCGACCAAGTCCATTTTCAAATTTGCAATTAGATGCGAGGGAACCATGTTGTTCGGCAGTACGTCATACTGCCGAACAATGCCGCTCAGCTTCAACTGTCGCTTGTCACCTTGAATGATCACCTGACGCTCACCAGCGATGAGTAAATTCCCATTCGGCAATACGTCTACCACAGCCACGGTGAATTGATCTGTGAACCTTCGTTGACTCCGGAACTCGCTATCACCATCGAAAGTGCGTGCGCTTGACGTGGTATGCCCCAGCGTTCCAGCCCCCTCAGTACTTCCGAGCCCTCCATCCAAGCCGTAATCGAGACCTCCGGCATAGGTGGAGGAGCCTTGCTTTTGCATCAGACGTTCATCGCGGTTTTCAATCGCCGTGTTCTCAGTCACTAAGACGCTCAACAGATCACCGCGGTGTCGTGCGGCAAAGGTTCGATATTGATCGATCTGGTTCATCGACCTCCGCTCGAAAAGCGTTTGACCGAATGCAGGAGTCGCGACGCCCGCAAGAGTTGCAAGCAATACCCAAATAACGGGAGCTGTGTTTCGATGCCTCATCTGCTCATCCCCAACAAATTGGTTCGTGCTGTGGTTCGATCGTCAATGATCGCGTTCAAGCGATGGTTCGTTTTTGTATTCATGATCTCGATCGTGTCTCCAGCGTTACCGCCAGGCGACATGACCTTGGCATCCTTCAGGCGTACTTGACTAGTACCGACGCGAATCATCACATCGATCAAGTCCCCCCGATTCACAAGCGTACGCCCTGATCGTATCGTGTTCACGTGGCTGGCAACGACGAGTTGTTGACTAGGAATATCACGGCTTGCCACTTTGCCCACAATTGCATCGGGATCCACGAAAGACGCATTCTGTACGAGCGGTCTCTTGACGACTTGAATCATCGACGACTCAATTTTGGTGCCAGACAAGATGGGCGTCGACGCAACAGCAACTCGCTTGAGAACCGTAACATTCATGCTCAGACGCTCGGAAAAGGTCATTCCGCGCGAAGATGAGAAACTACACTCGATCTGGGTTCGACCAAGCGGCACCGAATTTCCCATCATGGCAGTTACTACAAAGTCGGCGGCAGCCAAACGCGATTCCAATGCAGTCGCGGAGGCGATGTCCAGCAACTGAACTCGAACATCCTTCGGATCCAGCCCAAACTGCCTTGCTATCTCCGCTGCCAAACGGTCCGACAATTCCGCCTGAAACTCACGCTGGTTCGAACCTTGTACGGTTACTACATCCGAACCACCGACGCTGAGACCACCAGCCACTAGACCGCTGAGTCGCACGCGGATCTCAATTTCCCTCTGTCGAATTCGGTCAACGCGCTGCCACTCGCCAGATGCACGCAAATCCAATTTCTCAATGCGTTTCACAAGCTGCGCACTCGACGCCGTCACGTCTGCCACATCGCCGATTCTCAAGGTCTGATCCCAACGGGCGATCACCCTGTCCTTCAGTGCTATGAAAACGCCTGCGTTGGCTGACTTCGCGGAATCATTCCACTGAGCAGACTGCCCAAATGCGACCGGAGCACCCACGAGCAATACAGAAGTTCCCAACAGAAGAACGGAACCATACCGCGCAAGCGTACTGACATTGCATCCGATAACGCTCATTATCGCACCAATCCACTGGCGGAAGACAGCATCTCATCGCCTGCACGAATCGCTCGCGAATTGATTTCGTAAGCACGCTGAGCAGTAATCAAGGAAACCAATTCGCCGACCACCTCGACATTCGCACCTTCCAGGTAGCCCTGCCGGATGAATCCGACTCCCTGAAGTCCCGGTGGGCCGATGATTTCAGGCCCCGATGCAGCGGTTTGAGAGTAGAGGTTGCCGCCTAAGTTCGACAAACCCGCTGGATTTGCAAACCTGGCTAGCTGAATTGTTGGACCGATAGTCGAGACACCGTTGACCTCGAAGCTGACCACGCCCGCCGATGAGATCGCGATATTGGCGGCATCCTGAGGCACAGTGATCTGAGGCTCTAAAATATAGCCGTCACCGTTGACCATTTGGCCGAGTTCATTGCGGTGGAACGAGCCGTCGCGAGTGTACGCGATCTGCTGCCCCTGAACCACTTTAAAGAAGCCATCACCCTCGATCGACATATGAGTATCGATGCCGGTTTCAGTAGGAGTTCCCTGAGTGAAGACACTGGTCGTTCCTACCGGCCGAACACCGCTGCCGATCTGCAACCCGATAGGCCGCACCTGCCCGTTTGCCGTTGCGGCTCCGGGCGGAGTTGTGGTCTCGTAAATGAGATCCGCGAAATTGATATGCTTCTTCTTGAAGCCTGTCGTGTTAACATTCGCCAGATTATTGGCGGTGTTATCAATCAACAGCTCCTGGGCGCGCATACCGGTTGCGCTTGAAAAGAATGCTTTTAACATTTTCTGGGTCCATCGTCTTGCTAACGAAATCCGTCTCTGAAACTACGACTGGATGTATTCCGACATAGCTTCCGAAAGCGAGCGGGATGCTTTCTGAACGGCTTCGTACTGGCGATTGTTTACGATCAGAGCCACCAACTCCATCACAGGCTGCGTGTTCGACAACTCATGCTGAAACTGGCCCAGTCGCACTGCCTCCTGGCTTTCGACAGTGTTTTCTCCACGAGTGAACTTGGTGTCGCCGTAGGGTACTAGCGTTCGATTGTCCTCAAACGCCACCAACCTCAGCCTGCCAAGTTCCTCTCCATCCGCGGAGATCGTTCCGTCTTGTGCGATCACAATGTTCTGATCTGGGATATCCGTATCTATCGTTATAAGCCCGCCTTCCCCTTGAACCGGAATACCGTCTTCGTTGACGAGTTGCCCCGAGTCGGCGTCGCGGAACAAGCGTCCGTTGCGAGAAAAGTACTCATCATCGCCTTGTCCAAAGGCGAGAAAACCGTCCGTCATGATTCCGACATCAAGCTGACGACCAGTGTTAGCCATCCTCCCGATCTCAAAACTCTGGGCGACAGTTTCAATCTCCGGTCCGAGGTCGATGCTGGTATTGAGGTTCTGCTCATCGAAGCGTTTCTGAACACCCGCAACCGCGCGGCGATGCCCGCTCGTATTGACGTGCATCAGATTCTTCGAAATCAACTCTTGCTGCTGCGCAAGCATCTGCATTGCAGACGCCCCACTGTACAAACCTTCAATCATCGCCACGCCTCCTTACGCTAGCAATCAGCCCTCAGTCATCTAGAGCGTCGGCACATTAATTACTAGCGCGGGAAACTAGTAACGGACGCCGACGCTCTGAAATCTGGGTCTGACTTCCTCGAACCGTCTGCCGAAGGGAACCACGCCGCTCTGCCTTGAGCGACTCCATCCGTTCGACGCAAGCAATCAGTTAGCAACCGGTGTGCCAAGAGTCACGCATGCGACGCAATACGAAAGAACGACCTACTGTCAGCTTTCTCCGCCTGGCTGCAATGGCCAAGCAAACTGTGCTGATCCCAACGGTTAAAGGCATTCTCCGCGTTGGAAGAAATCTTTCGGAAAGGCCAGCGCTGCTTGTGCCGATATTCCCGGTATGGAAAAAAGTGCGCTGCGGCCAGCAATCTTTTCCTTCTTTTGGCCAAGAATTGGCGACTTTAGCCAAAGTGCATCAAGTCCTGCCAATCGAACGTCGATAAAACATTCGGGTCGCGCAGTTCAGTGAAAGTTTGCGGCCTGTACTGGCCTTAGATCTCCAGACCAATGAACGAATTGGATGCTAGACTTCCGCAGGGCACGAGCTCACTCAACAGCGGGTCGACAGACCCTATCGCTGGGGCTCCCACAAGTAAGCTAGCAATCAAGATCTAACCAAAACCGGAGACGCAGTCGTGGCAGACGAAAAACAGGCAGATGCCGAGGAGAAGTCAGGCGGCGGCTTTATGGGCAAAGTCATCGTTTGGGGTGTTATTTTCCTAGTGGGAATCGGCACGGGTGTTGGCGTGGCGATGTTCGTCCTACCAGCCGCTCCGGCGAACGCCGAAGCCGACGCAAATGC
>JBGCCZ010000095.1:0-4078 GCA_045105035.1 Pirellulaceae bacterium | reverse complement strand
GAAACCGTCGCCCTGCTCCAGGAGTCTTTTGTCCCAGTCGCCATCGATCAAGCTTATCAACGTAGACAGAAAGATACGGAGGGCGATTTTTACCGCAAGATTGCTTCGCAAAGTCCACGTAGTGATTTCAACAAGACGACTCAAGGCTTCTACGTCGCAGACTCGAGTGGAAAACTCTTGTTCTACAACAACAATCGCGATCCAAAAAAACTGACTCGCCTACTGAAGAGGTCCCTAGTCGACTTCGCAGAGTTGCCGGCGACCGACTCAGAACCGATCAAGGACGGTGAGCAAGATCCGCGGTGGAATCCGAACAAGCCGGCTGGTACCCAAGTAGTCCGTGTGCGGGCGAAAGTTCTCGATGGCTACCCACCACCCGAGAATCGTTGGCAGATCATCTTTCAGTCCGCTGTATCACGTGACAATTTGTGGATCACCAAAGAAGAGACAAAATCGCTCATCGACGGCAACATTGCTGAGAGTCTTGTCCAACGCATCGCGCGATTTCACCTGGTCGACAGTACACGCGGTGAGCCCTCCATGTGGAAACGGACCGACATCCGCAGCGTCGAAATTGAAATCGACGAAAGTGGAGTAGTCACCGGCATTTTTCACTTGGAGAATGAAGCTGGCGATCGCGGTTACCAAGGCTCGCTGCGCGGAAAACTTAAAGTGCAAGACTCAAGAATAAAATCTTTAGATATGGTCGCACTGGGTGACTTTTGGGGCGAGGGGCCTTACACAAGGGGCGCGCCCGACGGCAAGTTTCCGCTAGCAGTGTCTTTTCGGCTCGCCGACGGATCCGATATAGCTGACTCTATTCCGCCGCAGGGAAGCCGCGGTTGGCTCGACGGCTATCTGCGTTAGCAAACCAGCTGCGTGGTCGACAATGACGACGAGCGGCTCTCGACTGCGATGATGAGCGGCACTTTGCACTTGTCTTCCGCGTTCGCCTTGTTCGCAAGTCGTCGACACCGGGCCAGGCAACACCAACAGGACTTAAATTAATGGCAGACGTTGAGCAAAAGCGTGTCTGGTTCCGCCGTTGGACTTGGCGGAGTCTCTTCCTCCGAGGCGGCTTTCTTTTATTCGCCGTCCTTGCCATAAGTGCTGGCCTCATCCACTGGCACTTACGTTCGAGTATGCCGCTGCTGAGCGGGACTCTGCAAATCGACGGGGTTCAACAACCTGTCAATATCGAGCGGGATGCGATGGGCGTTCCCACGATTACAGCGAGCCTGCGGAGCGACGCGGCATACGCGCTCGGCTTTGTGCACGCTCAAGAGCGGTTTTTCCAAATGGACTTACTGCGGCGAGTCTCAAGCGGACGGCTGAGTGGGCTGTTGGGAGCCAACCTTGTTGCGACGGATGCTAGATTCCGCAAACAGAGGTTCTCGCAAGTTGCTAGTTCGGTTGTCGCCAAGATGCCCGACTCGCACATCCAGATGTTCGACGCATATCGAGACGGAGTCAACGAGGGTTTCGCTCAGCTCGGATCACACCCCTTCGAGTACACATTACTGCAAGTTGATCCGGAGCCGTGGACCAAAGCAGACTGCATTTTCGTGATGCTCACGATGCTGGCCGACCTACAGCCCATGGAGGGACTCTCGCAACTCCAGCTCGGACGGCTCAAAGAGAAAGTGCCCGAAGACGTTTTCAACTTCCTCGTCCGTCCTGGCTCTAGCTGGGATGCAGCACTCGACAACACGGTCTTCGAGCCGCCTAAAATCCCACCTCCCGAAATCTGGTCGCTGCGTTCTGAGGAATCTGAACTAAATCCTTCCACAAGGGGGAAGTCTGCCGCCAAGAGCAAGCAACCTCACCGACTGTCAGAACACGATATTGCACTCAACTCAACGCGAGGTGGCAATGCGAGTAGCACAACATTGCCCAACCCATTCGCTGAACTTCGCCCAGGCAGTAACAACTGGGCCGTGAGCGCTGAACACGGGAAGAACGACCGAGCCATCCTCGCTTCCGACATGCACTTGGGGTTACGAGTTCCGGTAATCTGGTATCGAGCTGTACTGCAGACACCTTGCCTGGACGGAAAAACTCGGCGTTTGGTCGGCGTCACGCTTCCAGGCCTGCCAGGTTTAATCGAGGGATCGAATGGCGAAGTTGCTTGGGGGCTAACCAACAGTTACGGTGACTTTGGAGACATCGTCGAATTGGTCAATGCACCTGGCGAGAATGACGCAGCGGACTCGCCCAATACCTACATGACTCCCGATGGCCCGCTAGCGATTGAAACATTTACTGAAGACGTCTCAACGGGCGACAGCAGCCAAGTCATCGAGTACGACTGGACCATCTGGGGACCAGTCGTGGCCGTCGAGGGAGATCGGCGTTTCGTCCATCACTGGATTGGCAACATCCCAACCGCGTTTGATACAAACCTGTTCGAATTGGAGTGCGCGGGCAATATCGATGAGGCAGTGGACACTTGCAATCGTTCCGGAGTCGTTCACGTCAACGCCGTGATCGCCGATAAGAGCGGCGACGTAGCCTGGACGATTTGCGGTCGGGTTCCCAAACGTGTCACTCCGGCATCGAGAACACCCGTCGATTGGTCGACTAACGGTGCTTGGAGCGGCTTCCTTTCACCTGAAGAGTACCCCAAGGTGGTTCGTCCCTCCGACGGTCGAGTATGGACGGCTAACAATCGAATCGTCGGTGGCGAAGGCTTAGATGTTCTGGGAGATGGCGGCTATGCCAACGGCGCACGAGCCAAGCAGATTCGCCAGCGATTGTTCGAAAAGGACAAGTTCGATGAGCTGCAATTTCTAAGTATTCAACTCGACGACGAAGCACTCTTTCTCGCACGCTGGCATGAGTTGCTAGTGTCCGTATTCGAATCAAGTCCCGACATCGTATCGCCCGAGTTTCAAGAGGCGGTGCGTAAGTGGGAGAAGCGCGCAAGCGTTGATTCCGTTGGCTATCGAATCGTCCGCGCGTTTCGAGCACAAACCGGGCAGATCCTACTCGGCGTTGGATCCGAATCGCCTGACGTCGAGGCTCGAACGAGTCCCATTGCCGAGCGTCTCCAACTCACGGACTACGTTCCGTTTTCTTACGAAGCAGTCGTCTGGGACCTAGTCAACCAACGTCCAAAGCATTGGCTGCCAAACGAATTCGAATCCTGGGATAAGCTACTCGTGGAATCGGCTCAAGCTGCCGAAAGAGCCTTAGAGCGGGCGGGCTCGATTTCAGACGCCACCTGGGGCAACTTCAATCGCACCCAAATCGCTCATCCAATTTCAGGCTCAATCCCGTTCCTGTCGCGATGGCTCGACATGCCCAGCATGCCACTACCGGGCGACAGCAACATGCCCCGAGTCCAAGGCCCTGGCTTCGGAGCTTCGCAGAGGATGGTTGTCGCTCCTGGTCATGAGGAAGATGGAATCTACCATCAGCCCGGTGGTCAATCCGCACATCCATACTCGACCTATTATCGAACTGGATACGAAGACTGGTGCGAAGGCAACGCCTCGCCGCTTTTACCGGGTCCGACGATGTACGAATTGCAGCTCGTCCCCAAAAACTAATTCGCCTTTCCAGCCCATCGGCGGTTTGCCCAGATCACATCTCTCTGTCCTGGCCATAGTTTCTGGACTAGGATATCAGTAGCTTCCAAAGGCGTGCTCCCCCTCATGCCAACACCGCTCTCTCAACATTCCGCTTCCTTCCTGCTCCGATGACTTCCCCAACAGTTCGGCTTTAGGCTGCTCGCATTGATGCTCTCCGCCCTGTCTCAAGTTACTGCCGCCCGACTTAGCCGCCACTTGACTTGGCTGCACAGGAACCCGAGCATGAACGGAACCGGGATAACACACCGTTGGACTCGAGCTCTCACTATTCCAGCAGTAGTGCTCCTTTTCACCATTGGCGTCACTGCGCTTGGACAAGATCTGGCCAAACGCGACGCTGCCATCGAGCGTGAACGCCAAGTATGGCTCATCGAGGAGGCGAAGCAGGCAAGGGATAGCAACGCAGTTGGGCTGAAGACCGCTTATGCGACCGGCAAAGTCCGGCATACCATCGAAGACGGTGGTCCAATCACGGTACTGGTCGA
>JBGCCZ010000094.1:0-9131 GCA_045105035.1 Pirellulaceae bacterium | reverse complement strand
AGTCTTTCTCGGAGCCGAGGCTCCGCCCGCTAGGATTCCCAAGCTACCGTCCGAAGAGAGACTGCCCGACAGAACGGATTTTCCGCCGAAATGGAGCAGTTCAGATCAAGTGGGAAGAGTTGTTCCTGCAGGCACATTGCTTGGCAACGTGGTCGGTCACGAGAGGTTTGTGGTCGTTCCACTCAGCCGCGAAAAGCTGGAAATGGTCAGCGCTGGGGCCCGCGTCAAATTATTGCTCTCGGCGAGTAGCCAACAAGTGGTCGAATCATACGTTGAGAAGGTGTTGCCGTTCTCTGAACGCAGCCATTCGGGACACGCAAATATCAATCCAAAACCAACGCAAGAACTCGCAATCAGCTCCAACAGCAATCATCAGTTTGCTGCGGAAGTACCGCTCCCCGACCATTTGTCACCCGTCGTTGGGAGCGGTGTTGAAGTTGTCTTTCACTTGCCCTCGAAAACAGCATTTGGCGTCTTGAGAACCTGGGCCTACGGAAACCTCCGCTTTCTCAGCGACTAATGATCAGGCAACCGACGAGTACTCCTGCAATCGCTTTCTAGCCCAGCAGGTCTTTATAAGTTTCAGCCTCGAAGCCCACGATGACGGTCTTCCCCTTCACAAGCGTTGGAGCGCGGAGGTTACCAGTCGGTCCCAACATGAGCTTGGCAATCTCTTCGTCAGTCAAGCTCTCCTTCTTGAGGTTCACATCGAAGACTTTCTTGCCCTTCGCCGCCACCAAGCGGTTGGCAGAAGCAACTAGCTCTTTCGCTTTTTCGAGCTGGTGCGTCTCCTTCTTAGCGTTCACTTCAGTTTTTACTTCGACACTATTCTCTGCAAGAAACTCCTGCGTTTTTCCGCAAGTCTTTCAGCCAGGACGATGGTAGCTCCAATCGACTTTCGTCATGAGTTGCTCTTTCTTTGTGGTAGTGGGTGCTTCTTCTGACTCTTCCGATAAGCCATGAACATCGCCCGCATTAAAGGCTCTTTACAGATGGAGAAGCAAAGCGTCAGGCGAGCAAAAGATTATGCAGTGGCTTCAAGGTTCGACAACCTACGTTGCTCACCGGAAGCGGCTTGCGTGGAAGTATACGTAGCCTCCGAGTCAGATCTCTCAATTGAGAAGAGTACGGTGGGCACGACTGAGACTCTGAGTTTCCCGGGACGTCCCCACCGAGTAAGCCAGGAGTTCAAATCACGCCGGCGAAGACGATGTCATTCCGAGAGAGCCCTGGCGAATGAGGTTGCGACTTCGCCTTCTACTGAAGCCAGTCGCTTCAGTCGCTTCAGTCGCTGACGCTCCGTCAGGATCACGTTGGGAGGAGCTCTTACGCCGCAGCTTCTAACTTAAACTTGGCCCAGAGCTGCAACTTGCAAATTTGCTTTGGCCAGGAGGAAATGTTAAGATCCAAGCTCTTCTCTACTATGCGTTTTTCTTGCATCCATTCTGTTCATCTCGTGTTCGTATTGGAAGCCACGTTGGTCCAGCGTTTCGTTGGCTTGTTCCAAAAGTGACGCCAGCCGCGGTTACGGCTTAGCCAAATCGCTGAAGTGTTAACGTTGTACTCGTTTCCGATCTTGTCGGGGAACGAGTAGGACTGCCAGTCATCGGTTTGTACTTCGTCTTGACTCTGCCGAAATTGAGAGGATTGTTCTATGCCTTACGTAAGCTTGAAGGCTTTGTACCCAACGACTTGGAAGATTGCTTCGCAGTACAAATATCGTAGGCTTCTGGTCTGCTGTTTGATTTCGATTGTCCTGCCCGCTTTGGATCGCAATGAAGCCGCCGCTCAGCACAAAGGAATCGACCAGAGCTCTCTGGTGGAACGCGGGTTCGAGGCAGTAAGGAGCCCTGTGCTGGGGATGCCCATTCCCGGCGGCTGGCCTCAAATGGGGGCAGCCGCCCCGCCTCCTCCGCCGTCTAAGCCAATCGAGTCCTTGGTACCTGCTCCCGATTGGATGAAAATCGGTCTTGAGAAAGAGGCAGCCTATAGTCGGCTTCGCACGCTACTACGGACCAAGGTGGAAACCGACTTTCAAAACGTGCCGCTTCGAACTTTGCTTAAAAATTATGCCATGCAGACTGGCGTCGACATCTTCCTGAATTTGACTGAGCTAGATTTGCTGGGGATGGATCCTGAAACTCCGATCACAGTACACCATACAGATGTTTCAGCCGAAGTTGCACTGAATCTGATACTGGATCCGCTCGAACTGACTATGCGATTCACCGAGGCGGGTGTGGAAATTACCAGCCAAGATGCAGCTGAAAGTGATCCGCAGATTCGCTATTACGACGCAGCTTGGGTCATCGCGGAAACGGGACAATTGGATTCGCTGATGAACGTAATTCAGATCAGCATCGACCCGGATTCGTGGCTCAGCAGTGGCGGGACCAGCAGTATCGTCCCCCTTGGGCAAGTTCTCGTGGTCGCGGCGCCTCCGACGACTCAGATTAAGATAGAAGATATGCTCAGCAACCTGGCCATGTTCCGCCCAAAGCCGACTGCGAAAACTGCCCTGCCGCTCGGCGACACTGCGGCCGAATTGAGTATGGGCAAGGCTAGTGCGGGCACTGCTGTGACGGAAGGTGTCGAGAAGACAGTGGCCGTCAGTGAGAACGGTTCACCAACGGATGGAAATCAGTGATGACGATCTTAAACCGACGAGAACACGCTATGACTAGCCCTTTCAAGAGTGGACAGCACAGCGATCGACTGGATCCAGGGCAACCTTGGGGAGTTGGTCTGTGTCTAAGCCGCTCGGCTGTCACGTTGGCCGCGGTTTTGACGCTTGGGTTTTCGACGGTGGGTACGATTGTTCATGCCGACAGTTTCCAACCTACGGACATTTTCCGTTTTCGAGATGGCAGGATCATTGCAGGCAAGATTAAGCCCGGATCAGAGAAACAGGTCGAAGTTGCAGGCATTGCAGTGAAGGCTTGGGCGGTCGAGATTGCTCCAGGTGATTTCTTGATGGTGTACGAGTCCGATCTAAAACGCAACGGCCACGAAAGGCCTACGAAGACCGAGATCGAATATTACCAAAAGATGCAAAACGAGCCGCCCCAGACTGCGGAGGAGCATGTTGCAGTAGCTGGTTGGTGCGCACAGCAGGGCCTGAAGGACTTGCGAATCGCCCACTATGAACGAGCCGTTGAACTTGATCCCAAAAATCGTACTGCTCGCGATGGTGCAGGCTACAAAGAGGACTCGAATGGACGGTGGCAAAAGAAGGAAGTTGTCATGGGAGAGCAACGCGGTAAGATCCGTATTGGCAATCGCTGGCGTTTTCCCGAAGATGTCAAAATCGAAGAGGCAAAGGCAAAAGCAGATGCTGAGCTAGCTCCCATTCGAAAGCAAATGAACAGCTGGCACACTGCCGTCGCCTTCGGACGAAGCGAACGGGCCAAAACCGCGGCCATCACGGAGTTGCAGAATATCAACGACCCGCGACAAGCAAATATTCTGACTGTATATTTGCTGGACCAGCGCCGGAAGGCACCCGTAGAAGTGCGTTTGATGTACGTTCGGATTCTAGCAAAATTCCCGAATGCTGTTGCTGGACTCACGAACGCGAGCCTCACAGATACAGACTCCCAAGTACGCGTCGCCTGTCTAGATGCGTTGGAAAGAGCAGACGCCAGATTTTCAGTTCCGACCTACGTGAGCTACCTTCAGAATTCGGACAACCAGTTGATCAATCGCGCCGCGAATGGCATTGCACGTTTTGCCCCTCAGTCGGCTGTCGAACCGCTTATCTACGCACTGGTAACCGAACACGAAGTCGTCAAAGGGGGAGGGAACAATCAGTTTGGTGGAGGAGGTTTAGCTCTCGGTGCAAAAGCCAAAAAGGTCAAGGAGAAGTTCGAGAACAAACAAGTCTACGCGGCGCTTACTCAGATCAGCGGCCAAGATTTCGGTTACAACCAAAACCGCTGGCTCGCCTGGTATGCATCGATTCACGCGGCTCCGGCTGGCGATCTGCGCCGCGATCTCTAATGCATAGCTGGCATGGCAGCCCCCTTCGTCCTTTTTCTTCTAGGTCACCCTCCACTGCAGGGCGACCTCGGACCGCCGTGTGACTGATTCGGGGGAGGGGGTGGCAAAGAGCCTAGGGAAGTTGTCGGGAAGGGCGAAGGTGATGCAATTCTTGCAGCTCCCATCATGCCTCGATTCGTCGCACCGTGATGCTCATGCCTTCGACCCGCACGACTTCAATTGGGGTTTCTGCTTCGACGTAGTCGCCTTCTGTCACAACGTCCATTAACTGCCCATCGATCATCACTTTACCTGAAGGCCTGAGATCCGATTCGGCGCGTCCTTGCATCCCAATCAGTACCACGGACTTTGTGCTCTGCAGCCCGCTAGTCAGCCCGGCTACTTCACCAAGGTCCGGTCCGCGAAACTCAGGTGCCGCGAGCCGAAATCGATTCAAGCCAGGGATCGAATCCAGCAAGAACACTTGTACGAACAGCAACACGAGCACGCCTAAGACGCAACCTAAGACGGTTAGCAGATTGGTTTGGAATTGCCCCCATTGATTTGCACCTTCTGGAATCACGAAACTTTGGCTCGCCATGACCAGTGAAAGCACAAGCAAACCTAACCCAGTGATTCCAAAAATACCGAACCCGGGCAATACAAAGATTTCGCAAATCAGGCAGGTGATTCCCAAGACGAACAGCATGACCTCCAGCCAGCCGGACGTGCCCCCCAGGAAATGGCTCCAGAAGAAAATGCCAAATGCGAACATCGAAAAAATACCTGCCACGCTGATGCCAGGCGCCGCAAGTTCGATGTAGAGTCCGATGAACCCCGCGATCAATAGCAGAGCAGTGATCCAGGGACGGTTAAGTGTGAAAACGAGCTTGTCGACCCAGTTCATGCTCGTCCGCTCGAGCTGAGCGATTTGTAATGCAGTGATGAAGTCGGCTTCGTCTTGAAAGACTCGCTCTGCAATAGATAGTTCCACTGCGCGTTCTGCAGCTAGCGTCAAAAAGCGATTTTGGCCGGCTTCCGAAACGGCGGGGCCCACTTCGTAGTCCGCGATGAAGTCTGCGTCGTCGCATTGGTTCTGAGTGACGTAGACCAATTCTCCAGTCGCCTTCTTCGTTGCTTCATAGACGGCCAAGTTCCGGTCCACCATCGCTTCCGCCAGTGCGCCTGGCCGCCCCTTCGACTCAGCCAAATCGCGGATGGCCTCAGCAAGGTAGCTGACGATCTTCTCCTCTGCGTGCTCGAACTGGAAGCCAAGTCCCATCTGGATTGGGCCTGCATCCCCGATCAGTGCGCCGCGTTTCATGTAGATTCGATCCGATCCAAACGAAACGATCGCCCCGCCACTGATCGACTCTTCAGGAATCCAAACAATCGTCTTGGCCCAATCCAGATCACGCAGTCGGCGAGCGATCTCTAGGGAAGCATCCAGGTCCCCGCCAGGCGTCGTTAGCTTGATGATCACTAAGTCCGCGCCAGCCGCCTGAGCTCGGTCCAGTCGTTGATTGATGAACCACCGAAAACGCTCGAAGATGGGCCCACTGATTTCAATCAAAACAGCCCGCTCGTACTCTCCCTGAAGGACTTCGTCCTCTGCGATCTGCAGTTCGGCTCCATTCTCGATACCGAGTTGCTTGTTCGGAGCAACGACTTGATCAAGCAGCTCGTCATCGGCATCAAGCGTATCCACCTCGGCGGCAGCTTCTCGCACTCTATCTGCTAAGTCGTCGTCCGCCGCTGCTTGCTCGCTGGCTGCTTCTGGTTCGCTCAAGTTTTCGGCAGCAGCCATATCGTTCGCCATGTGCTCTTGCAATGACGCAGACGGCAACATGTCAAACGGATTCGGCAACGACTCTTGTTCTTGAGCAAAAAGGCAGCCGGGCTTCTGTGCAAAAGCGAGCAGTGCGAGCATGGTTAGCAAGGCTGCGCGAAAGAAGTCTCCTCGGTGGCATCGATCAATCGCGCTCATCAGAACGCCTCGCCACGCAAGGTTGGCCACCGATCCACTGAGGGCTGAAACTGGTCAACCATTCGTTAAGAGTTTTCATAGACACCCTACCTGCCTCGTCGTGTGCTTGATTTGCCCAGTTGCTGGCCGAGGATGGGGCCTTTCAAGAATCAGTCAGCTGCCATCAGTACTGACGTTGATTTTCCAGGAGACCCCAAAACGATCGATGACAATACCATACCACGAAGTGAATTTTGATTTTGCGAACGGAACGACAACTTTCCCTTGGTTGGCCAACGCAGCGAAAGCGCGATCCGCCAAGTCGACCTCTTCCGTTTGTAGGGCGAGTGAAAAGCCAGCGAACGTGGGTCGGGAATCTGAAGCCTCGAATCCAACGTCGCTAGCCGTGATGACCGTCCCGAAGATCCGAAACGTAGCATGGAATATCAGGTCTTCCCCGCCAGGACGAGTGAAAGATTGGTCCGGAGCATCGCGAAACCGCATCAAAAAGAGAGTTTCAGCGCCAATCGCATCCTCATAATGACGCAGCGCAGCCTCGGTTTGACCCGCAAGATTGAGCGAGGTGACGACTGGCATAGTATGTCCGAGCGAAAAAGGAAGTGGAGAAAGGAAGTGGAGAAGTACCGGAACTCAAACTAATGGCGATTCGAATTAGTCGCGAGTTCCGGACTACGGAGAAAGTGTACCAAGGCCAGCCCGCGTGGCCAAACGCCGAAGGTGTGCCGATGGCCTATCGTAAAAACCATGTTAGGCGACCGTGAACCCAGAACAATACGCGCCATCACGACAATACATCAAGCGGTTCACCGCGGTCGTAGTGATGCAGCAACAGGTAATCGTACCATCCGTTGTCGCCCTCGCAGCAGACAATCGCGCTAGATGCAAGATTCGGATTGGACGATATGTGCGCCGACACGGAAGCCCAAAGCGTGGCACATGCGTCAGACTGAATGTTGATATATGGACCGTCGTCGTCACCGCGTTCCACGGCCACCACGGCATTAGGAACGGCGTCAGTAGCAATCGCCGTGAGTTCATCGACGATTGGTTCAACGTCGCAAGCATACAACGCCGGCTGCAGTTGGATATGTAAGCATTTCATTGATCGAGGTCGCCTAGCGGAAGGTTTTTACGACACTGCTTTCGGCGGAGTGAACGATGTATGAACTATGGGAAATTGTACCAAGGCCAGCTAGCGTCGCCAAACATAAAAGGTGTGTCTGAAAGCCTTGCGGGAAAACCATGTCTCCCGGTTGGCGGCATCGCAAACACGTTTAAAGTTGGTGTTCCACAGGATACGCGATGAATTCAGAAGGGACGGAGTTAGTTAACCAGACATTGTTCGCGGACAGAAAAAACTTGTGTCCTGCCTCGTGCATTGTGTTTGCGTCAATCGTAAGAATGATCGGCGTGCCCCGACGAGCGCCAACCAGACGCGCGGTTTCATTGTTGGAAGATAGATGCACGTGATTTCGCGAGCGTTTGCACAGTCCTCGCGCCCGAATGGATTTAAGGAATTGATCGACGGTTCCATGAAATAGTTGTTCAGGCGGCGCGACAGCCGTGAGATTCAGGTCTATATCTGGAACAGAATGTCCTTGATTCGCCCGAATTAGAAGGCCGTCGTCGCTAAGGGAGAACCGCTGTTTGTCGTTTGTGGCGACGACATCGTGCAGCATTTCGAGCGTTAGCGATTTGCCATGATCGTTGGCGTTGCGGATCAGAGCGTCGACTTCCAGCCACCCATCCGGATCAAGTTGCATCCCGATCGTTTCCGGCTTATGGCGAAGAACCAAGCTGAGGAATTTGCTGGTTTGCGTAGTACTGTTGTTTGCCACGTATTCCCCTACCATTCGTCTGCGAGTGTCGCCATGTGGGACACCGCACCGTTTATGGAACCATGAAGAAGTGAGATTTCGTATTCACCAGCCAAACATTCAAAGGTTGAATCGTGGAACGCGAAAATGAATCGGTGGAGATCGTTGAGCAGCGAGTCAGAATGACGGTGATGGACGCAATTCATGGCGATGAAGGCCGGCATTGGAAAGCCAGTGCAGGTATGCGGCACCGATTCGATTTCCTCCACGCGGTCAGTACCAGGACCGTCATCCATCTGATTGATTTGGGTCGTCTATCACGAGATTCTACCAAGGCCGGCGACCGTTGCCAAAGAGCGAAGCTGAGCGGAAGACCGGTCCTTCAAAACCGTATTGGCGGTCAGTCTGCCTACGATCGCGAAGCTGGGGGAGTCAGTGTCAGGTATTCGATTTTCGACCACGGAATCGTCTTTACAAAATTGGCCGTCCAAGTCGGTTCCTTTTCCTTGTCGACGTAGATCACAACGAATGACTCATGGCATTCAATCTTGAACCCGTTGCACTTCAGATGCGCCA
The DNA here is from genome assembly GCA_045105035.1 of Pirellulaceae bacterium. Lineage (GTDB taxonomy): Bacteria > Planctomycetota > Planctomycetia > Pirellulales > Pirellulaceae > Aureliella. The sequence continues at coordinate 773 of JBGCCZ010000094.1, read as the reverse complement.
CGCTATTGGCGTCCTGTCGAACGTGAATATCACCTGAGACGGTGCCAACGAGGAGCGGCTGTGGGGGTTTGGCACTGAGAATCGCATGTGAGATTGCGGCCACCACAATAAACGCACCAAGAACGACTGACTGTTTTGTGTTCATGATGGTAACCGTATGACTGGGGGGCGCGGTTGCGTACTTTAGAGACTCGTCACGACGCAAGCGTAGAGAGTCTACGCGCCGGGATCAGCACCGGATTCAGGCAATAGCCAGCGTTTCAATTCACGGTCATGCGCCGGTTGAGATTGCGGAGGAATTGAGCGACGTGGTCAACAAGCTCGAGTCCAAGCCAAGCGTTGTCGTCAGGTTTAGCGAGTGTCCAGTTGTGACGGATGCCAAAACGGATCGCGTCAGCGACGTGCTTCGGCAACATGATTGTGAGTGCTGTACAGCCATGCACGCACCGCGGCCAGAGGCATGCTGCACGACGATGTGCCCCCAGTCTTGAACGCGGCAGTGAAAGTCGTCGCCATCGACAGATGTTGAGCGACTCCTTTGCGTGGCATTGTCATCTGACTGAGTCGCCCAACGGAAGGTTTTTACGAAACCACCGCTGCGATGACAGTCAAGTCTAAACAAAGACAGATTCTACCACCAGAGGGCGGCTTGAACAAACGACAGCGGTGTGCAGAAGGCGCCGAAGGCCTAGCGTAAAAACTATGTTATGTGCCATCTTCGTCAGGGTGATGTCGGCGTGAAATGCGTTTGAAGCGATTGAAAGTCTGCAGGA
>JBGCCZ010000093.1:0-28768 GCA_045105035.1 Pirellulaceae bacterium | reverse complement strand
ACGGGCACGGGAGAATCCATCCTTCGCAACCTGTTCGATCCATCCGTCGCGATGGCCGGTAGTGGAGCGACCTATGATGGCGCAACGCTGACGGTCACCGACCTCGACGGAAACAGCATCGTATTGGAGTTCGATGACGCTCGCCTTCCAGGTGTCGGTTCGACTGGCGGAGTCGATCACATTGCGGTTCAATTTGATGACTCCGACGACATGGCTAGCATGGACGCCAAGATCGTTGATGCATTGAACAATCCTCCTGCCGCCAATGTTGCTGGTGGCGGAACTTGGGGAGTCAGTGCATTCATCGACGCTGTGACTGGAGAAATTCGAATCGTGGGTGAGGCTTCGGCTGTAGCCAATGCCGGTGGGGATATCACCGCACTTACGAACGTGTTTACTTCACTCGCAGCGGATGAGACCTACGATGGTGCGACCGTCACGATCACAGACGCTGACGGAGACACGATCACCTTTGAGTTCGAGGACACAACCGCAACGGCTCCCGCTGTTGCAGGAATCACGGCCGGCAACTCGCCGATCCTGTACGATCCAGCCTTCACTCGCAATGAGTTGAGCAGTGCAATCAGCGATGCGATCAATGCACCCGATGCGACTGTCTTGGCTGGACTAACAGGGACCTGGGACGTTGTTTCCTTCCTGCCAGTTACTTCGGATCAAATGCAGTTAAGTAGTGTTGATTCACTCGGCATTTCTGCGGATGCTGCACCGATCATCAATCCACTGGCAAGCGAGAGCTTCAGTGCTGAAACCCCCTTGGAAGCTCGTCCGGCCCACGATGCGGTTGTGCGAACCTTCACAATCGTGGTCGAAGCTATTAACGACGCTCCAGAGTTCGACTTGAGCGAGAACCCAATCAACTTGCTCGAAGACGCTGGTCCACAGGCCATTGAGAACTTTGTAATCAATGCAGCCGCAGGACCACCGGATGCAGAAGATGAGTTGGCATCGCAGTCTCTGACACTGACAGTGACCGCCCTGGACCCATCGGCGTTTGCCACTCTACCGACCGTGGTCAACTTCGATCCAGTCGCTGGTACAAGCGATATTGAATTCGAGCTTGCTCCGGACGTGAACAACGAAACGGGCAACGATTTGACAATCCTAGTCACGCTCATGGACGATGGCGGAACGGCTTCTGGAGGAGTTGACACGACCGTCCAGACACTGACTCTCAGCGTGACACCTGTCAACGATGCACCGAGCTTCACACTATCGGAAACAGAAGTCACTGTCTTCGAAGATGATGAAGATGTCACAGGCGACTCGCCAACGACCTTTGTTGGATTCGCAGTCGACCCGACTCAGGGTCCAGACACTGCGGTTGATGAAACGACTCTGCCAGCCACTCAGCAGCAGTTGACCTTCGAGACCGTTTCTGTCTCTGCCCCAAGCCTGTTCGAAGTCCAACCTTCGATTTCTCCCAGTGGCGACCTAAGCTTCGTCACTGCAGACAACCAGAACGGGCAAGCGGTTGTCGTGGTTCGTTTGATGGACGATGGAGCCGATGGAACGACTGGCAACGGCGATGAGAACACGGCCGTTCCAGATCAGACATTTACGATCAACATCACCGCAGTGAATGATCCACCGGAATTCGAAATCCCAACGGAGGTTTCGAGTTTCGAAGATCAAGGTTTGGTTCAAGTTGCGAACTTCGCAACCAACCTTATCCCCGGGCCTGACTCGGCGACCGACGAAGCAGGGCAACAGTTCATCGTTTCGGTTGTCGCTGCAGATCCATCCGCGTTTACGATTCAACCAGAAATCGCCGCTGATGGAACACTGAGCTATCAGACTGGTCCAGATGTAAACTCGGACAATGCGGACCTGCGAGTCTTTGTAACGCTCACCGATGATGGAACACCTGGCCCATCGCCGGATAACAACACTTCTGAAACGAAGACGTTCCTAGTTAACACCGATGCAATCAATGATGCTCCAACATTCAATGTCGACCAGGCTCAGGTAACGGTCATCGAGGACGTTGAGCAATTTGAAGGCACAACGATCACTACCGTCTCAGGACTGATCAGCAACCCGGCTCCTGGACCGGCAACGGCGATCGACGAAATAAGCCAAACGCTGAACTTCGAAGTCGTCTCCGTAAGCTCGCCCGACTTGTTCGAGATCCAGCCAAGTGTCAGCCAAGACGGCACGCTGACTTTCAAGACAGCGTTGCACAAGAATGGAACCTCGCTGGTTGTGGTTCAACTGGTCGACGATGGCGTCGGAACTCCTCCGCCAAACGACAACGACTCCGTATTGCAGACGCTTACAATTACGCTGTCGCCGATTAACGACGCGCCGGAGTTCTCCATCCCTGGCTCGCTCACGGTTAATGAGGACGCTGGTCTGGTCAGTCAAAGTGGTTTTGCGACCAACGTGCTTCGTGGACCGGCGGGAACGGATGATGAGAACATCCAGCAAATCAGCTTTACTGCAACTGCGACAGACCCGACTGCGTTTACCACCCAGCCGACCATCGCACCAGACGGTACGCTGTCCTTCCAAACAGCTCCTGACGTGAACTCCAACAATGCGAATTTGGAAGTCACCGTTCAGTTGATGGATAACGGAGCAGCGTCTCCTCCGCCGAACGACAATTCGTCGGACGTACAGACGTTTACGATCATCGTGAATCCAGTCAACGATCCACCGATTCCGGATGAGTTCACTGGAACTACCGATGAAGATACTGCAGTCACCATCGACGCGGCAGACGTACTCGTCGGTGACGCTCCGGGCCCGGGGGACGAATCTGGTCAGAGTCTAACCATGACTCAGATTGAGCGAACGAGCCTCAATGGCGGTACGGTAGAGCCTGTCTTCAGTGGATCGGAAATCGTTTCGTTCACGTACACACCGCCTGCCAACTTGGTTGGAGACGACAGTTTCTTGTACGTGGTCACTGACGACGGATCTCCCGCCCGAAGTGGATCCGGAACGATCGTCATCAACATCAGCGGTGTCAATGACGCTCCAGAATTCATCAAGGGCAGTGATCAAATTGCCCCTGAAGATTCCGCCACCGTCACAGTAGAGAACTGGGCAACCGACATCCTCGCTGGCCCAGCCAATGCTTTGGATGAGATCGCGTCCCAAACGGTGACGTTCGACGTTAGCGTCGACAACTCCGGCCTCTTCGAAGATTTGCCTGCAGTCAGCTCCGATGGAACGCTGACCTTCAAGCCATCGACCGACGCTAACGGTACAGCAGTGGTAACGGTTGTAGCCGTCGACAACGGAGCCTCTGACGCACCGAACGTGAACACTTCCGCTCCCCAGGCGTTTACGATCACGATTTCCCCCGTCAATGATGCTCCTGCATTCACGAGCGGTTCGGACGTCGCGGTCGATGAAGACAGTGGTGCTTACTCTCAGCCTTGGGCAACCGACATCGCAGCTGCGGCTGGGCTGTTGACGGACCCGCCAACGGCTTCGGATGAAGCGGCACAAGTCGTGGACTTTGCGGTAACGAACGATCTACCAGCTCTGTTCACTGTCCAGCCTTCGGTTTCCAGCGACGGTCAGCTCGAATTTACGCCAGCCGAAAATGCAGTTGGCTCGGCCGTGGTCACTGTAACCGCTGTAGACCGCGGGCCTGCCGATGGTCAGAACGTGAATACCTCTGCACCACAGACGTTCACAATCACGCTGAACCCGATCAACGATCCGCCACTGGCTGTCGCCGACAACTACAACACGGATGAGAACTCTGTATTGTCCGTCGGAGCACCAGGTCTACTCGACAACGACACTGACGTTGACCTACCGGGCGATAGTCTATCCGCCGTCGCAGCGACGACTACTTCTAGCTTAGGTGCTGTGGTTGTGATCAATGAAGACGGCTCGTTCAGCTATGATCCTTCCGGCGTGGCTTCCATTCAGCAAATGTCGAACGGACAAAGCGTTCTTGACAACTTCACCTACCAAATCGAAGACAGCGAAGGCCTGACCAGCGCCAACAATGTCTCGATTAACGTGAGTGGCGTTGATGATCCACCAGTGGCTGTAGACGATGCGTACTCGATGGGCGTTGGGCAATCGCGCTTGCTCGATGTACTTACGAACGATACCGACATCGACACGGCTATCGATCCTCGAACGATCACGATCACAAGCCTTCCAACTTCCGGATCGGCTACCGTGAATCAGACGGGAGTGATCGAATACCAAGCGGGCGCAGGCTTCCGGGGAGTCGATCAGCTTGGTTACACCGTCCGCGACGGAGCCGGCAACATTTCGAATGAAGCGTTCGTCACTATCACGATCAACAACCCGCCGATCGCTCAGGATGATTCCACGTTCACTTTCAAGAACGAGCCAATCATCATCGATGTACTGGACAACGATTCGGACCCAGATGGGACCATCGATCCGACCACGCTCCAGATCGTTGCAAATCCATCGCCGAGCGGTACCGCAGTCGTCCTGGATGATGGCACTGTCGAGTTCACTCCATCGACTGACTTCTTTGGCAACGTCCAATTCTCCTACGTGGTTTCCGATGACGTTGGAACAGTGTCGAATGTCGCGGATGTGCTGGTTCGCGTTCAACGCAGCCGCTGGCAAAATCCAAACGGCAACTTGGACGTCAATGCAGACGGCTTTGTAACACCGATCGATGCACTGATCGTTGTCAACTATCTGAACGGCGACAATGAGTCCTTCTTGCCATCGACTGGCATCGACCCCGCTCCATTCCTGGATCCAACGGGAGACGAAAGTGTCACACCGCTCGATGCCTTGGTGATCATCAACTTCCTGAATAACAACTCGGGAGGCGGGGGAGCTGAAGGAGAAGCTGACTTGGGTTCGCAAGCCTACGTCATGATGGTGACTCCGGAACAAATCATCGCCACAGTCGGAGAACAGGTTGTCCGCGACATCCAAGATTCTCTCGATCAGTCGATGATGGACGCTCTCGGTGAAGATCTAGACTCTGCCTTCATTGGCCCAGTCCTTCCCGGCAACGGTCTACTCGCTGATGGAGAAGGCGAAGAAGACGATGCACTCTTTGATTCCCTCACCTCCAGCGACAAGTTTGCGGAGGACTCGATGGACGAGGCACTCGCCGAATTGTTCGACGAAGACGATCGCATGGGCCCTTACCGAAGCTAGGTCCGCACACAGTCTGAACTAAAAACAAAGAGCCCGTCGTATTCCGACGGGCTCTTTGCATTTAAGCCAGGCGACGCGGTGGCTACGTTAGCTAGTGCCATTGCCGCCTCAAAGCAAACTGTCTGATTGCACCAAGGCAAAGTCTACCCTCGGCAAGCAGCGTACTGATTATTGAGTATGCGAGTCTTGCCGAGTCGACTACTTGCGTTTCACCGATTCACTTGGCGACTTGCTGGCGGTCAACTTGGGCTCTGCTTCATCCGATTCTTGGCTCTCAAGTCCGTCATCCACGGTGGACAATAATCGGAAGCTACCGGTCATTTGCAGATCGTTTGCGGCGAACTGATCGGTCATGTTCGCTCCCATGGTACAAATCATCGCAAAGCGACGTCCTTCGTCGTCCGACAGGTGGTTGTGAATCCATTGAATGGGAACGTCCTCGACTGTACCTGCAGAGACGGTGCGAATCAGCCTTAGGTTCGACGAAGTCACTTGCTCGTCCGTCTCCACGAACTCTTCCCACGATCCCTGCAGCGACTTCTTGATGTCCGCTTGGACACCTTCAAGCGTAACTTGTGTGCCAGCATCCATGTTCGTCAGCCGCGAGATGTTGCACTGAGCAACCACCGTGTTGTTGTCGATAAATCGCAAGACGGTATCCTCACGAGAATCGAGGAACATCTTCCAACGGCGATCTCCGAACATCGTGAACCCGGCCTTGGACGACTGCAAGCGAACCAACCAACGGCCAGGCTCTGGCTCTGTCGCGAGCTGCCGTAGCATGGCAGGATTTTGAGCCGTCTTGTTTGGGCCGACTTCGGCCCGAATCATGCGAATCCGCGCAGTTACTTCAAAACCCGGCTCAGCACGACTGATGCTCCGCTTCTCGGTCACTGAGAGTCCCAGCCAAGTGATCATCAAGCACTGTCGACCGAACTCCGCTCGTACATTGCCATTGATACTTAGCTTGGTAGGAACACTATTCGCTGTAGCCTCAACGTCTCCCTTGAGTTCCAAAGTCGCTTTGCCCTTTTCGACTTTCAGAATGCGTACCGTTAGCGAGGACTTGTGAACGGCTTCCAAGTTGAACAGCTTGGCGATTTCTTCGTTCTCAAAAGCCCATGAGGAATTCGGCTTGGCAGCTTTCTTCGGCAACAGCGTTTCGAGCAACGCCGTGTTGATGGGAGACTGAAGCAATTGAGTTTCCCGAGCATCAATGGTTTCGGCGGGACAAAACTGCTGCCAAGTACCCTCGCGGAACATGCATACTGTTTCGCGACACTCAGGACGCAGCTGTAGCTTTGCCGCCTTACCCGTGATCCAATTTTCAGACTCCGCTAAAACGTATCGGCGCGAGGCGACTACGTCTTCGTCAATGGCAAGTGTCTCAAAGTAGTCGAGCGTCGACTTGGCCTTTACCTCGGCTTCTCGCGGTTTTGCCTTTTCCGACTCGGCAATACCCTTCAGTTGGAGTTTTCCTTCCAACTCAATCACGACCTTTGCCCGCGTGGCCAGTGAATCCAAATTCTCAGGTCGGACAAGTAGGCGACTGGCATTGGCTGCCGGCGCTGGATTCCCTGCCGGCGCTGCCTTGGACACTCTAGACGCCAGCGGCGCCCCAACGACTGCACCTAGCAGAGTCTTCAGCACTCTGCGGCGTTTCTGTTGTGCCGTGCCCGAGCCCTCTGAATTGCACGCTGCGATTTCGAACTGAATCTCTGAATCGACCGGCGACATCCCTGCTTCTCCTTGGCACTCGTAGACTCACAATGCACATACGCTGACACAGAGGCGGAAACTCACCTCCTGCGACTTCTAAAGCTCGCGTATGCACCTCCTATCGGCCTAACTCCTGGAATCCGCGCAATCCGATCCCTCTCGCCCGCACAGCTTAACCCGTCTCATTGTGAGACAATCCGCCGATCTGACTGCCAAGGGATTGTAAACTTGGTCGTTTCTGAAAAATCTCCCACGCCGCCGGTGTCTAGAGTCGCACAAAACGTTCGACCTAAACCACTGTCATCAAAGAACTTACACGAAAACAGCCACAAGCAATTAGAAGAATCGAACTATTGGCCTCTGGTTTGCATCCTTGTAAGAAGTCAATGGGAAGAGCGTCTTATAGGAAGAGACCAATAAGCGCAGATTCGCCGCGAACTAAAGAGGAAACCCGAATCGTACTAATTACAGGTTCGGGGTCACAATCAGAGTTCGTTACACTGGTGAATACGCGGTTATGGTCAGTGACTGTCGCTGTTTCTCATGGACAAGTTGGTCAGTCAAGTTTGGAAATGAAACGGCGATAGTGCTTATGGGAAACCAGGAAGGTCTCCCGAGCCCAGCCGCGATTGAGTGTTGGCGGTCGGAAACCGCATGGATGAGTGACGCTCAACCGCAAGCAGGGAAAGGTGGTTTGCGATGCATCAAGATTACCGCATCGGTCTAATTCGAGAATTACGAGATCAGCAAGTTCGGTTCGCGCCTCGCGTGAAACGGATGGAGCAAGCGGAGCGCGCCGAGCGTCTGCTAGGAGATCTAGATTTATCGAGAGAATATCCGTTCGAGTTTATTTACTTCCGTGTCACTGATTTCCGACCCGAAGAAAACTCGCGGAAGATGGTACGTGGCGAAGACGCAGCGCACGATCTACGACTTCTCGTCGAGGACATCAGCGACTCTCTGGACCTCAAAATCGAAGAAGCGCCGGAACCAGTCCACACGGTGGACGAATTAAGCCGGATGTTCAACGTCTCCACGAAGACGATTTCGCGTTGGCGGGATCAGGGACTAGTGAGCCGCCGTTTCGTTTGCGAAGGCCGCAAACGGGTCGGTTTCTTGCATAGCAGCGTGGAGCGTTTTGTTTCCAAGAATCGCGATCGAGTCAAACGGGGCGAACGTTTCAGCCAACTGAATAACGACGAGCGGTCAGACATTATCGAACGAGCCAGACGAATCGCTGCGGCCGGAGCAAACCTCTCTGAAGTAGCAAGACAAGTCGCCACCGCGTTGAATCGAAGCGTGGAGACGATTCGCTACACGATTAAGAACCACGATCGCAAACATCCTGAACAAGCTGTGTTCCCCGACTCGCGCCCGATGTTGAACGACTTGGACAAGGTCGCCATCTACGAGAGTCATCAACGGGGCACGAGTATCAGCACGCTCACTCGGCAATATTCGCGAACTCGAGGTGCCATCCTTCGCATCCTGAACGAGCAGAGAGCAGCGGCAATTGAAGAACTACCTCTCGACCACATCCATAATGAAGACTTCGACGCTCCAGGCCAGAAGCTGCGTGAAGAAATTTTGGATGAAGTCCCAGAGGCGATAATTCCACCACGAAAAGTTCGAGCTCCTAGCGGGCTACCAACCTACTTGGCTTCACTCTACGACGTTCCACTCCTAACTAGGGAGCAAGAGTACCATTTGTTTCGCAAGATGAACTATCTCAAGGTCTGCGCCCAAAACCTGCGAGCCAAGCTGAGCCCAGCCGAGCCTAAGTCCTCAGAAATGGACGAAATCGAACGGCTCTATGGCGAAGCTGTAGAGGTCAAGAACAAGATCGTTCAAGCGAACTTGCGACTTGTAGTTTCGATCGCGAAACGCCACATGAATAGTTCTGATGATTTCTTCTCGCTGGTCAGCGACGGCAATATGTCTCTGTTCCGTGCGGTCGAAAAGTTTGACTACTCACGCGGCAACAAATTCAGCACCTATGCAAGCTGGGCGATCATGAAGAACTTTGCACGTTCGATCCCAAGTGAGTTCAAGCACAAAGACCGCTTCCGGACGACAGGCGAAGAGGTCTTCATGGCGCGGGAGGATACACGAGTTGATCACTTCGCTGAAGAGATTGCTCAGAAGCAGCGCGTCAATCAGATCAGCCAAATCCTGAATAAGCTGGACCATCGGGAACAGCAGATCATTATTCGTCGATTCGGATTAGATCACAATAACGAGCCGCTGACGCTGAAGGAAGTCGGCGCGGAACTTGGTGTTACCAAGGAACGTATTCGCCAGATCGAAGCTCGCGCCCTGAGTAAGCTTCGTGAAGCCGCGTCAACGGAAAGTATTGACGCACCCTAGTAGGTCTTTGAGAGTGGAGTGACCTCCACTCCACCTCGCATATCGACTGTCATCTGCAAGACTGACATCTGAAAAAAGGCTGGCTCTTCCGAGGCAGCCTTTTTTGCTACCTTCTCCGTCATTGTGTAGCGTTGCTCTCGAAAGCCAAATCGACTCTACCGACACCCCTGCTCGCGAATAGGGAAACGGGGCGCCTGCTGTCACCAAATTTGGCATCGCAAACCAAGTCAAGATTCAGCATTTTAGTCGTACCGCCGCATGAGCTCGGACTGCGTAGTCCAGAAGCTCATTGGTAGCGATACCGCCGGCCGAAGAAGCGACAAAGATGCGAAGCTGCGACTCGCTCGGACGACTTGAAAGTGCCTTCTCTTCATCTGCCGTTGGTCGATCCACAAAACCAATGAACTTACGTGGCAGCATCGCAGGAGAAGCGAGCTTACGGGAAAGAGCAGGGGAGAGGATTCCCAAGTCACCAAGTTCACGGTGACAGACCCCCACAGCGGTTTCGTTGGATCCGACCTTGAGGCTCAACCGTTGTCCATCAGCAATGTCAGAGCTACTCTGCTCTTGAGCGAGCGTCACATTGGTCCAAAAGTGAACAAGAGGAATCTCAGTATCAGTGGGCAGCTGGCAGTCGTTGGCGAACCAGGCCTCACATACCTTGCGGCGAAAAGTCTCGTCCGGCGCAACAATGAGCTCGTAAAATCGGCTGGATCCCCACGCGGGAATAACAATACCGGGCGGGGCGACAACTGCGTCATCCATATACGCAATCATGGCTTCGTCGATCAACGCATTCGGAGTAACTCCATCATAGTAAGCGTTGACGACCGTCCGTATCTCATCCAGCGATTGCTCGAAGCCATGTAAGGACGAGTACAAGGCATATGCTTCGTACATCTCTTCCTTCTTCAAAGCATCACAAATCATGGATGCTCGGCTCCTTTACAAAGACGGATCTTATCCTTCAATCGAACACATCTAAAACTTAGGTCGCAGATGAACATGGGGCAAAGAAGACAGTCGGAAACTGCCGGAAAAGTTGCAAACACCGAAGCCTTTACCGGAACGACGCGACGGCAAACGGCATGCTTACCTCAGTCTCGGTGCGACGTGTGGCAGTTCTTACAGCTGCTCTTTAAACGCCTCAACAAAGCTTGATTTTTCGCCGTATCCGTGGCCGAGCGGCTTGCTTGTTGGACAGCCTGATAGAGAGACTCTGACTCGTCCCGAGAATCCCGCAACCGCTTCATGAAATCCACGGTCGCCATCTCTTCCGGAAGTATTTCTTTACGTGAAAGCTCTTGAAAGTGCTCTTTGATGAGCAAGGCAATCGAACTTGGTGAAGAGCGCAAAGACGTCGGTGCCGATTCGTCGGTCGCCTCTCCTGTTGCAGCCGTACTTCCACTCGCAATTTGGGCAGTGATCGCGACGTCGAGCTCGTCCATCAGTCTGCCTAGACTGGCCATCGATTGAGCGATTGGTTCAACGGGTACTGATTCCTGCAGAGCCGCTGCTGCCTCACCGGATTTGCGAGGCACCGAAGTCTGCACCGCACCCCAAAGGCCCGCATACTGGTGGCCCGTCTCACTCACGTCGAGTATCTTGAGTGCCTCAGTTGAAGTTGCCAAACCCGCGACCACCACGGCGCATGCCGCTGCAGCTGGAGCCCGATGTCGGCCATGGTGGCAATGAACGAAATAAGCTCCGTCCCGCCTATCGAACACGGAAGCTAGTGCCAAACTCTGTCTGCGTTCGACCCCATCGTAACCGAGAGGGATATGAACGTAGTTCAGGCCGTAGAGCCTTGCGAGCTTCAAATTCGGCGGAGCCCCATCGACGCTCACCACCGTTCGCACGCCCATCTTTCTCAGAAAAGCAAACTCTCTCGCTGTACGTGGTTGACCACCTGTGTAAATCGTGACTGGGCAGTTATGCAACAGACGATGTGCCGCTAAGAACCTGGGAGGCTTGGCTAGCGACTCAGTGGCAGCGGGCACCTGATCCTCAGCACAGGCGAAGTCACCTGTCCAACTAACCTCGAGGAAACCCAAAAGCAGGCCAAGCCCGAAAACGGTTGCGAATCGAGTCCAATGCTCTGCAAAGCTGCCGTACCTAGCCGGAATTGGGTGACTCAGAAACCACATCCATCGGCTGAAAGGAGAGGCCACCTGACGAACGCAGCTCAATAGTGTAGGCCTTGCCTTCTTTGACTTTGATCGAAATAGCCTCGCCATGAGCAGCGCGAATACCCATTTCCCGAGCCTGCGTCTCGTCGTTGGCAAATCCCCAAAAGTCTGCCCACAACTTCTCCTCAAACTCCGACATTGCCCCGCCCTGCGCATAGGCTTGAGGACGCATGCCGATCTCATCGAGCGAGAAACCCTCGCTAGGAATTTGTTGATCGCTAAAAATACGGTGGAACAGGCACAGGGACGTGCCGCGTTCGATATCCCCGTTTTCAATGTATTCGTCGTCAAACTTCACAATCCAATTATCAACGTAAATCAAATCCCCAGGCAGCTTCATTCGCTTTGGCTTATCGATTGGTTCTCCAGTCGGCGACAATTCGGCAAACTCTAACTCAGTTTGAAGCGCTTTTCCATTCTCATCTCGCTGAATACTAACCACCGTCAATTTCGCAAGGCGTTGGTCCGTCTTGAGAAGTCGCATTGCAGTTTCTAAACGTTCAAGCTGTTGGCTCTTCTTCTCGAGCTCGTCACCGAGTGTCTCAACTTCTGCCGCCTTCGTCTCCAACTCCCCCTGGAGGGTCTGAAGCTGCTGACGCTGGTCTTTGAGCGTCCTCTCGTACTTGGTGTATTCAGAATACCCAACGTATCCAACCCAACCGAAAAGCCCCACGAAAATCGCAGCCAATACGGTTCGCACCGTGGAATTGAAGGTCTTAATGCCCTCTCCGATACGGCCCATGGTACAGAACCCCTAAACTCTAATGGATAGATTTACCCTCGCGCGCTGCTGCCCGCGAACAACGGAATCCGCCACTTCCACCAGTTAATTCTAAGGCGAGTGGCCGCAAAAATGCCTGGTGGCGAAGAGATATCCGTATGTAAACCTATCGAATAGCAGGATTATTCTCGGCCAGCCGTTTGCTTAGCGGGATTGGAATTTCTAGCTGACGTCGCCAAAAATCGTCGAAATCGCTATTCTGCCTTCGAAATTCGACTGAATTTGGGTCGCCCCCTTCAGGTTTGCACGTCCATGATCGCGCCCACGAAACCGACAAATGACCATCTTCTCGGGATTGGACTCGGGCTCCGCCTTGCCGCAGGCTCAATCTTGCTCATGTTTTGTACGCTAGGGGCCTATCAATTTGATGGACTCGCGGAAAACTTCGGCGGCGGTTTGGATCTACCCGGCGACATCAGAAAAGCGATCACACTAAGTGAGGCATTCGCTCACGGGTTCGGTGCTGCTGCGATCCTAGGCAGCCTACTCGTCGTTGCCGTGAATCACCGTCGTGCAGTCTGGCTGGCAGTTCTCATTACGCTCACGAGCGGCCTATTGGCGAACGGACTCAAGAGCTGCTTTGTTCGTATTCGTCCACACTCGCAAGGGAAAATTGAGGTCGTTGCGGAGAACCCAAGCGATGGGCAAACCGATACGAATTTGGCAGACACTCGAAATCCTCCCGAATCTACCGCAGTGGCGGAGGTCAAACTCGTCCCCGAGAGCTTCTGGGACTCTAGGCAACGGAGCTTTCCTTCCGGACATGCGGCGACTGCGGTAGCCCTTGCAATTGGACTGTCGCTGGCATTTCCACGCGGATGGTTCATTTTTGGTATGCTTGCCGTCATGGCCTGCATTCAACGTGTTTCAAGCGGGGCGCACTATCCAAGTGATGTTTTGGCTGGTGCTTCGCTTTCTTTTCTTTGCGCAGGCGGCCTAGTTTGGGCCAGTCGTTTTTGGCAGCGTGATTCTTAATTCACACTGAATGAATACGAAGAGTCTGCGTTGACGGAATTGAGGCACCGTCGCCACCACTCTCGATTGGCCTTGGAAACTTCTTTCGAAACTGTCGAATCAGGAGCAGATCTATGTCGATTGTCTCACGCCACGCCTCATCACCTTTTCTATCCGCGTCTCCGAACAGAGCGACTTACACAAGCAGACACAAGCTTCTCGCTACAGTACTGGGTGCTTCACTTGCTATCGCCGGCCCGTGTCTTTGCGGACAAGAGCCTCCGCAGAAGCAGACAGATGAGACTGGAGTCACCGATCAAGCAGACAACCCTTTGCCTCGCCCAATTGCCGAGCTCCACCGCGACCTTCGCCGACTGGAGAAAGGCACGGTTAAGGCGCAAGATGACGCGGCCCGCGCCGTGAACATCGTCGCACTTTGCAAGTTGTTTATCGAGATTGGCGAGCACCCGGAAACGCCGAAGAGTCATACACTTCAAAATTTGAGTGTTCGTCTCCGGACGCGACTTCGAGGTTTGGATCGTCGCACCTCTGATGAGCTTAAACGTCGCGGCATCGAACCTCCCAAGCAACTGATTCAGGCGGAGCGGGACCAGCGTGTTGCAAGAGCCAAGTACGGGTCACTTGCCAATGCGCACTTCGCACACACGCGTCAGAAACAAGCAATGGGAGACAGGAGCGACAAAGGTGGCCAAGCCAACACGCTTGGCAAATCGACAAAGGGCAAATCGAGTTCTACCGGCAAATCGAGTTCTACCGGCAAATCGAGTTCTACCGGCAAATCGAGTTCTACTGGCGAGTCGAATTCTCGGGGTGAGTCCCAATCCTCTACAACGTCTGGCCAAAGCACGTCCTTGCGGGGAAATGCGGCCCCCGGACCCGATTACGGCTGGCAGCTAGTCAACCTGATTCGAATGACCGTCCGACCTGACTACTGGTCCATCGCCGGGGGGCCGGGAAAAGCCATCTACTTTGGGCAGGCCCGAGCACTGGTCATCCATGGCAGCTGGCGAGTCCAAGAGGAGGTCGCCGACCTCCTGACTGCCCTGCGCGGTGGCTGAGACAACCCCAACTAGTGTCTATGACCTTGGCCATCCAGCTAGCCACACTCACAGGGGATTCACCAGCGGGGTGTTCGCATTGCTCTGGGTTCAGGTCACAATCTGAATACAATATGGGGCTCGAACCGGGTGCCGCTAAGGATGGCCGACTGTTTGTCGACTTGCGGCCTAGTTTGACATCTGTATTCTGAGCACGCGAACGCAATGGATAGGCCAGAACTATCCCAAGCCTCCCCCCCAATGATGGACCGACCGAGGAACTCATGAGTCTTAACCCCCAATCCAATTTGCGATGCCCTAGTTGCGATATGTTGGTGGAAGCGGAGCAGTCGAAAAAATCGCTGCCGTTCTGCAGCGAACGTTGTCGGCTAATCGATCTGGGACGTTGGCTCAACGAAGAGCATCTTCTCGCCGTTGAAGTCGACGAAGAAGATGCAGCCGCAAACTTGGGCGAACCAGAATCGTCCCAACCTGCCATCAAGCTGCCACCTGGCTGGCACGACGCATAGAGCCCCTGGAAAACCAGCCTCGCAAGATCTGCAACCTTACTAGAGCCACCTCATGGAAGATGTACCCTTCGAAGACAGGCATGTACCACAAGCAGAAATTGCTTGGGAACGTTCCGCATGGTGGTGGTATCCGCTAACGCGATCCATTCATCCCGCCATCAAACTAACAACTTTGGTCCTTTCGTTGGTCGCGCTCTGGTTCACCAAAGCGGGCATTTACCTTGGCAACCTGGCCTTCGCGCCCCAGAATTCTGATGGTCAACCTTGGAGTGAGTCGGGCAGCGTCTGGTTTTCTCAGTTTGATTTCCCAAGCAGTCCTTTCTCTTCTCCCATCGTGGTATGGATCGGCTCCATCGTTCAGGCCGTCGTGGATCTGCGATTCGGCCTCAGGGAAGTTGCATTCGTTTCCTTTGTTGCTTTGTGGGTGACGGCAGTTGTCGCAATCCTGGGCGGAGTTCTTGCACGAAGATCCTTAGTCGAACTGGGACAGCGCACCATCGCGCCTTGGGGCGACAGCTTCAAAATTGTAGTGACTCGCTGGCAGGCGTACTTGTGGGCCACTGGCATGCACTTCGTCGGACTAGCCAGTTTGCTACTTCCGATCGCAGTCTTGGGTTTGCTTTCGCAATTAGGCTCGGCCGGAGCCAACGTAGCTGGCGTGCTCCTATTGCTCTACTTCCCATTCGTGTTTGCCATCGGCCGACTGATGTTGAGTTTTCTGTTCTGCTTCCCTCTCTCGGTGTGCGCGATTGCGGCGGAGAAGCGAGCCGACGCGTTTGAGGGCTTTAGTCGATCTAACGCTTACCTGTTTCAAAGGCCCGTTGTCGCGGCGATTTGCGTTTTCCTACTCTTGCTGATCGGGCTGATTGGCGAGCAAATGGTGATGTGGACGCTGTATTTCGGTTGGGGCCTCGTACGCAGTGTCTACCTCCTGAGCGGCGGCCTAGTAGAGTCGGCTTCCAATACCTACATTCTGCTCGGGAACAGCCTCTGCAGAGAGTTACTCGTCGCGTACTGGTTCAGTTTCTTTTGGGCTGGCAGTGCAGCTACCTACTTAATTCTGCGGCGCAGCGTGGATAGTACGCTTCTTGACGAGCTGGATGAAGTGGAAGCCCTCGCTGCCAAGTCTTTGCCTGAGATCCCCCGTTCTGCTGCAGAGTCAAGCGACTCAAAAGCTACGCCAAACAGTGCCGTCGACAGCCAGACCGCAGAGGAATCGGCTTCCGCTGCCAAGTCCGAAGCACCGACTGAGAAAACTGAGCCTTAAAAGAACTGAGCCTTTAAGCAATCCGCGGCAATCCGCGGGCTGGCTGATGGAATACCAAGCTAATTGGATCCTGCATTTAAAGTGCGCAAGAAGTTTCTCAAAATCTCCAAGATTCAGTGCTCGCCAACGAATGTAAACAACCACGACGTTGGTGCATATTGGATGCTTCGATTCTCGAATTCAACAACGCATGTAGGAGTCCATTATGGGCATCAGCCTAATAGGTATCGGCTTGATCATTGCCGTCGTATTCTGCGTCTCACTCGCGGTGGTCGTAACCATCGGAATCGCGATGAGTAAGAAAAAGGAACGGTGAACCCAGGGCAAATCAGAGTTTCAAACTGCGATGACGAAGCTCGTCTCATTCCAAGCTAGCTCTGGCGACCGAGAAATCGATTTCCCCGGGGTTTGAAGCCAGCTCCTTCCGGCGCTAGGGCTCCGTCAGGATGACTTTGGAAGGACCTCTAACGCCGCAGCTTCTAACTTAGACTTGCCCCGACCTTACTGCTGGTTGCTCGTGTTTACGATCAAATTAACATTTTTAGGCAACAGGCCACTGCTTTCCTAACGCTTGCTTCTGCAGCCCGGTTAGCTCTTTGATTCCCGCCTTGGCAAGCTTTAGCATCTTGGCGAGTTCGGCGTCATCAAACGTGGCCTCTTCTCCGGTTCCCTGAATCTCCACAAACTTCCCTTTGCCGGTCATCACGACGTTCATATCGACCGCGGCAGCATAGTCAGCTTCGTAGTCCAAGTCGAGAACGGGCTTTCCATGCACGATGCCAACACTGATCGCAGCAATACTGTCACTAAGTGGATGCTCGGCGGGCGCTACTTTTTTAAACTCCGGATACAGTGCGTCTGCCAGAGCTAAGAAGCCTCCCGTTATACTAGCCGTCCGTGTTCCGCCGTCAGCCTGCAGCACATCGCAGTCCACGGTCACGCTCCGCTCACCAAGCTTGTGCAAGTCAACAACGGCACGCAGGCTGCGGCCAATAAGCCGCTGAATCTCCGTCGTTCGACCGTCGACTTTACCCCGATCTCTCTTCTTCCGCCGATTGGTACTATGCGGCAACATGTTGTATTCCGCTGTGACCCAACCTTTTCCAGATCCCTCCAGCCACGGCGGAACGGACGAATCGATGCTTGCCGTACACAGCACGATGGTCTCACCGCATTGATACAAAACGCTACCCGGAGAGGATCGCGTATATTTACGTTTGATTTTTACCGGTCGAATGCTGGCCATCAGTCGTGTACTCTGCTTACCCTTGTGAATGAAACGATCGCCGTACAACGGTAGTCGAATCTTCACTTTTCGACTAGCAAGCCAATGCAAATAGCAGAACCACTCATCCGCGGCACAACCCGAAGGGAATTACCATGACATCGAAAGTCGACCTACCTGGGATCGATGGATTCAAACTCCAAGACCAAGCCGCCATCGTCACGGGAGGCTCAAAGGGGCTTGGACTGGCCATGGCAGCGGGACTCGCATCAGCCGGATGCAACGTCGCGCTCGTGAGCCGCAATGCCGATGAGGCCCAAGCTTCCGCCCGGGCGATCGCGGAGCAGTACCAAGTAAAAGCAGTTGGTATGGCTGCCGATGTCTGTGACTTGAAGGCGATGGAGGAGGTTGCCAGTACCGTCCAGGAACAATTTGGACGCATCGACATCCTGCTCAATAGTGCGGGAGTTAACATCCGAGGTCCAATTGACGAGCTAAGCCCAGAGGACTTTCGGCAGGTCATGGATATCAACGTCACCGGAACATGGAACGCGAATCGAGCAGTCGTGCCGCTGATGAAACAACGACAATACGGTCGGATCGTCAATTTAGCGAGCACGCTTGGCGTTGTCGGCTTGGCCAATCGTACTCCCTATGCAAGCAGCAAAGGAGCTGTTGTGCAGATGACGCGAGCACTAGGGCTCGAACTGGCACCGTTCGGAATCACTTGTAACGCGATTTGCCCAGGCCCGTTTCTGACGGAGATGAATATTCCGATTGCCGACAGCGAAGAAGCTAAGAAGTTCATCATCGGCGCGGTGGCCCTAAACCGGTGGGGGAAGCTCGAGGAAATCCAGGGGGCGGCTCTATACCTATGCAGCAAGTACAGCAGCTTTACAACCGGCAGCCTGCTAACCGTAGACGGCGGTTGGACGGCCAGATAGGTCCACCGCACCGAGTAACATGCACCAACCGGTTACCTCAGCAATCGCCGTCGGCGTCCAGTTCCGGAAACACTTCGGTGTCCAGGTTTTGCCGACCGACGAGAGAGCGAGTTCGAGAGATGAAGTCAAACTTGAAATTCGCAACTTGTTGCTCTGTGATATCGAGCGTCTCGGCGACTTCTTTGTTGCCCTGCCCAATGACAAAGAGCAGCTCGATGCACTTCAGCTTGCCCCAATCACCTCGCTGCTTCCACTTCTGAATCTGATCATCGAGCGCTTCGGCAATTGCGGATTCCTCAAGACCCTTTCGCTCGCCGCTGCGTGCAATACTGCTTGCTCCCCGTGCTCTGCCAGACACAATTTGCCATGGCGAAGACGAATTGTCGCCGGCATTTTGCGTTAAAGAGATCGCGGGACGCCGGCCCTCGCGGCGGAGAAAGTCAGTCAGCTTGTAAGCACAAATCGAAAACAAGTAACTTTCGAGCGGCCGCTTCCGGTCGTAGTTGGGGAGGCTATTCAAGAAGCCTACAAACGTTTCTTGAACAATGTCTTCGGAGGTGCTGCGATTTCGCAGTCGGCTGTCTACAAACGCCAGAAGCCGACCTTCGTACCTTCCGATCAGATCCTCCCATGCATTCTCTTCACCCTGACTTATGCGTTCGACAAGTATTTGATCTGCACCTGCGGAGCTGCTCATCATCGACTCTTGATATGGATCTTCTGGCCCGACTCAACGACAATGATCGATTCTTGCGTAGATTTAAGTTCTTTTCTAGCCTGCGCGCTCAAAGATCTAGCTTCTTCCACCGCAGAGTCCGCAGCTTCCATTGCCGCCTCCACCTCCTTTTGAACATTCAGTTCTTGGAACTCATGAAGTTCATATCGCTGCGAAGCTCCTGCCAACATCAACACAGCGAGCACCCCCATGACGCCAAGGCTGAACACAACCGTCAGCAAAACTGCGACGATGCCGCCGCCAGACTTTCTGCTTGGCACTGCTGCTTCGTTGGCTTGCAGGCCGAGTGCCGCTTCGCCCACTGAGTTGAAAGGCTGAGCAGAGGCCAGCCCGTGTTTGCGTCGCATCAGTAAATGGCTAGCGCCAACCAATCCAATGAGACCGAACAGCCCGAGGCCGAGCGGGACAAGTCGCGATCTTTGGACGGCCTCGCGGCGTTTCGCCATGAAGTAGTCACGCTGTGCCTTGGTTATCTCAAGAGTGACCCACTTTTGGTACATGGGTTCGCCGCTGGTTTGGAGCTGCAGTAAATGCCCCTGAGTGTCGTTGATCAAGTTCCGCCGTATGTATCCCTCGGTGATACCGATATTCTCGCTCGCCCCCAGCTCCTCAAAAACCTCTTCATCGATGTAGTTGTTGACCGCTGCGACCAAAGGAGCATCTAACGCCTCGTCAGCGTCTTCTTCGTTGGATACGACGATTGAGCCGACGTAGATTCGGTGCACATCAGTGGAATAGTCCGGCGCAGCCGAAATCCAAGCTGGCCGATCCTTTGGCAGCATAGGCCGCGCCCCCGGTTCGACCGAAAGCTCAACCACTTGATCCGAATCAGAGGACTCCAGCGTGCCTTCGGCTGTTGCCTTAGATTCTGCGGCATCTGATTCCGTTGCATCATCAAAGTTTTCCCCGACGGCGGCGGCCTCGCCATCACTCAAGCTCTCCAACATCTCATCTTCGAATGCGACTTCCGCTTTTTCTTGGTCCGGAGTCTGAGGTGGAGATGGCGGGCTAATCTGCGTCGACACGGAAAAAACCGCTCCATCCTGAGCGACCGAGACTTGCATCTGCAGAGGCGTAAACAAAGCGAAGCACGCGATCAACAGGACCACTTTTTCCAAGCTACTTATTCGGCTTTGCTCGGTATGCGAGGCTTGTAATCTGCTACTGTGATTCAACACTTCGCCAACTCCTTGAAACTCTATCACTCAAACTCAGCGAAACTCGATCTTCTGCCGCTTGCTTGCCAGCGTCCACACCCAATCCCCTAGGCCACCATCTCAGTTTTTTGCTTCACTTGATATCGTTCAGTTGGATTGATCCAAGGCGAAGATAGCTGTATTGCAATCGAGGCCCCGGCTGCAATCAACGCTCCCCAGGGTTGTGGGAAGGGAATGACCAGGTGAACCAGGCTCGCCGCAATCACGCTCCAAATCACACTCCAGAAGCTGAAGCGACTGCGGCGAAGCGGATCCACTTGCTTCCACCAGTGGATCAAACCCATGACGAGTGGGAAGTAAGCCAAGTAAGCAGGCAACAGAGGTGCTTCGTTGGAGTCGAAGAATCCTTGCCAACGATTTACAGGAACGTCACTGAAATTCTCTTTCGTGATAGAGTCCCATGGCAACATCATGAAGTCAGCCAAGAAGTATGCCACTGCTCCGATCGCGAAACCGCTCGTCAGTTGAACAAAGCTGCGGATCGCCCAATCGCCCTCTTCCTTCTGCCAGCGTTTCCCGAAAGCGATCGCGGTCCAGGCTGTCGTAAGAGCAACTAATGCAGCCCAAATCATGCCAATTAGCAACGGCTGCATCGAGCTTCCTGAGCCAACCATGAATACAACCGCCAACGCACTGAAAACGGTGATCACTGCAGCCGAGCACATCCAGCTACCGGTCACTTCACTCCACACGCTGCGTCTCGGTACTTGAGCAAGCTGCATACGTCGAGCAACCCGCCACTGCTTGACACTCAACGGGCGATTGCCTTTAACCGGACGTGGGCGTTGCTGTACTGCCGCAGGCCGATTCGCTTCGGCCGCGACCGGCGCGGTCGTAGGCCGCAACGCCATCGCATTCGCACGCTGCGTCTTTCCCTTAAGCTTTGGATCTGGTCCGCGCACGACCCACCAAATGCAGTAGTACGGCACATAAAGCATCAGGGCGAAGACGAGGAAGGGAACGATCGCACCCGCATTGATCGCACACACGACGATGGCAATAACCAACAAAGCGGTCTTCATGCCTGAGCCCATCGGCAAATTGTGCCACCAGCTATTTAGACCAACCCAACCGTCGCGCAGATTGCGAGCAATCGGCTCTCGATATTGGGCCGTTGCGACTGGATGCAGATCCTCTTCTCGCATTTTGCGTTTGGCTGCCGGTTGAACGCGAGCGTCTGCGACAGGTGGTGTTCCCATGGCGGCTGCATAGTTGGGAGACGCATTCACGTTGGCTGCCGCTTGAACGTAGTGCGGCGAAGCGTTCGATTCTCTCACGGGTCGCGAGGGCGAGGCTTCCACAACCGGAGGCAGGTCGTCTGTCTTAGTTCGGACCAGCAAGTAGCGGTCATCGACTTCCATCCCCAGCGGACGCACCATGTCTCGCACGCTTGAGTAACGGGACGAAGGGTTCTTGGCCAGCGACTTTCTAATCACTGGTCGAATCGCCTCGGGCACCCGCGTCAGGTCAGGATCGGCAGTCAAGTGCTTCATGATGATCTCTTGACTACTCTCCCCGTCGAAGGGCACATTGCCCGTGATCAGCTCGTAGAGCATGATCCCGAGTGCGTAGACGTCGATCTCTTTTCCGTACTCACCCTTACCAATCTCAGGGGCCATGTAGTGGAACGTTCCGACACTCTCCGTCTGTCCGCCGCGTCTCGAGCAAGAGATAAACTTCGAAAGCCCATAGTCCCCGATCTTCACGATGCCTTCGTCTTCGAAGATGTTGGCGGGCTTGAGATCTCGGTGCACAATCCCATGGTCGTGCAAGTAAGCGACTCCGGCAGCGATTTGACCGAACCAGCGGTTTAACTCATCCTTCGGTACGCCGTAGGGATTCGCTTCCAAGACATCTCGCAGACTCGCGCCGGCGACGAACTCCATCACGATCCAGCCCTGTTGGTCAGCATCGAATTTGATGTCGTACAGTGCAATCAAGTTTGGATGCTTCAGGTTCAAGCACTGGCGTACCCCGCGTACCTCGACTTCAAGGTTGCGCTGAATCTGCTTCAAAGCGACTTCCTTGCCCGCTTCGTTTATCGCGAAGTAGACTTCTCCGAAACCGCCCACTCCGACGCCACGCTTGATCGTGAAGCCATCGAGCGGTGTATCGCCATTTCCAAATCTAAACTTCATGGCTTTTGCCTGCAGTAATGGTGCTTGCGGTTTGGGATCCTCGGACCCTTGCTCTTGCGGAGTATTTCCCGGGGCCAAGCTCTTCGCGACCGACGCCGCCACGGCTCTCGCCGATCGTCTTTTTTTGGATGAACAAACGAATTGAATCATAGCCATTCACCCCCAAATGTACTCTTCTCTGGTCGCATCTATCAGCGGACCTGCATTCCAACTTCTTCGTCTTCATTCGTGTGCCCCCCGATACTCTCAATGGCATAGTTGAGCGTGTTTAAAGGCGCGCCTACTCCAGACTCAACGAGAAGTCCGCACCTTGTACACGCATACCAGGTTCGACTCGAATCTGGCCTCGCTGCTCTTTGCCGTTGACTTCCACGACTGCGAGCGTGCGAAAGTACCAATCCTCACCATGCCGAAACATCAACAACTCATCTTTCCAACTCGGACAACTAACGTGGGATCCGTTTGATGGACCGATCACGCAGGAATCGGAAAGCAACAGAACGCCATCCACACTAGGCTTGAAACGATGCACGCTCGCCATCTCCAACCGTGCAGTCGCACTAAGCGGATTTGGTAGTGAGAACCGCATCTGAACTCGCTCTCCAAAGGTAACTACATCCTGATTGGAAAGCAGTTGAGGACGTTCGACGAGTACACCGTTGACTTGCGTTGGCTGAAGAGGCTGCAGCAAGTAGTCTTCGCCCGCTCGCCTGATCGCTGCGGCTTGTCGACTCAGATCACCTACGATGCGAACATCGCTATCGCTTCCCGCGACGGCTTGGCCGATGGAAACCTCTTCTTGCTCCAGCAACAGATAGCCGCCAACGCCGTCAATCCACAGCACCCGCTGCTGTTTTCCGTAATGGCTTTGGGCAAGAAGATCCTTAGAGGAACTCCCCGCCGGTAGCTTGGGCTTACCCATGATTTCCGTGCCTTTTTGCATCGCGGAATGCATGCTGCCTTGCTGTTCTTTCATGAACGCTCTCCAGGGTCGTATCATTCCCTCGCAGCTCCCATCGTTGCTGGCTTCCGCATCCGGCCTGTTCGAGAGATGTGAATTCACTAGTTAGCCTCTCTAGCCTTCAACGGACGTGTTTGTCTCCGTGACATCAACTTAGGCCAGGTACATCCTGCTGACCCCATTTGCGTTTACAGGGAAGATAGAGCTTTTCCAAATCGGAAAACCCCATTGTAACCTGCTTCGCCTTGCCCACTGCTTGCCCACTGCTTGCCAAGAGGCGATGCGGATCGTCGCAGCCGCCAGTGACTAGGCTAGCCTCGGGAGATCATGGTCGCCAATCTTCCCAAGAGCAGTCTCAAAGCACATAGCCGGGGGCGATCGAATCGCCGCAGGCTGCATGCTTCGCCAGAAAGAAGCGGGCATTGGCAATGACTCGTCCGAGCCAGCACCAATGCCCTTTTCTTGCGAATCGCGGACTTGTGGTGGACCATTGAAGTCGCCGCCTTGCAAGCAGCTACTCCGAACGCCGAGCCGTGACTCGGCGTCCCAGCTTATCCTCTAAAGACTGTTGTCGCTCAAGAGAACTTCGATTTCCGCTTTGTCTTGCTCGCCGAAGTACTCAGCGATTTCGTCCAGCAGTTCTGGCGAAGCTTCCTCTTCCAGTGGAATCGATCCACCGAAGGCACCCTCACTGCCAACCATGCGTTCTGCGACATCGATGCGTGTTCGAATGTCCTGCAATAGTTGCTTCGTGTCACTAAGGTGACTGTCGTCTAAGGCAACTGGGTTGCTGGCCTTCGCAACTTCTACCAGCGTCATACGAGCTTGTAGATTCTCGACTTCGACTTCCAACTCACGCTTGGCATTAAGCATTTCATCCAGCTTACGACGCGCCGCACTCAGGTTCTTCTCCCGAGCAGCCAGGACTTGCGATAGCTTTCCCGTAGTCGCTTCATTGACCTTAAAAGACTTGAATCGGTTGTTCAGGTCATCGCGAACCTGATCCTTGCTGTACCGGTTTCCGGCATACACAAAGTGGACCGAACCGCTCTCTAGGTCTTCCTTCAAACGAAGAATCTTCGACTGACTGTCGGCGAGCATCGTCTCCTTCTTGTCGATCTCAGTCGCAAGTTGCTGAACGCCGACTTCTTCCCGCATCACGATTTGCAGGTTCTTTTTAATCTCTGGCTTCAAATCCTCGATCATGCCCCTTGCACGCTTTAGTTCCCACTCAAGAGGAACACTATCGCGTACCGACTGGCTGGCCGACTTGTAGCCGGTCTTTACGTAGCTCCAAGCACCGGTAGTCGCGACTCCAACAGCCGCGATAGCACCCAGAATTCCAACTGTCAAAAACTTCTTGCACATGTTTTATCCTCCACCCCGGATTGGGCTCTTTGTTACCGCGAACCCGTCCAAGGCCCGCAAGTCACTTTGTGATTCGCAGCAAGCAATTCCTGTTGCTTACGGGGTGTACTTCGTGGCAAGCGCTAACGATCTTGGTGCCTTCAGGCGATTTTTCTTGAATTCTGCAAACTACCCCCAAAGTGACTACCCCGGGTGTCATTTCGGCCACATGGCAGTCGATTATGCTTCGCTAGTGCAACAAACCGGATCTGCCACCACAACTTACCACCAAGCCACAAACCACTACCCTCAAAGGACTTACGGCCAAACCGACCGGATTTCTCTCAAGTGGCATAATGACTGCAATGAACCATTTGCAGGTAGAAGCGTCCACAATGGTAGAAGCAAGCCGCTCCACCAGCGGACGTACGGAGCACGCTAATTCAGTCTTGGCCTGTTCTAGTCCCGCCCTTGGGACCGAAACCGTTTGTAGGCAGCAAGCACATGGGAAGCGAGGTGTTCTGATGGGTAGTTCAAGTCAAGCCACCGGATCCAAGCCAGCCAAGCACGCGAATTGGAACTGGCTCCAAAACCGACTTGCACAGCAAGTCGCTGTTTCGGCGCAGTCTCATGTCTCACCTTCGCAAGAACTCCGAAGTCTGATCTCTCAGGACTTGGAAGATCTCGAAAAGCAATTCGAGCATATGATCACGCCAAAGAGCCTTGCCCGCTCCGTATGCGTCGACAAAGCCGGAAATCGCTAATCGCTAATCCCAACAACGCACACCGGCCGACTCAATGAGTCCAGAGAGCGTTCGGCAAATGCTCCGTAGAGTTGTACGACCGCAGCTCCCAACCATTGCTCGCGTCTGCGGACCAGAGCAGCTCAGTGATGCCGGTGTTTCTAAGCGGCTCGACCTCCTTGAGCTCGCGGCCACTGATGGCCAGCAAGGCCGGAACTAAGAGTGACTTGAAGTCCGCATGGATCACCATGGCATGTGTTCCCTCAACGGCCATCACATCTCGGGTAATCCAATCTGCAACGAAGCGGGCTCGCACCGCGCACTCCTCATCCGTCTCACGGTCGCGACCCCACCAGCCGTCCATTGAGATTGCGTTGTCGATTTTCCAACCAGGATAGGCTCGCTCAAGGTGTCCGCGTCCCATACCGGGTTCACCACGCATGTTCTCCTGCATCCAACCGCTGTAGCAGCCACCACGTTCGAAAATCGTGGGATTCACCGAGACAAGCATCTGCATGGTCGTAGCCAACGGCTTCACTGTTTCCAGCGCCCGAAGAAACGGACTGCAATAGAGGTGCGTGATCGCTTCTCGCGACAAGTGCTTGGCAGTCTCCGCCGCTTGCTGGACTCCGACTTCCGTCAAGCCTGGATCGCAGACACGCTCGTGTTCAGGTAACGCGTTATTGGCCGATTGACCATGTCGAATCAAAAGAAGTCGGTTCATCTTCGCCATGCGGTTTCCATCCTGACCTTGCCGAAGTGCTGGCGGGAAGCGAGAGTCGCCTTCAGCTGCTGCCTGCTAGTTCAATTCGGAGCGAAAGAGTCTTTGCAAACGATCCAGCAGGTTCCACTCAACGACCAACATGATGAGAGGAATCACAAAGAACAACAATTGACCAACCCGCGAAGCGATTTGTTCGTCTTCCGCCTGCGGTAGTTGAGAGTAAATCCCCAGGCAGACAAGAGCGTTGATAAAGAGCAATCCCGCGCTGACTGTAACAACGTAGGCGGCGTATAGGCAGCCGGAAGCCACACTCGCTATCGGTCGCTCCGTGACGACGTCCAACTGCTCAAGTTCTTTACCGCTGCTCACCAGCTACACTTTTTCTCAGAGAGGAAAATTCATCTAAATCTGTCCGACTCAACACCGTACCGTCGATCACCCAGCCGAGACAAGTGGCAAGATCTGCGTCAGCAAAAGAGTCATCAACAGACTCACGATACCAAGCGATGCTAACAACGGCGTCCACGTCTTGAGAGCCTCCGTTTCACTCAGGCCACTCATTTTTGCCACGATCCAAAACCCACTGTCGTTCATCCAGGATCCGATACAAGACCCCGCCCCGATTGCCGTGCAGAGATAGACCAAATTGAAGCCCAACTCGCCCTCAGTTAGCCCAAACGAAGCCATCATGGCCGAAACGGTGATCATCGCCGTCGTGCTCGACCCCTGTGCGATCTTCAGCAAAGCTGCCATCCCGAAAGCTAAAAAGATCGAAGCCATGCCAACTGCCTTGCTGCCCTCGAAGAGCGCTTTGATGTCCATCGCCACGTTCGTTTCCTTGAGCATCGCGCCAAAGGCACCACCAGCGGCGGTAATCAAAATCACAAGTCCGCCGCTCAGAAGTGCCGTCTCGACAGCCTGTGAGTAGTCTCTTCCACTGGGCTTCTGCCAGCGAACCCAAGTGATCAAAGCGCAGGTCATCGAAAGTAGCAAGGCAAGTGCAGGGATCCCAAAGAAGGCCGTGTAGGGCTTGAAGTCGTTGAAGCTATTGGCTTGAAATGGTACCGAATTAACAGCACTTTCCGCGGCGGAATCCGTGCCTTCGCCGGTTGATTGCAGGGGCATCAAAGAAACGCTATCTCCAACACTGGGTGTCGCTTCGAAACCTCCCACGGCAGCCATAAACACGTTGCCCTCTGACTCGGCGGTCAAGACGCCCGCTTCGATGCTGCTGACCTGCGCATCGATCCTTTTCGCCTGCAGAGTACCAACCACGGTATCTCCGGAAATCAAAAGCACCGGCAAGATGACCGGTAAGAGAGCTTCCCAGAGTGGTACTGGCGAGCTGAGTTCGGTTGGTTCTGCGTTTTCCAAATCGCGAGCAATTCCACCCGTGGATTCGTCTTTGTCTTCCAGCGACGCGATCTTGACGGTTCGATCCAGGAACGTGGCAACCAGAATTCCGACGACTGCCGCCGGAAAGGCGACCAACGCGCCAACTGCAATCATCATTCCGACCGAGACTTTCAAGGTCAGAGCCATCGCCAGCGGCCCAGGTGTCGGAGGCACGAGTGTATGAGTGATCGCTCCACCTGCCGAGATCGCCAAGACGTAAAGCAAGAAGTTCTTTTTCGTATTCGCGTAAAGCGACCGAGCCAGCGGCACCAGTAAGTAGAAGACAGTGTCGAAGAACACAGGCACGGACAAAACGAAACCGCTGCCCATCAGAGCCCATGGCGCGCGCTTCACACCGAGCACCGCGAGGAACGCCATCACGATTCGGTCCGCTGCACCACTTCGCATCATGGCTTCGCCAATGACTGCTGCGAAACCGATCACTAGCCCAATTTTACCGGCCGCCACGCCAAACTCGCGTCCGACTCTCTCGAAACGATCTTTTGTCGAGACGACCACCGAGTCCATGCCCTCAACGGGAACCGGATCGGCGGCAAGAAAACTCACCGCCAGCGCGGCCACGATCAACGCAATGAACGCATTCGTGCGAAGGCCGATAATCAGTCCCAGAACAATGACGATTCCGATACCAACGACAAGGAAGGAAGACATAGGTCAGTTCGCTTTCGGACGTTTCAGATCAAGCCGTGGAGGGGGGCACCTGGCGACGCGCTGTCTCGGATGATTCGGTGACTTGATAGAGAGGGAAGAGGATGACGAGTCTTTGAACGCAACTTCGATTCGCCAGCTTGATTTCAAAATAGCCGCGTTCAGTTCCAGTCTCGAAGCTGTGTTACGTTCCAACTAGTGTAGCCAAATTCTCAACCATTTCTTACCCCCAGCACAATTCTGGCCGCCTCATTGTTGGCAATGCTGTGCCACAGCACGCGGACCGACGCTCCAACCCGACAGCCGCAACTCCAGCTCCTGTATGTGGCTGTCTCGTTGTCGCCATCGCGGCTCGCGCAAGAAGAGAACCTCTCTCGCAAAGCAACTCTCTCATCTACCCCAAAGAACGGAACCTCCTCGCGTTCCGATGCTAGACAGGTGCATGAAAGCGGCTTACTCCAAGGTGCCATTTGAAAAGCCAACGCGACACTTCTGCGCCCACCAACGACAGCACGGCCCCTGCAGCTCCTTGTAGATAGTGGACTTCGCAAAACGGCTGGCACCATCTACCTCTATTTTAGATACGTGATATCGCCAATCCAGACTTGGTGGGGACGAGCGACAGTCTCTCCTCCTCTGAACACTAAGTTGCCGCTGTAGCC
>JBGCCZ010000092.1:0-14096 GCA_045105035.1 Pirellulaceae bacterium | reverse complement strand
CGCGATAAATGGCCCTTCGACTCCTTCCAGAACCTTCTCAATGTAGCTCTGGCGTGGCGTCTCGGTCGGGTGAAGCACGTTCCATCGCTCGCAGTCCTGAGCCTCTCGGCGCAACTGCGTGTAACTGGTCACGCTCCACACATCACTGGAGATCTTGTACTTACTCGCCAAGATCTCCTGAGCCGCCAAGGTGCTTCGCAGAATCGGACCGGTACCGAATAGCTGAACGGAAGCCTTCGCCGCCTTCACCTTCTTCGACTCTAGCTTATAGATCCCCTTCACGATGCCTTCCTCGGCACCCTTCGGCATCGCAGGCATTTCGTACGTCTCGTTTTCAACCGAGATGTAATAGATGGCGGTTTCCCCATCCCCGTACATACGCTTGAGACCGTCCATGATGATCACAGTCGTCTCATAGGCGTAAGCTGGGTCGTAGGCACGAACCGTTGGGAAGGCAATCGCGTTGAGCTGACTGTGGCCATCCTGGTGTTGAAGCCCCTCACCGTTCAAAGTTGTTCGACCGGAAGTTCCGCCCAACAGGAAGCCCTTGGCCCGCATGTCCGCAGCAGCCCAAATCAAATCACCAACTCGCTGAAATCCGAACATCGAGTAGTAGATGTAGAACGGAATCATATTGACGCCGTGCGTCGAGTAGGCCGTTCCCGCAGCGTTAAAGCTGGACATCGATCCTGCTTCCGTAATTCCTTCCTCCAGAATTTGGCCATCCTGCGCTTCTTTGTAGTACAGAAGCTGCTCGGAATCGACAGGCTCATATTTCTGGCCGGCGTGCGCGTAAATCCCAACTTGCCGGAACATGCCCTCCATTCCGAACGTCCGTGACTCGTCAGGCACGATCGGAACAATGTTCTTACCGATCTTCTTATCGCGGCACATCTTGGTCAGTAGCCGCACAAACCCCATGGTTGTGCTCACTTCTTTGCCACCGCTATCGCCTAGCTCGGATGAATACTCCTCGAGCGTTGGAACCTCTATCGTAGGAATAGCACTTGGTCGACTCGGAGCGGGACCGCCCAGAGAATCCCTACGCTCCTTGAGATATTTGATCTCATTGCTCGTCTCGGGTGGCTTATAAAACGGCGCGTTGGCGACTTCTTCATCGCTGATCGGAATCCCGAATCGACTTCGGAACTCGAGCAACTCAGCTTCGTTCAGTTTCTTTTGGTTGTGAGCAACGTTGCGTCCCTCGCCCGCTTCGCCAAGCCCATACCCCTTAATGGTCTTCGCTAGGATGACCGTTGGCTGGCCTTTATGCTCTACCGCCGCCTTGTAGGCAGCGTAAACCTTCTCAGGATCGTGGCCACCGCGCCGCAGCTTTTCGAGCTTTTCATCCGAGTAGTTGGCAACTAGTTCCATCAACTCGGGCGACTTGCCGAAGAAGTGATCTCGGATGTACGAGCCCGGCATTCCGGTGTACTTCTGGTACTGGCCATCAACAATCTCGTTCATCCGCTCGACAAGTTTCCCAGATTCGTCTTTTGCAAGCAGTGAGTCATAATCGCCACCCCAAACCACCTTGAGCACATTCCAGCCTGAACCGCGGAAGACAGCTTCGAGCTCTTGAATGATCTTGCTATTTCCGCGTACCGGACCGTCTAGCCGCTGCAGGTTGCAATTCACGACAAAGGTCAGATTGTCCAGCCGCTCACGTGCAGCCAGGTGAAGAGCTCCAAGAGTTTCGGGCTCATCGCATTCACCGTCACCCAGGAAAGCCCAAACGCGCTGACCCGACGTATCCTTGATCCCTCTATCTCGCAGGTACTCATTGAAACGAGCTTGGTAGATCGCCATGATGGGCCCAAGCCCCATCGAGACGGTTGGGAATTCCCAAAACTCGGGCATCAACCATGGATGTGGATAACTCGAAAGCCCAGGTACATCCTGCAACTCGCGGCGGAAATTCTCGAGGTTCTCGATTTCGAGCCGGCCCTCGACGAAGGCGCGGGAGTACATTCCAGGCGAAGCATGCCCCTGGAAGTAAATCATATCGCCGTCATAGCCTGACTCACCGCGTCCCTTGAAGAAGTGGTTGAAGCCCACTTCGTAGAGAGTCGCACTGGAAGCAAACGTGCTGATGTGGCCGCCGATTCCCGCATTCTTCTTATTTGCACGCTGCACCATGGCCATCGCATTCCAGCGAATAATGCTCTTGATACGACGCTCAATCTCTCGATTGCCTGGATAAGGCGGTTGTTTGTGAACAGGAATCGTATTGATATACGGAGTATTCACCTGAAGCGGTACATCGACGCCGTCGCGACGTGCTTCCGTATCTAGCTTTTGAAGCAGGAACTTAACGCGTTCCGGCCCTTTGCTTTTTAATACGTAGTCGAGCGAGTTCAGCCATTCTTCAGTTTCAGCTGGATCGCCGTCGACCAAATCCGGAATTTGCCCCGCGGCCAATACTGCTTCTTCGTCTGAACTCAAGACTTTCGCCTCTCCCATGGAACTCTCTTTCGAAAAAGGTAGCGTTCGCGCCAGAGCACTCGTGGCGCTCAGCATGCAAATCGACTTCCACCAACGCACCGATAACAATCGTTATCGGCGACTGTCAGCCACAATCCCTACGCTAAAAGCGGTCACACCGCATCACGCTCGACCGGTGCTGCAAAAGCGAAGAAGATCTCTTCTCAGTAGTCACTCGACTCACCTGCTTGGGGGCTAAGCGGCGAATCGCAACTCAGAGCATCGAGATGCGGTTCTAGCCTCTCATGCCCTTCGGAGTATTAGAATTAGTAAAGGAGATTCTGAACGAAAGCCACCGAAACTCCAAGCCTTGTTTGCCCCCGGCATCAAGTAGGCGATCCTGAGCCCCAGTAGGACACCCTAAAGTCGCCTGAAGGCACGCTAGCTCAGCGAGCTGGCTAAACATTTGACCACTCTCGCCAGTCCTCACACCAGTTGGACGGGTAAATTCGACAAGAAAGACTGCTCAAGACGTTAGGGCTGAAGCAGCACTTTCATAGCCCCAGGCTCGCCCTCGTAAAGGCGAGCAAACCAGTCTGGCCCCGCGTCCAGGGAAGCCCTCGATGTAATCAGCGGCTCGACTTGAATGGCTCCGCGGCTCAAGTAATCGATGCACTGCGGATACTCGCCGTTCGAACCACAGCTTCCCTGCAGCCGCAATTCACGTGTGACGACCGACTGCAAAGGCAAGTCGACTTGCGGAGCCAGATTGCCAACAAGGGTCACAGCCCCGCCACGTTTTACTGACTCAATTGCAGTGTTGACCGTCGGCGTGGCCCCAACCACTTCGAACGCGACATCCGCGCCCCTGCCATCCGTCACTTCGCGAACAATCGCCAGGACATCATCACTCTTTGGATTGCAAACGACATCTGCACCCAAGGATTTGGCGATTTTCAATTTGTCGTCATCTAGATCTACGGCAATGACTTGGGAACATCCGGCCAACCTCGCTGCCTGGATCACCAAGAGCCCAATCATGCCACTGCCGACCACAATTGCCGTATCGCCAAGTCGTACCGGAGTGATATTGGCTGCGTGTACCGCAATCGAGACGGGCTCCACCATAGCCGCGTATTCGAACTCGAGGTTCCCAGGAAACGAATACACAATATTTTCGGGCACAACGACGTACTCGGCAAACGCACCGTGCCGCCGAAACTCGTCACAAGAAACTCCCATCACTTGTCGATGTTCACACAAGTTGATGGTCCCTGACCGACAAGCAAGACACTGGCCACACGAGATCATCGAATCAAACGTGACTCGCTCGCCCTCAGAGAATTTCGTCACAGAAGAGCCGATCGCCTCAATCGTTCCAGCCGCTTCATGCCCCATCACCAACGGAGGCTTGCGACGCCCCGACGATCCATCCCAACCGTGGATGTCACTCCCACAGATTCCGCAGGCCGCAACTCGAATGAGAAGCTCGTTGTCTGCGACTTCCGGCTTGGGCATCTCAACTATATCGAGCTTCTTATACTCGCTTAGCAGCATCGCCTTCATCATTGGATCCTTTCGGGTTGTGAACGCTTCGTGAGCGACCACTCTCAGCAAACACCAGGTGGTTTCGAAACGACAAAACGACTTCTACAGCACTCCTCGCCGCGTGTGCTCCCTTACCGGAACTCCCTGCGAACAAGCGACCTCCGCCTGCCTTGAAACGGAACCCCCGCACCTACAGCGCGAAGCTCGAACACTAGATACGGAGCGCCCTAACGCCGTTTCGGTTTGTAAATTTCAGTGGCAGTTCCAAAGTGAACTTCACCAGCAAACATTAGTGTTTCGCTGAGCGTTGGATGCGGGTGAATCGATTCGGTGATGTCGCGAACTTCGCAACCCATCTCGATCGCCAAGACGGCTTCTGCAATCAGCTCGCCAGCGCCCGCGCCTACAATTCCGCATCCCAAGACGCGATGCGTTTCGGGATCGATAAGCCACTTGGTGAGCCCCTCTGTTCGGCCGAGTGCCTGAGCTCGGCCGCTGGCCGCCCACGGGTAAGTCTCGATGTCCACTTTCCTGCCAGCCGCTTTGGCTTCGTCCGCAGTCAAACCCGCCCAAGCGATTTCTGGATCGGTGAAAACGACTGCTGGAATAGCCGCTTTGTCAAAGGCGGCCGGTTCACCCAACAATGCTTCGATCGCAATTCGTCCCTCGTGCGACGCTTTGTGAGCAAGCATTGGCTCACCCGCAACGTCGCCGATCGCGAGGATATGCGGATCAGCCGTGCGTTGTTGCGAATCACAGACTGCAAACCCACGTTGATCAAGCTGAACCTGGGTATTCTCCAGGCCAATATCGCGGCTCACTGGACGTCGACCGACGCTGACGAGCACTCGATCAAATCGCTCGTGGCCGAACTTACCGGGCCCCTCAAACGTCACTTCAATCTGGTTGTCGACTTCTGCCAGAGAACCGACTTTAGTATTCAGATGTATTCTCTTTTCGAATAACCCCTCCAAGCGTTTTTGCAGCGGCTTCACAAGATCGCGATCGGCTCCCATCAACAATCCATCGGTCAGCTCGACAACGGAAACCTGGCTGCCCAAATTCGCGTAGACCGACCCCATCTCCAAACCAATGTAACCACCGCCAACGACCAACATCTTTTCCGGCACATCGGCGAGTTGAAGCGCGCCGGTAGAGTCCATCACACGATCGGACCCAATATTGAAACTAGGCGGCATTGCGGGCACACTGCCTGTCGCCAAAACGCAGTGATCGAAGGTCAATTGCTTCTCAGCAGGAATCGACTCGTGATCCCCTTCCAAGCGAAGCGTCGTACTGTTTTCGAACACGCCCTTTGCACGAATGAGCGTCACATTGCGGCGTTCTGCCAACTTCCCTAGACCGCCGCTAAGAGTCGATATCACCTTCTCTTTGCGAGCCCGAACCTTATCGATTTCGATTTTAGGAGCCGCGTACTCGACGCCCCAGTCTTCGCGAAGCTCATCGACTTCGCTGATGATCTTGGCAACGTGCAACAAGGCCTTGGAGGGAATACAACCACGCAGCAGGCAAGTCCCTCCAAGCCGAGAATCAGCCTCAACAATAGTGACTTTCTTCCCCTCGTCGGCAGCCAAGAAGGCCGCAGCGTACCCACCGGGGCCTCCCCCCAAAACCACGATTTCGCTGTGCATCAAAATGTCCTCAATCAAAGCGTGTCTTAGAACGGCTCATCATAGACCAATCTTTCGAGCAGATCAGAGGCACTCCGCGGATGACGCGCGGCGTCTGTCAGCCTCGAAGGCTGGTATGAGAACCCGTGTATTGTGCGACCAGATCCAGTGGGCGCCTCAAAAGAGTGTCTGCCCAATGCGGCTTTTTGAGTTAGCCCAGCTTCAACATCCGAGCTCAAATCGCGTTGGAACTGATGCGCAAAACCGATCACAGAAGGCCCAACACCCCTGCCGATCCAATCCCGCCTCGGACCGGACGCACACTCGGCTTCTTTTGCCGAATGCAGCGTTAGACATCGATACCCGCAACCTGGCTTAGCGCGACAAGAATTCGACCACGATGTTGCCGTCAACTGGCAAACTAATATCGGTAGCAGTCGGAACGCTCAGCACGGTTGCTTTGAAACCCTCGGAATCAAAGGACAACCAGTCCAGAGGTTGAGGCGGATTGTTGGCGACAACCCCTCGGTACAAGTCCTTCAGATTCTCGCGTGCTCGCAATTCGATCACGTCACCGGCCCGCAAGAGATAGCCTGGCTTGTTGACCTTGATACCGTTGATTCGAAAGTGACCGTGAACGATGCCCTGACGAGCCTGTGGACGAGTCTTCGTAAACCCAGCGCGTCGAACCACATTGTCCAAGCGACGTTCGCAGGTTAGCAGCAGATTCTCTGCCGTATTACCCTTTGCCGCAGTGGCGTTATTGAAGTAACGGCGGAGTTGGCGTTCGCCCAATCCGTAGTAGTGCTTGATCTTTTGCTTCTCAGATAAAGCAGTTCCGTAGTTACTTGTCCGACGACCTCGAGGGTGCATCCCCGGAGGAGTGTCGCGACGTCCATAAGCCCTTTCGGCTCCGGCACTTTCGTAGACAAGCGTGCTAAGACGGCGATTGATTCTTGCTTTGGGACCAGTGTAACGGGCCATACTGAGAAAACTCCAAAATCGAACGGACTGAGTGAATACCCTTCGTCATTCGCATTCCAGAACTATCAGCCGAAGCCGAAAATTGCTGAACCCAAGCAAAATGCCTTTTTGGGCACCGGCGCTGCAGGAGATGAATGCTTGACGGGCTCAATCCCAAATCCAGACGCACGCCTGACAGGGTTGAACCAATTTCTAAGTGTTGAGAGCCCCAAAGTATGGGAAATTGGACCTAGTCTCACAAGGTCTAATCCCCTGGCTACCTATTCGAACCCCAAGGGCTACTTATCTCAGCCCCCAAGGGTATCGCTTTGGACACGAGTGCCGGGGAAAAACCGGTGGAAGCCCGGAAATTACCCCTCGCTGATCTACCCGCCTAGGCCCACAATGATCGGACTTAGCAGCACGCGGGGATCACCCCCTCGACTGGGTAAGGCTAACCACTCCCCAGTTACCAGAGACTGCTTTTCCATACTCAGGAACACAGGCCCGACATGCGTCGAGACGATCTCCGAAATATCGTAATCATTGCTCACGTCGACCACGGGAAGACCTCTCTCGTCGATTGCTTGCTCAAGCAAAGCGGTCAGTTTCGAGACGGCCAGTTGCAGGGCACGCAAATCCTGGACAGCAACGATATCGAACGAGAGCGAGGAATCACCATCCTCAGCAAGAACATCGCCCTGCCTTACGAAGGCGTCAAAATCAACCTGATCGATACGCCAGGCCACGCGGACTTCGGCGGCGAAGTTGAGCGGGTGGTACGTATGGCCGACGGTGCATTGGTCCTCATGGACGCCGCCGAGGGACCGATGCCGCAGACTCGCTTCGTCCTTGCCAAAGCCCTCGAAGTGGGTGTGAAGCCAATCATCGTGATCAATAAAGTCGATCGCCCCGACGCCCGCTCGCTCGAGGTAGTCGACGAAGCCCTCGAATTGCTGGTGGATCTGGGAGGTGAAGAATACCTCGACGAATTCAACTACATCTTCACGTCGGCCAAAGAAGGATACGCGACCCACGATCCCGCGGTCCCCGGTGATTCGATGAAGCCGCTACTCGATTTGGTTCTCAAAGAGATCCCAGGACCAGACGTCGAGCCCGAAGCCCCGCTACGGTTGCTCGTCACCAATTTGGATTGGTCGGATTACGTGGGGCGAATTGCGGTTGGCCGAGTGCAGTCGGGGAGCATCAGTGCGGCTCAGCCAATCGATCTCGTCAAAGCGGGCGACAAATTAGTGCAAGCCAACATCGGCTCCGTTTCTACTTTCGACAAGCTCGGTCGCAGCGAAGTCCCAACTGCCACGGCCGGAGACATCGCCGCCGTAGTGGGATTGGAGACGGTCGAGATTGGAGACTCAATTTGCTCGCGCGGCGTCGTCAACCCACTGCCTCGACTGACCGTCGACGAACCGACGCTTGAAATGGTTTTTAGCATCAACAGCTCGCCATTCGTCGGCAAAGAAGGTAAGTACGTCACGAATCGGCAATTGAAGACCCGGCTCGAGAAAGAACTCGAGCGTAACGTCGCGCTTCGCATGACACCCGTCGAAGGCGCAGAGGCGTACGCCGTCGCTGGCCGAGGTGTCTTGCACCTGGCCGTTCTAGTCGAAACCATGCGACGCGAAGGCTATGAACTCTCGGTCGGGAAACCACGAGTCTTGACGAAGAAAATCGACAATCAACTTCACGAGCCCTTTGAAACTCTCAATGTCGAAGTTCCCGAGGACAAGGTCGGCCCCGTAATGGAATTGGTCGGATTCCGCCGTGGAACGCTTGATGAGATGACTCCCCGCGGAACCTACTGCCTATTGAAGTTCGACATTCCTGCCCGCGGACTCATCGGCCTCCGCACCAAACTTCTGAATGCCACGCAGGGCACCGCCATCATCCACCACCGCTTCAATGGCTACAAACCATGCGAAGGCGACGTACCACTCCGTGGCAACGGAGTTTTGGTCTCCATGGTTACGGGCAAGGCGGTGCCTTTCGCACTATTCGGACTTCAAGACCGTAGTGAACTATTCGTCGGTCCTGGAGACGAAATTTATGAAGGCATGATTGTCGGCGAGAACGCTCGCGATAACGACATGACGGTGAACCCCTGCCGTGAAAAGAAGCTCACCAACATCCGAGCGGCCGGTTCTGACGAGAACATCATTCTCAAGCCACCCAGGCAACTGTTTTTGGAAGCCGCGTTGGAGTACATCGAAGAAGATGAACTCGTCGAAATCACTCCTCAATCGATTCGCTTGCGCAAGATGAGCTTGAAAGAGTCCGACCGGCGGCGGCAATCAAGAGCAGCCACCAGTAAGGCTTAGCAGCAACCCGGTAAGTCTGCGAAGAATCCGCAAACCCACGCTGCAAGAGAGCGCTACGCCTTGGGCCAAATGGTTTCCATCTTCAGGCCCAGCTTCTGCAGTTTCTTGGTAACGAGTTGATCAATTTGGCGTCGATCCTTGTCGTCAAAAAACAGATCGGTTCTTCCAGCGAGGAAGACAATCGCGACCAGGCACGCCATGGAAGCAACCGGGCCCCACAGCAGGGAAATCGGTGTCAGGCTCAAGAGCAAAGGGCCAAAACGTATTCGACAACCGTGCTTCTCAAGAGATGAGTAGAGCAGAGAGAGCGCACAAACGTTGGCCGTCGTGGTTGCCAGCATCGCGCCGTGCAAACCCAGTGGCGGTATGAGATACCAATTCAGCCCCAGGTTGAGTGCGATACAACATGCCAGTTGCAGAGCCAGTATCCGACCTTTCTCGATGCACAGCATGAAGGGCTCGGACACGAGGTATAGCGAAAACCAAATCGCTTGAGCACAAGCAAGCGGAAGCAGACTGTGAGCGATCTCGTAGCGGCCTTCCATCACGACTTCGAATAGCAAAGGCGATACGATGAGCGTCACTGTCCCGAAGGCGAGAAACGCCACGCAGACCGCTTGAAGCAACTGCCGCATCCGGTCTTGCATCGCGTCCGTTCGTTTTGCCTCCCAGTCCATACTGAGGTACGGCATCAGGATTCCACCCAAAGTCATCGCGACGCTGATCAGCAAATTCGGCAGGATTCTGGCGCAGTGATACTGGCCAACTAAGGCTTGCCCGACACTCTCAGATCCAATACTCAGGTGCAAAAGCATGTACCTGTCACTTACCTCAAAGAGGTTGCCGAGCAAGTTCATAACCCAGAGACTGACGGCATACGGTAAGACCCGCCGCCATACCGAGGGCAGTTCCCCGGACACGTCCCCTGCACTCCGCAATTCGGCGCCATGGAACTTGGTGAGGCGCCACCAACCAGGAATCAGCGCGATCGTATTTGCGATGCAGTAGCTCGGCATCAAGACCCACCATGTACCGGACATCGCGACGAAACTTAGGCCTACGACAGCGAACGCCAAGCTCTGAGTAAAATGCATCGCCGAAACGGCTTTGACTTGGCGAAAACCAGAAGCGAGTTCCGTACTGAAGCTGAACAAAATAGCGCTGAACAGGCAGAGAATACACCAAGAGACGATATAAGTCGGCTGGGCAACTCCAAACACAAACCACGCGAATTGCTGACTGCCGAAGAGAATACCTGCAACAAACAGCGTGACGCCAAAGCCAGCGACCAAAAGAGCTGTGCGAACGTAGGTGCGAAGTTGATCTCGATTGCGGAAGTACTCCACAAACTTCCCGAAACTTCCCGGGAAACCAAGCGAGGCGATCGGCACGGCGATCAAGAGAAAGCTGTTGAGAAGGGCCCATTGCCCAAGCTCAACGTCGCTGAGGAAACGGGCAAAACCCACACCGCGCAAGAACCCTACGCTTCGCTGCAGTACATTTACGAGCAGCATCACAATGACACCGATCGCAAATGCGTCCCCAGCGTTTCGGCGGCTGTTAGTAGCTACAGTGGTCATAGAACGCGTCGAAGCATCTGCGGCGGGTTGTAGAATTTACCTAGTCAGTCGCTCGGCGGTATTTTTTCGCAGAGCACTCAAACCTAGGTCATTTGTGGCTCTGTGAGCGTTCCAGCCCGGTAAACAAACAAGCAAGCAGTGGATAAACCCGCAATTCGCGTAAGTACCGAAGTGGTCGTGCAATGCACGACTAAGGGAAGGCCCGAAAGCAACAGAACTAACTACCGTCAATCAACAATGCAGCAACTTCAAGCCGCGCCAGAAGCATGGTGTTTGCAACTCGCAACTGCAATCCACAGAAAACGCTAGGGAGAAAGATAGCGTAGAAAATTCCGTACCGGTTGGCCTGGTACGTAGACGGTGGGTTGCCCCAGAACGCCGCGTCCCAACTGGACGTTGTAGCCTTCCTGCCCGAGGGACAGCAGCGGGGCGTAGCCGTTATTGTTGGCCGAGTACAAATTCGGTGCCAGATTGGGCGGCAGAGTTGGAGGGATACCAGTTCCAGGGACGTTGTTCGGCGGAGGCAATGTCGGCGCAGCCAAAGGCACTCCAACGTTCGGATTGCATTGGTAGGCCGCAGTTGGATAAATGTTGTTGCTAGCTGCGAACTGAGGCAGATTGGCCCGACCGGCTTGAGGTTGAGGTTGAGCACCGGCCATCGGTACCGGAGAACCTGCTACAGGGGCTTGAGCGCTGGTCAACTGCCCTACCCCGTTCACACCCCGCCCGGCTTGAACGTTTTGGGCAACAGTTCTTTGATACGCAGCGTTTTGGAACAAGGCATTGTTATACCGTGACGTGGGATATCGACCGCGAGGCGGCGGCGAAACAAACGGAGGACCGCTGACTATAGAGCGAGGATCATAGAACCCCTGCTCTCCCGGTCGCGTTCCAACACCAGCACTGTTGCGTTCGCTTGGAAGCACATTCGAGCCATTCGACTGAGTACGAATTTGTCGTGCAGAGGCAGACTGCGATTGGGGCCGAACCTCTCGGTTATACCCAATCGTGTTGGCGGGTGTAGCTTCCGCTTGCTGCCTGAATCCACCATTGCCTCCGAACCGGTCCTGACCTGCTGGCACCCCTTGCTGCAACTGTCTCTGAGCCGCGTCGTAGTTGCTAACTCCACGCGACGAACTAGAAGACGGCGCGTAAGGGTCACGCAGCGTGTTGCCCCCTGCCGGTGAGTTTCCTTGCCTTGAGTTCACTTGGGGATAGCTGTTGCTCGGACCAAGTTGCTCGGCTGAGGGTGATTGAGGAAGACCGGCTGGCTGGGATTGAAAGCTTGGCGTCGCTGGGGCTGGCAACGTCGTTTGCCTGCTAGGCAGCCCCAAAGCTCCAGGACCAGATCCAATGGGAGCTGCATTTGAAGCACTGGGAAACGAAGGTGGTACAACCCCAGACGCGTTGTCTACTGGCGGAAGAAGCCCTCCCCGGGAGCTTGCGCCACCTGAATCAGGAAGCACTGGAAGCTGGATACCGCCAGCCCTGGATGGTCCACCAGTGTCGGAAAAGGAAGAACGACTGGAACCGCTTGGAAGCGGCGGGACATCGCTGAAGCTACCTGACGCTTGGAACTTGACGACTCGCGCATTTGCTGCAATCCCTGCCTCCGCAAGTCCGCTTGCCTCTTTGTCGATTGAGCCAGAGCTTGCTTCAGTGACGAGGTTCGAGAAACCTGCATCGCCAAGCTCCACACCGGGAATGAGCCCCAGCCACGAACTGATCGCTCCAACAGAAGCGAGTCCCACGATCCCGCGAATCAGCAAAGAGAGCTGCATTGTTTCGTCCCTGTCGTTACCCAACTACCGGCGCATTTCTGGAACACTAGGAAATGCAGCCTTGCCGGGTCTAGATCATGCGAGCAACTAGCTCATGCTGAAAGCAAGCAAATTGGGCTACCGCGAGCGCAAGACAAGCAACCCTATCAGCCAAAATACCAGTCAGAGCAAAGGGACTGTCCGTATTGAACGACGAAAGGCACCGAGATGGGACTCGATGCCTTCGAAGAAATCAGTCTTAATTTAAAGGGCAGTCGCAGACTACTTGGCAGCCGCGAAGCGAGCAGCAACTGCATCCCAGTCAACTACATTCCAAAACGCTGCAATGTAGTCAGGGCGTCGGTTCTGGTACTTCAGGTAGTAAGCGTGCTCCCAAACGTCCAATCCGAGGATTGGAGTGCCTCCGATGCCAGCAATGTCCGCCCCCATTAGCGGGCTGTCTTGATTGGCGGTTGAACCCACGTGCAAGCTGCCATCGCTGGCGTACAACCATGCCCATCCGCTCCCAAAACGTGTCGCGCCAGCATTGGCGAAAGCTTCCTTGAAGGCGTCGAACGAACCACAAGCCGCATCGATGGCCGCGCCGAGTTCTCCAGATGGGTTTCCGCCTTTTCCAGGTCCTAGCACACTCCAGAACAAAGAGTGATTCGCGTGACCGCCACCGTTGTTTCGAACCGCACCGAGCTTGTCCGCTGGAACCGAACCCAAATCCGAAATCAGATCCTCGATCGACTTCGATATGTGATCGGTCCCTTCAATTGCCGCATTCACCTTGGTGATATACGCCTGATGGTGCTTCGTATGGTGAATCTCCATCGTTTGCGCATCAAAGTGAGGCTCGAGGGCATCGTATGCATAGGGCAAAGAAGGCAATTCGTAAGCCATTTTTTGTTCTCCAAGTCGCGTTATGGTTAGTCAATTTGGTTGTTGGTTCGTGGGGTAACGTTCGGCTACCCCAGGGCCTTAATTCGGCCATTCATCCGTGGGTTTTGCCGGATCTACTCTTCCGAGCGAAGGTCGCTCCCGCAACGTCCCGTTTTAGCGGGACGCTCCAACAGGCAGGCCAGGTAGAGGCGACAGCATGGAACGATATGCCCAACACAGCCGAGTGACAAGCGGGGCTGCGTGGCATCCGCTCTAGTCAAGCTAG
Organism: Pirellulaceae bacterium; assembly: GCA_045105035.1. Lineage (GTDB taxonomy): Bacteria > Planctomycetota > Planctomycetia > Pirellulales > Pirellulaceae > Aureliella. Next base: position 683 of record JBGCCZ010000092.1, on the reverse strand, counting down.
GAAAGTGCTAAAAGCGTCTGCAGCCGCCGTAAATGCCCGATTGATCATTCAAAACCGCCGCCCGCAGCAGTCGAAGGAAAGTGCGACACGAGTTTCATCTCAACTTGAACTCAGAAGACACTCTTCACACCAAAACTCAAGCCAAGATTCCACAGTGGAGGATACTGTGAGGGCAAGACTCCTACGGCTCAGCCAAAGAACGCGTAACGCTCGAAAATTCGCGTCAGATGGATTGTGGCTACCACATGCTCTGGAGTTTAGCCGCGCAAGCCTTGAGTGCACCTATCGCTTTCTCGAACGTTTTCCTCTGCCAACTTCTTTCGCCAATGCCTCGAATTTAGGTGCCCAAAATCTGCGAAATGGGGCGAGCCATTCTTCCATCGCATCGAAGCCGGTTGTGTCCAGGGTGTAAAGCCGTCGATTTCCATCAATGGCAACACTAGCGAATCCGTTGTCTCTTAACACTTTCAACTGCTGAGAAACCGCGGATTGGGAGATACCAAATTCGCCCCCTACTTTGTCGACGATCTCGCCGGAAGAAAGTTCCTGGTCCATCAACTGCTCAACAATGCAGCGGCGGACCGGGTCAGCAAGAACAGCAAATGCATGCATCGAAGAACCTCTCGCTATTCGCCACAATAAAATCTGGCAGTTCGTCCGGCACTCTCAGTCGCGACAGATTT
>JBGCCZ010000091.1:0-3847 GCA_045105035.1 Pirellulaceae bacterium | reverse complement strand
CGATGCCACGGTTCATGATCACCGGCGCGGCCATCAAGCTAACTTCGGTACCGCCGCGGACGGCGATACCTACATCGGCAGCAGCCAGCGCGGCGGCATCGTTGGCTCCGTCACCGACCATGACGACTGGAGTGTCGTTCGCCGCCGAGTTTTCAACAAAACGAAGTTTGTCTTCCGGCGAAAGCGATCCCAGGCAGAGCTCCGATGGAATGCCAAGTTCTCGTCCTACTTGCTGGACGATCTGGTGCTGATCGCCGGACAGAATGCCGACGCTCCAACCCTGTTGCTCGAGTTGACGAACCGCACTAGCGGCACTCGGAAGGATGGAATCGGAAATTCCGAGGATCGCTGCGACTTGATCGTCGACGCCAATCACAATCGGGCTTTGGTTAGTCTGCTGCAATCGCGCGATGAGCGTTCCTTGTTCCGCGTTCCAGCGGATCGCTCGAGAGATCGCAAAAGCCGGGTTGCCGACCAGGACCTTTCGCCGGTTGAGGCGGCCGACACGTCCGTTGGAAGCACACTCGAGATCTTCGACTGTCCAATGATCCGTGACGGCCCCATGCTCTACGTCATCGTGTGGAGTGTTCTTCACGGCTCGTGCATGTTCGCGAATGGCCGTTGCGACTGGATGCATACATCCTTGTTCTATCGAGGCGGCCAGTCGGATTGCTTCGAAGTCGCCTTGCGAGGTAGTAACGCGCTGCCTGCCCGAAGTGAGCGTACCGGTCTTGTCGAGCCAGACGTGGCCACGGTGCGCGAGCCGCTGAAAGATACCTCCGTCACGAATGAGAATACTCCGCTCTGCGGAGCGTCCAATGCCGACGGCGATGGACAGCGGTGTTGCTAGGGCTAAGGCGCAAGGGCAAGCGACGATGAGCAACGAAGTGGCTGCGGAAACTGCAGTCGATAGACTTTCGGGCAACCAAAGCACGAACGTCAAGATCGACAGCAAGGTCACGACGATCACAAAGACACCGCCGATGCGGTCGGCCAGTAGAACTAGCGGAGTGCGATTCGAAGCCGCCTGTTCGACCTGCTGCATAATGCCGCCCATGCGGCTGTCCGCGCCCACGGCAGCCACCCGTATGCGAACGTCACTGCCAACGTTGACGGAGCCCGCAGAGACTTCCGCGTCTACGGAAATGCCGACTGGACGGCTCTCTCCAGTCAGCAAAGCGCAGTCGAAACGTCCGACGGCTCCTTCGCCACCGAGAATCTCCACAAGTGCTCCGTCGGCCGGGACACTTTCGCCACTGCGCACTTCAATGATGTCGTCTGTGTTCAAAACGGAGATGCGAACATCGTCGGTACCGTCCTCGGAAACGCGATGAGCGTGCTGCGGCATAACGCGCAACATCAAGTCCACGGCCTTGGAGGCTTGGCTCTGCTGCCGGAACTTGAGCCAACGACCAATTTGCAAAAGGAAGACCAAAGCGCAGAGTGAGTCGAAGTAGACGTGCCCTGTCCCCAAGATGGCATTCGTGGTTCCAACGGCAGTGCCAACACTCAGCCCGAGTCCCACTGGCAGATCCATGTGAGGTGTACGCGTGCGGAACGAGTTGATGGCTCCTTGCAGGAAGACACGTCCCGGCCAGAGCACTGCGAACAAGCCGAGTGCGGAACCAACCAAATTCAAAAAGTACGCGTACTGTTGCCCTGCTCCTGCATAGACGGCGACGGCGATCCACATGGCGTTTGCAGCGAAGAATCCCGAAACCGCAATCTCCGAAAGCATGCGGCGACTTTCCCGTTCGCGCATGTCGTCTTGAGCGGACGCCTGTTGAGGATGCAGTCGGTACCCCAGGCGGTCCAGTCGCTTTGCGATTGTGCTGAGTTGGATTCGGTTTGGATCGAAGACAAACTCAGCCAAGTTGCGTCCGGCATCGATCCGAGTCGCCAGTACGCCGGTCTCTTGCTTTAGAGCATTTTCAATCAACCATCCGCAGGCAGTACAGTGGAGTCCTTCTACCATCATGCAAACGCGCCAAGAGCCATTGGCAAGTTTTTCCGGTGCAGACTCTCCGAGGAATTCTGGATTGTCGAATGCACTGGAGTCCGTCTTCGTTTCGTCACGCAGTGATATACCAGATGCGGAGGATTGATCGCGCAGCGCGTAGAACTGTTCCAGACCAAGACCACGAATCAGGTGATAGGCGCCAGCACAGCCTTGGCAGCAGAAGACTAGCTCGTCCCTGGCTGCAGGGCGAGGTTCCTTGGGTGTATTGCGGACTCCGTTTTCTGGTTCCGCCGAATAGACTGTCGGCTCGCCACAGTGACTGCACGGCAAGACAACCGAACTCACTGTGCAAGACGAAGTGTCGCTAGTCGAATTCATCCCCGTCGGATCGGCTCGCGATGGCTTGAGGATCGAAGGGGCTGTATCCAATTCCTCGTCCTTGGCGACATCCGTTGGTAACTCACCTACACTCACGGTTCAGTTCCCTGATCGTGTTGGCAGCAAGGCAGTTGAGCTTCTTCAATGGAGCTGTGGAGTTTTTCGGTCAGCGATGCAGCCAGCGGAGTGGCAGCGTCTTCTTGCGTTGAACCCTGCACTGTTACGTTCGCGAGTACGGGTGCGAGGTCCGAGATCGATTCCAATGCGGCGAAGCCGCGGCCCATGGCCGAGAATCCACCAGCGCTGATTAAGAAAACAGCCGCCGCTAAGGGTACGAACTTGCGTATTGGCGGAGCGAGTGCCTGCAGGCCCAGCACCATCGATACCAAAATGGGAACCGTTCCGAGCCAGAACGCGAACATGACTAACGCGCCGCCTGTGCCGGAGGCAGTCCCCGCTGCGACGAGAGCAAAGATGTAAAGCCAGCCGCATGGGAGCAAGGCAGTCAGCGCGCCGACCAAGAATCCGCGGACTTCAAGAGTCAGACCAAATAACCAAGGACGCATAGCGACCATAGTTCGTGAGACCCAGTTGTTTGTAGGCCCGGCGAGTAGACCACTTGTTTTCCGCGAAATCGAGGTCCAGCCCATGATGGCGGCCCACCGATAGATTTGGACGAAGCCGACGGCGATCATCAATCCGCCCGCCACGCGGGCCGCCAACATCTGCCAGCCAAGCGTCGATCCGCTGATGTCGACTAGGCTGCCCAGCGTCCCGGCCCCAACACCGATCAGCAAATACGTGTTCATCCGGCCGAAGTGATAAAGTGCAGTTGCCCGTCGGGCTTGGCGTGGATCGGCTGCCTCGGTCGCGCCTCCGGCCCACAAAGCCAAAGGCCCGCACATGCTCGCACAGTGAAGGCTACCGAGAAAACTGGCCATTGCGACGGCCATTGCTAGTACGAACACAGTTGTCTTTCTTTCGGGTGGTCGCGACGCAATCGCCGTCGGCTTTTACTCCGCGATCGTGGCGGTGATTCTTGGAGGTTCTTATTTCGTATCAATTCTCAACCCAAACATCTTGCACCACTTCGGCAACTCCGCGTTCTCCTTCGATGCGAAGTTTGACCGACCATAATCCGCCTCTCAGTAGTGTGCTTTCCGCCGAGTACAAACCGTTGCCTGAATCACGGAACTTGAGAGTATGAATGTCGGAGCCTGCCGCATGATGGAAAACGTCTGCGGTAACGCGATGGTCTTCGAGAGGTTGTTGATCCTGCGTCTTGATAGCGACAGTCACGCTACGCTCCTTCTCGAAAACGGAGCTAGTTCCAATGTCGACTGTCCAGCCCAAGTCTTGGAAGTGTTCGCGAGCACGCCGTGTTGCGTCCCAATTGACGGCCGACGAGTAGTAGTTCGGAATGATCGCGACTGTCGAGTCGTTATTGGCGAGGGTGATGGCGACCGCACCGATTGCGATTTGCATTCCGAGCAGAGTGCACACCCCCAG
>JBGCCZ010000090.1:0-36708 GCA_045105035.1 Pirellulaceae bacterium | reverse complement strand
CAAACGTCGAGTTGGTGGATCTTGGCACCGAGTTTGGGATGGATGTCTCTGGTGACGGAAGCGCTTCAGTGCACGTGTTCGATGGCAAAGTCGAGCTTTACGAGTCCGGGACGGATCGGTCCGCGGAGACACGTCAAGAATTCACCGAAAACGAAAGCGCGTCGGTGTCCGCAGCCGGAAAGATTGCACAGTCCAGTACGCAACCCGTCGAATTTGTTTCGTCATCACAGTTGCATCAATTAGCATCAACGCAAAATACGGCACGGCTAGAGCAATGGAGAATGGAGCAGCAATCTTTGGTCGCCGATCCACAAGCCATGCTTCTTTATACGTTCGAGAAGGATGCCTCCCGCAGCCGATTGCTGCGGAACCGATCAACCAACAATGACCAATCCAACGGAGCGATCGTCGGTTGCCGGTGGACTGAGGGCCGATGGTCAGGGAAAGACGCGTTGGAATTCAAACACCCCGGTGATCGCGTTCGCCTGCAAATTCCCGGCGAGTTCGACTCACTGACCTATTCCGCATGGGTGCGGATCGACGGACTCGATCGACCATTTATCGCGCTGATGCTGACCAACGGTTACGAAGTCGGCGAACCGCATTGGCAACTCCGAGACGATGGCCGCTTGCTGCTCGGCATCCAGACGCCCAGCGGTCATGTCGCCTATGATTCTAAACCCATTCTCAACATCAAGCATCTCGGTCGCTGGACGCACCTGGCCACGGTCTACGACAGTGATTCTGCCCAAGTCACTCACTACATCAACGGCGAGAGCGTCGGTGAGTTACCCATCACCAAAGACAAATTCAAACTTCGGTTTGGCGAAACCGAAATCGGAAACTGGGGAACTCCCATGAACTACAGTCCCCAGAAAATCCGAAACTTTAACGGGCAGATAGACGAACTCACCGTCTTCAGCAACGCTCTCTCCGCGAAAGAAATCCATTCGCTCTATGCCGACGGAGTTCGTTGAACGACATTGATGGGTTCCCAATTGACCAACGCCTAGATCGAATTGCATTTGCACCCCAAGACGGTAGCGGCTCCCGAGTAGAGTCCTTGAAAATCGCCCGCGTCTACTTCGAGAGTGAAAGTTCTGTTGGTAGCCTTCCTGCAAAACGCGCAGCGGACTAATGATTCAATTCAGACGGTAACTTCGGGTGATTAAGGCCCCAGCCTAGGCTTCGAATATTTGGTGCCGAACGTTGAGTTCATATCGAAGGGAAGAATGTTTGATCGAGATGAAAGGGTGCGTGGAAGCGGTTGCGCGAGCTTCGGCATATTGCCTTGTGGCAAGTGAAACTGGGAACCGCCAACTATCAGTTCGCTTCTGACAAAAACTTCCGTGAGGCCGAGGGGAATCTGGGGAACAGGTCAGGGGTACTAGACTTTCATAACACCTGGATCAGAAAATGCGGAGCACGCCACGCCCGCATGAAGCCAAACGGTATGCAAACGCTACAGTAACCGATGGAATAGGGACAACGGGTGTGTAGAAATGCCTAACTGTCCAAGTCGCCTAAAGCGGCAGCCCACGACAACGACACACTTGGTCATTTTGAATCGGCGACTTTTATAGAAAGTAGGCCGATGCTGCAGATGCGAATTTAACTAGCAGCGTTCATCGGAAAATTACACTCAAACCTTCCGAGGCAATGCCCGATACGTTGGAACAGGTAAGAAGCGGGATACTCTACGTTGGTACTCCGCATATTCCGGGTATTTGCCGGCACTGATTTCCTCGCTGAATGCGGAACTTCCGCGAAACAAGATGATCAGTAACAAACACCCCATGATCGTCCAGTTGATCCACTGCCCAGAGGCGGTAACGCTGAACAGGTAGAAGCAGATCCAGATTGCCTGCTCTGCGAAGTAGTTAGGGTGCCGCGACCAAGCCCACAATCCTCGGTCGAGAAACCCTTGCCGAAGCTCCGATTGCGTTTCCTCCTCTGCTTGACTAGCCGCAAGTTTCTTCGCTTGAAAATCCCATTGCTGCTTGTCAGCGATCGCTTCGTAGATGACAAACCCAAGCATTGCGGTTGCAATCACGTAGTCCACCATTCCTAATGGCACCAGGTTACGATTCAGCACGACAACCGTCGGTAGTGTGATCAATAGAACCAGCAGATGCTGATAGCCGGCGATAAAGAACAGATTAAAAACCGTCCATCGCCATCGCGATTGGAACTCTGGTTTCTCACGCAGTACTTGCCATCGGTAATCCTCTTTGCCTTGCCAAATCTTCCATTGATAACCGCCCTTCTTTGCAAAATTGTAGGTCAGTCTCAGTCCCCAAATCGTCACGAGCAGGCTCATCAAGACGAGCCGCGGCGAGAAACTTCCGAAGCAAGTCACGGTCCAGGTATATACGATGGGCATCAAGCTCCATAGCTTGTCGGTTTGGCTGACGTTGCCCGTCAATTCTCCGATGGCGAAACAGAGAGCAATCACCACGACGGCAATTACAAAAACGGTCTTCAGAGCCCGCATCGCGATCGGATCGAGACTGACACCTGTATAAAAACTGATTGCGGGAACAATCATCAAAGAAAAGACCAGCAAGATTGCGACGGGAATGATGCGCATAGGTTCCTTAACGATCGACGTGAGCGTATTTCGCTTCCAATGACATCGCACGCATCAAAAGGCGTAGTAGGCGTGGCGATTTCAACTATCTCAGTGATTCTCGCATTCTCTTGAACAAAGCTGAAGCCCTTTGCCAACGACATCACCAATCGGCTCGAAAAGGCTTTGCAACACGTGAGGAACCTGTGGACTCAGTATCAATGCTAGGTCGTACGGATTCCCAGTCGAGCGATTCTAGCGAAAGAGCGGTCCGCGTTGCTCGACTCTGAGAAGTATGTAGTCAACGCCTTGCGGGCCCCCTCAACCACTTTGCCTTTTTAAAGTGAGTCTAGTTTTTAGACTGTCCGTGATGAAGAGAAGCCCCTTCCGCTTTCTGGCACCCCGGCAACTCCAGATCTGCGTCAGCCTGGAACATTGCACATCTGCTTCCACCACTGCACATGCTATTTCGCGTTCCTTCCTATTCCCGTTTCCCCTGGCTGCTGCAGGATTCTCGAAGCCAGAATGTTGGGACTTCTCTTCTGCTTTCGAATCGCTCGGAGATCGCTGAATTCGGATTCCTGCGGGAGTTGCTCCCTGATGAGAGTGTCTTGGCTCAAGCACCAAACCGCGATCGCTCCAACGCTTGTTCATCTCAAGTTGGACTCCAGATAGCCGGAAAGCAATGGGATTCTGATTTGTTAGGATTTTCCTGTCAGATCTAAGATGTCACCGTGTTTAATCTCTTGAGGATGAATCGAAACACGCGTCTCCGTTGTGATCTCAAACCATGCACGAAATTCCCGAAACGCGTATGAGCCTGGTTCTCAGAATCCAGGATCCGAACGACCAACTGGCATGGGATGAGTTTGTTCGGCTCTATCAACCGGTCGTCTACCGGGTCGGCCGGTCCAAGGGACTTCAAGAAGCGGATGCGCATGATCTGGTGCAGACGGTGTTTGTGTCTATAGCCGGAGCGATCGGAGAGTGGAGTCCCGCTGACTCAAATGTGAGGTTCCGTAACTGGCTCATGCGAATCGCCAAGAACGCAACCATCAACGCATTGACACGCCAACCGGTTGATCAAGGCGGCGGTGTTGCTGCTACACCGCTTGAAGAAATGGAAGACAGAGATGGAATCAGCAAGTCACTGATCGAACTGGAGTATCGCAGGGAGCTGTTTCTCCAAGCATCGGAGATGGTCCGCGTAGATTTCTCTCCCGACACTTGGAGAGCTTTCGAACTTACTGCGATTCGAGGACTTACCAAGGAGCAAGCGGCCCAGGAACTTGGCAAGTCCATTGGTTCTATCTACGCAGCTCGCAGCCGAATCATCCGACGCTTTAGCGAAGCTGTTGCAGAACTTGAGGAGCGATTCTAGTGAACACAAATACCTGTGAACCAAATAACGCGGACGCCTATTTGCAGGGAGCCCTTTCCCAGATGCAAGAGCAGGAATATACGCAGCATCTCGATGAATGCGAGGCCTGTCGTGAGCATCTCGAGATTGTTGCGGCGGGAAAAGAGGTTTGGACAGAGGTCCAGGAGTTGCTCGTACCGCGGCCGCGATTAGACGATGAGACGGACGCGAGTGGCGAAAATGGCCACGGCCTACCAGTCTCAGTTCAACAATTAGTTCACTCGCTTCAGCCGACGGATCATCCGGATTCGATGGGTCGGCTCGACAACTACGAAATCAAAGGAGTGATCGGAAGCGGTGCTATGGGTGTGGTCCTTAAGGCGAAAGACGTTTCATTAGATCGCATCGTTTCGCTTAAAGTCATGACGCCAACGCTTGCCGCTAGCGGAACCGCTCGATCGAGATTTGAACGCGAGGCGAAAGCTGCGGCGGCAGTGCATCACCCCAACGTTGTCGCTATTCATGGAGTCCGAACCACAGGCGATTTACCTTATCTCGTCATGCCATACTTGAAGGGCGGCTCACTCCATCAACGCATCCAACTCCAGGGTCCTTTTTCGGTCTCCGAAATCTTACGAGTCGGAAGCCAGATCGCTGCCGGATTAGCGGCTGCCCATAAACAGGGCGTGGTTCATCGTGACATTAAGCCTTCGAACATCATGCTGGACGACGGCGTGGAAGCCGCCATCATCACGGACTTCGGACTAGCTCGCATCGTGGATGATGCGACCATGACGCGAACTGGGGTCATATCAGGCACACCGGAATTCATGTCGCCGGAACAAGCCCGAGGCGATGCGTTGGACTGCAAGAGCGACCTCTTTAGCCTCGGTAGCCTGCTCTACATGCTGTGTACGGGCTATGCACCATTTCGCGCACACACGCCATTTGGAGTCCTACGCAAAATCACCGACGATGCGCCGAAAACCATTCGTCAAATGAACTCTGAGATTCCCGACTGGTTGTGCAAGATAATCCAAGAACTCCACCAGAAACGTCCCGAACTTCGCCCCTCTGCGTCCGAGACTCAGGCCACTCTCGACGCCTGCTTAGCCCACGTCTATCAGCCCGATAGTGTCGCGCTACCTGCAAAGTATCGCGAACTCCAATCCAAAACGTCTTCGTTTCGTCCTGTTTTCACTGGAGCTATTGCGATGCTTGCTACCGCAACTTTGATCGCCCTTTTTATCCTTGTCCCCAAAGATGGAGAGAAGCCCAACAAACTGACTCGACCGATGCCTCCCGCGATCTCGGAGCAGGCTGAAGGGTCATTGGGAACTGGAAAAGCGGATCGTAAAAACGCGTACCAAAAAGAATTCAAACTAGCCTTTGCCGACTCGAACAAGGTCGGAGAACTCGAGGTCGAGATGCACCGAGGGAGCATTAAGGTAATTGGTCATGAAAGCCAAGATATAATCGTCAAACTCTCCGTGCCGGACTCGATGCCCTCGACCATAAATGACCGCAGCGGACTCACGCAGGTCCGACCACGAAATCTCGACTTCGACATCGAGGCAAAAGGAAACTACATCAAAGTTGACTCCAACACGCGAGATTTGGTGACGAATGTTGAAATCTTCGTTCCGTCCAATACGCGTCTCGACTTGGACTCGTACCAAGATGGAAAACTAGAAGTGCGTGATATCTCAGGCGAGGTTCGGGCGCGAAGTTATCGGAACGACATCACGCTCATCAACGTGACGAATCGTGTTCGTCTTTACTGCTACCAAGGGGACTTCAAAGCGAACTTCTCTAGTGTGGACAAGCTGGAAGGATCGTCCTTCGAGACCTATAACGGCTCAATAGATCTAGTACTTCCGAAGGACTTGAGTGCGACAGTGCGATATCTGAATAGGGCGGGACGAGTATTAACGGACTTCAACCTGGAGACCGACGAAAGCCAAGTCAAAGTTGCTACATTTGCAGGCAGCGATTTCAAAATCGAGTTCGACGAATTTGTGACCGGGACCATCAACGGTGGCGGAGCGAAATTGGCTCTTGAGACGACCAACGGCGACATCCGACTTCGCCAGCAAGAATAGCATTCCGGCATCTTCCGGGAAAAGGGTCGAAGTGCTCAAAGCTACCAACTTCGGGCACGAAATCATTATTTGGAAGCAATGAAGATTTCGTACCCAGTCTCCCAAGTTCACTGCGTTGAGATTCAAATTCGGGCCGACCGAGCAGTCGCCCAAGAATCGCAGGTAACCATCTAGAACGGGACTCCGAGGCATCCCCGATAAAGCTTCGCGCCAGCAGCCCCCGGGCAGGCGAGCTTACCCCGCCGAACGGTGGGGGACCACATTGTAAATGTCCAACGTGGTTCGCAGCATTGGCGGCAGCTGAGGTTGCTATCTTATTCATCCCGACTAATTTAGGGCCGTCTTGGTGATCAGAATCCCTAGCAGACGGATTTGGTCTTCCGAACCATCGCCGAGATGAGACTTGGAATTGGATACTCTCTTCTTTGCTGCTCTTTACCGCAGAGCTACACATGGATTTGGACTTTTTCTCATACGTTCTGAAGCGGCTTAGTGTCGTCGCTTTGTTCATAATAGGATTTTGCCTTCTGCCTGGCCCCCGATCTTTGCTCGCAGAGTTCTACGGGTATTTATCTGCCCCGGAGAGTGTTGAAGCACTCAAGCTGGGCACCCAGATGAGCCTGGTGCACTTCTGCTGGCTATTTGGTTTCGAGCTACCCGTGTTCGAATTCCCGGAAAACGGGGAAAACGTGCTAACCGCTCTAGCGATTGTTGTCAGTATCATCCTTCAGCTTGTTGCATTGCGGCTGGGGCTTTTTCTGTGGCGATTCGGTTGGCAAAGGTATTACCATAGAGTCGCGATGCGAGACGAGCTGGCTGAGTTCGGTGGCTTCGAAGACGAAAGCGAACTGCCAATTGGCAACTTCGATTCAGATTCTACGGTTATCGATTCGCTCGAAGGGCAAGAGACGCTTCGGGATCTTGAGAAAAGGCCTTTGCCGATCGCACCCAGGTAGCCGGCTTAAGCTCAGTTGGATGGCTTTCAACAAAAGTCGGTTGACGAAGATACGGTCAGAAAAAGTTCTCCGTACCGACTAGGCGAATCAGCGTCGTACTCACGTCTGCTCCCAGCTCTCTCTCTAACAGTCGCGCTAAAAAATCACGGTCAGCGCGCGTCGGAACATCACCTTTTATCTCGACCCACATATTTGGACTTTCTTCGATATGGAGTCCGCTAAAAAGTTTCTCATCGCTTTTTAGAATCGTTTCGATCACTGCCGTTTGCTGGCCCAAGACCTCGCCGCGAACTGCGGCCCGTCCGTTACGAAAACCCAAGAAGTATGCCAGTGGTACGGTGACCAAGAGGGCAGTAATTAAGATCGCCAACAGGATCTGCTTGAACCGCCGGACCGTCGCATCCGCAAACGGTTCAATATCATCTTCAGTGGTCACTTCCGGAATGTACCCCGCCAAGTCATTGCCGAACGACTTACCACGAAACACTCGAAGCCAAAGCCGTTATCTGCCCGAGTCACCAACTCATGCATTTGAAGCCAAGCGGTGCCAAGCGAACTAAATTTGAACTGCAACTTGCAGCTCACGATGAACGGCACAGTTTAACCTATTCCTCGGCGACAGTGGCTTGAGGAGACTCGGTCATCATGGCCAATCCTTGGTAGCTGCAAGCCTACGGCACCGAGTTGATCACCCAATCATATAGGAGCCTGCGGCTGGTTGAGGAAAGTCTTTATCCTAAGCTCGAGAGTTCAGGCCGAGTCCGAAGCGGGGGACGTCTTTGCCCAGGTCGAGACTCCCGCTATGCAATTGTTGGCATCGAGAGAACCTCGGGCTTCACCTCAGCGGTTTCCACTGTGCCAAAAAGCGTGTGACTGCTGGCGTCATGAATGAGCACGGGCAGAATGTTGCCGGCTTGCCGCTCGTTGCCATCCCACACCACGATACGATCGCAATTCGTACGTCCAGTCATTTGTCGCAGGGGTCCGGTCTCCTGTCGCTTCACCGACATTTTGCTTGGCCCCTCAACGAGGACGTCTACCCTCCCGCCCAAAAACTTGAGATTGTCCTCTTGGCTAATCTCATTCTGAATTGCGAGCAGCTCATTGTTGCGTTGCTGCTTCACTTCATCTGGAACGTCGTCCTCGTACAATTCCGCGCCGCGTGTCCCTGGGCGAACGCTGTACTTGAAGATAAAGCTATTCTTGAATCGGCAGTGTCTAACCAAGTCGACCGTTTGCTCAAAGTCCTCATCGGTCTCGCCGCAGAAGCCAACGATAAAGTCGCTTGAAACGCTGGCGCCTGGGACTGTTGAGTAGATACGCTCGATCATGTCGTAGTAGTCAGCGGTGGTGTAGCCACGCTTCATTCGCTTCAACACGCGATCAGATCCACTTTGCGCAGGCGCATTCAAGTACGTTGAGCACTTCGGCAAATCCCTTACGGTCGTCAACAGTCGTTCGGTCATGTCCTTGGGATAGCTAGTCACGAACTTCAGACGTTCGATTCCATCTACCTCATGAACCATTTCTAAAAGATCCGCCAGCCGCGTGACTTTCTCGCCTTCCACGTACTTGTAGCTGTTAACCGTTTGGCCCAAGAAGATGATCTCCTTGCAGCCTTGTTCGGCCAGTTTTTTTGCTTCGGCCAGGATCAACTCTGGACTTCGACCCTGCTCAGGGCCGCGTGTCATCGGAACAATGCAATACGTACAGAACTTGTCGCATCCTATTTGGATTCGGAGATACGCTTGGAACGGGGTCGGACGCATGGTTGGATCGCGAAGCGGATCGAACGTCTCGTGACTGCGTCGGATGTTTTCCTGAGAACCATCTTTTCTCCCCAGGCTGACTGCCATCTGAGGTCCGCTGCCCGCCTCGATTTCCTTAAGTAGCTCCGGAATCCGCTGCAATTGTCCTGGCCCGACCACCAAATCCACATACGGCGCCCGGTCAAAAACGATTTTCTGATCCTTTTGGGCCATGCAGCCCATGACACCCACAATTTTGTCCGGGGAATCCAGCTTCGTTTGCTTGAGCTTGGACAAGTTTCGGTAGACTTTTTCTTCCGCGTTTTCACGGACACTACAGGTATTGAAGAGAATCGCGTTCGCATCATCGGGCGAATCGACGACTTCATAGCCATGCCGGCGAAGGCTGGCCACGACCATCTCGCTATCCAGAACGTTCATCTGGCAGCCAACAGTTTCGATGTACAATTTCTTCGTTTCCGAGTTGGTCTCGACCTCTGAAGAATCGAAATTCTCGGAAGGAACCACGTCTGGAGCTGTATTGTGAGCCATTCTTGGATCTTCTCGTGGCTAAACACCGTAGTTGAGGCAGGGTCGGTACTTCAAGATTGCAACCGAGCGGCCAGGTATGCGAAAGCTCAGTTTACTGATCGAATGCTAGACTGCGTAGGCGAATTGGACTCAAACGGGAATGGAAATCGCCTTCGAATCGACTGCGAGAACCCTATCTGGATGTTCAATACACACCTGCCAGGATGACTTGCACGGTCCTGAAATACGGGTTTCCTGTGTCCAAGCTCGAGCACCCGTTCAAGGTTTACTCGGCAGGACAGGATTTTTGACCACAAATACGGCCAATTGCTGATTTGGCTAGCAGAAATGCCAGCGATACAATATGCTTCCGAAAGAGGGCTAGGGCGCTCTACAGGAAAGAAACAACTTTTCCTCAGTCCAGCCGCCAGAATTCACAGACTCACGGGTCGAGTAGCGGCCTCTCCGGTCCCTACTGCTTCCGCAAATCGCGGTTAAGTGCCCACGAATCGCGGATAAGACGAGTGCCCATTTAGGGTGGCAAGATGGCCGCTGGAGGTAGCTTCGTTACGATTCCGGTGGATCGATTTTGACTATGCATCGAAGGAATTGGAACTCTTCGACATCGATTCAATACGCACCAATGGAGCAGCTTAGTGCAAGTCAACGTATCTGCACGTCACGGTTCACTTACCGCACATGACCAGCAGTTTATCCAAGAGAAGGCTGAGAAAGTCCGCCGGATTTTGGACACGGTCAACGCGATTGAAGTAATCGTTGATTTCCAGCACCAGGAAGAACCAAACGTGGAGATTAACGTCTCCGCCGAACACGCCCCCGACTTTGTCGCATCTGCGAGCGCGTCCAATGTGGTCAGTGCACTAGATGCCGCAATTCAAAAAGTCGAACAGCAGCTAAGAAAACACAAAGACAAGACGACAGCACACAAAGTAGCTGGTGGCAAGCACGTCCAACCAGTGGATGAAGAGGCCGAGTAGGGCTTTTCAGGATCGAGCGAGTCAGTTGAACGTTCTTAGTCTTTGGCTTCGAACAATCTGGCTTGGCTTAGGCAAATCGTCCAAGGTTTCACCTCACCGTGACCCAACGGTACACGATAGAGCAACTTGGTTCGTTTTGCCGGGAGATCCACTTACACACACGCACAACTAAGGTTTTAAAGACAATGAAGTTTTCGGATTTTGTAAGCGGAAAGTCGATTATTTCGTCACTTGAATCGACAGACAAGGAAAGCGTCGTCACAGAGATTGTGGACTCGCTTTCCAAGGCCGGCGATATCAAGGATGCGGATCGGGAAGATATTATTAAAGCCATCCTCAAGCGTGAGGAACTTGGCAGCACGGGAATTGGACGCGGAATCGCCGTTCCTCACACCAAACATCCAAGCGTTGACAAATTGGTCGGTACGGTGGGTGTCAGCATCGATGGTGTTGATTTCGACAGTCTCGATGGTGAGAAAGTCCAGCTGTTCTTCTTACTTGTTTCGCCACCTGACCGACCTGGCGACCACCTGCGTGCCCTCGAAAACATCTCGCGGCAGCTCCGAGACGAGACCTTCTGCCGCTTCCTGAAGCAGAGCAAAAACACGGAAGACATTATGCAACTGCTGGAAGAGGCAGACAACAATCAGTTTGTCTCCTAGTTGCCAGGTTCGCTCTCCCTTGAGTGTCCCCCATGGATTGTACCTGAGTTGGATTGTTTTCTAGCTCAGTGTTAACAACGGCATCCGTTTGAATGCCCGCACTCGAAGCAAATCAAACTCGAATGACTCCAGCCTGGGATCAACTTCGCTCCCGCTGGAAAAGAGTATATTGCAGGTCTCATACTTCCGTCTCCAGTTTCGATGCTTCCCATTACGAATCGCGGCGGTTAACTAGCTCCATGTCGGCAAACGCAGAAACACAAGTCACAGTACTCAATCCGATGGGCATCCATATGCGCCCTGCCGATAAACTGTCGCGTGCGGCTGGCCAATTTCATGCTGACATCGAGCTGGAAAAAGACGGACAAAAGATCGACTGTAAGAGCATCATGAGCATCCTCACGCTTGGCGCAAGACAAGGCACGACCTTGAAACTGCGTGCCAACGGGTCAGATGCCGATCAAGCGATAGCTACCATTTCAGAACTTTTTGAATCCGGTTTCGATGAATCGGATTCGGAGCTTGAACCCGAGCAGGCTTAGACTGCCAACAGGTTGAGCTCACATAACAATACACTACACCACATTTTACGCTCAGCGGATTCTGGTCGGGTTTAACGTTCGCAGTCTACCTGAACGCCATTTTCAAGATTTTACAATGCGTTCTAGACTACGGCGGGGTGGCGGCAAAGAGACTGCACCCCTGTCAAGGATGTACGAATGAACCCGGCGAACGTTGAGCTTACAACGAAATCCCCGCCATGCTGGAATTACAGGGCATCGCGGTATCGCCAGGAGTTGCAATCGGACGAGCACTAATTCTGGACCGTGAAGGTTACAGAATTACCAAGATTCAAATCAATTCCGACGACCGTGAAGCGGAAGTGGCCAGATTGCAAGATGCGATTGGTGCTGCTTCAGAAGAACTAGATCAAAGACAGCGAGAATCATCCGACCGAATTGGTCAGCATGTCGGGGAGATTTTCTCGGCCCATCAGCAACTCTTGCTCGACCCCATGCTCCGCGAAGAGTGGGTGCGCGGAATCCAAGACGGCTGCGTCAGTGCAGAGTATTCGGTGTCTAGCGTTCTAAGTCGCTACGCTCAAGCGTTCCGCCGCATGGGTGGCTCGACGATGCGGGAACGAGTTCAAGACATCCGTGATGTTGAGCGAACGCTGCTCGAAGCACTGGGTGGAGCCCCGCTTCAGACCAGCCACGATGAAGATCCTGCAATCCTGCTAAGTCATGATCTCACGCCCCGAGAAACGGCCGACCTAGATCGAGACCGTGTCCTGGGTTTCTGCACTGAAGTCGGCGGACCTAGCAGTCATACAGCCATCGTCGCACGAGGCTTGGAGATTCCGGCTATCGTCGGCGTTGGTAACTTCTTGCACCGACTTGAAAGCGACTGTTTGCTGATCGTCGATGGCCATCGAGGGCGCATCATTGCCGCGCCCGATGAGGCGACGATTGACGAATATCGCAAGCGGCAAGCGGACCGCGACGTCCGAGCAGAAAAGCTGGTCAAAATCCGCGACTTACCGGCAGAGACTCGCGATGGTGAACGAATCAAGCTCTTGGCCAACATCGAGTTGCCGCACGAAGTTCCAGCCGGCCTTGCTCGAGGGGCTGAAGGGGTGGGACTGTATCGCACGGAGTTCTTGTATTTAGGCTCAGAGACGGAGCCAACCGAAGAGGAGCTATTCTCCTCCTACGCCGATGTCATGCGATTGCTCGACGGTCGCCCCATTGTCATGAGGACTCAAGACTTAGGCGCAGACAAAGCACTACAGGTCTCGGAAGAACCTGAGAACAATCCCTTTCTTGGATTGCGGAGTATTCGACTGTCGCTCCGACGTCCGCAGATGTTTCGTACTCAGCTCAGAGCTATGATTCGCGCCGCAGCCCTTGGTCCGCTGCAGATCATGTTCCCCATGGTCACTTCGATGCACGAATTGCGAACCGCGCGGATGATGCTGCGACAAGTCATGGACGATCTCGAAGAAGAGGGGGAGTCCGTACCGACGCGCATTGAAGTCGGAATGATGGTCGAGGTCCCAGCCGCGGTGGTCATGCTCGAGCGGTTCATGGATGAGATCGATTTCGCGAGTATCGGAACCAACGATTTGATCCAATACACGATGGCCGTCGATCGCGGCAATGAGAACGTAGCCGACTTGTACGCCGGGCATGATCCTGCAGTGATTCGGATGTTGAAAATGGCTTTGGATGTCGGCCACCGGGTCGGTAAGGAAGTAAGCATCTGTGGCGAAATGAGTTCGAAACCGAGCACTGCGTTGATGTTGGTCGGTTTGGGTGCACGCAAGTTGTCGGCTCCGCCAGCAGCCTTGCCCCAAGTCAAGCAGGCAATTCGGAGTGTTACACTCCAGGACTGCGAAGAGATAGGAAGACGAATTTTCGAGTTTGATACGGCCCGAGAAGTCGACGCCTACTTACAAAATCGCTTTGCAGAGTTAGTCCCCGAAATGGCGTTGGGAGTATAGAAGTGGAAAAAACGAGACTCCGCATTCGATTTACCAAGCAAGGTGATTTGCGTTGGATCAGTCACCGAGACCTGGCCCGCGTCTGGGAGCGTTTGCTTCGCCGAGCCAATTTGAAGATGGCTTTCTCTCAAGGTTTCCATCCCAAACCCCGCATCAGTTTTCCTTCGGCTTTGGCATTGGGAGTCGAAGCATTGGAAGAAATTGTCGAATTAGAAATCTTAGGGTCGTTCGATCTCACACAGATCGAAGAGAACATCCGAGAACAACTCCCCGAGGGAATGAAGCTCATCGCATTGGACTCACCCAACTACGGCTTGGGCAAAGCCAAAGTCTCTGGAACCACCTATCGCATCCAAATCCCCGACGCGAAAAAGGCGGGTTTGCAGACACGAATTGACGATTTACTGCAGCAAGAGTCGGTGACTGTCTCGCGAGAGAAGAGAGACGTATCGGTCCTGACCGAAGATCCCTTTTTTGAAGTTCGGCTAGAGGACTTCTACTTATTCTTTTCAATTCCTCATGATCCTAGCGGAGCACTACGGCCCAGCGAGTTGCTAGGGCAGTTAGGACTAGAGGAATTGCTCACCGACGGAGAGGTTCTCCAACGAGTGAGAGTTCACATGCGTGAACCAGAACCCAAGACGACAACAGTAGAAGCAGAGCCAAGTGAACCCAAAGCGGCTCAATCAAGTTCCTAAGCAGATCCTCTTTCGTCGGTTACGAATCTGGATTCAGGCAACCGGAAGTTGGAACACAACGATTTATTGAAACATTGATTTAGTGCGGTGAGGGCAACTGTCTTCTATCCGTCATTTTGATACACGGCCGAATACGGCTTCACAATTTATAGGAGAACGACATGAAGAAAGAGATGCTTATTAACGTCTCGCAACCAGAGGAATCGCGTATCGCGATCCTTGAAGACGGAACGCTTGAAGAGTTGTACACCGAGCGTGCGAGTCAGAACAATTTTGCTGGCAACATCTACAAGGGCAAAATTGTCAACCTGGAACCGAGTATCCAAGCTGCGTTTGTTGACTTTGGGGTCGGACGAAACGGCTTTCTGCACATCAGCGATGTGGAAGCTCAGTACTTCCGCCAAGCGGGATACGATCCTGAAGAAATCATGGAGAACGAAACGAAACATGATTTCGGCGACGATGACGAACAGGATGACTCCGGCAAAAATGGCCGGGCACCAAGACGTCGTCGTAACATGAAGAGCACAAGGCCTCGTTTCAAACCACCGATTCAAGAGATCTTCAAACGTGGTGACGAGGTCCTTGTCCAAGTTATCAAGGAAGGCATGGGCACCAAGGGGCCGACGCTTTCGACCTACATCAGCATCCCTGGACGATACTTAGTACTCATGCCCGCGTTGGGTCGAGTGGGAGTAAGTCGAAAAATCGAGGACGACAAACAGCGTCGTACACTTCGACAAACGCTGCTTAGTCTCAATCCGCCCGAAGGACTCGGCTTTATCGTTCGAACCGCTGGGCAGGATCGAACCCGTCGTGAACTTTCCCGAGACATGTCCTACCTACTGCGTCTTTGGAAGGTCCTCGTAAAGCGAGTCAAGGAAACAGACTCGCCGAAGGAAATCTACGAAGAGAGCGACATGATGATTCGCACGATTCGGGACATCTTTAGCGAGGACATCGACACAATCCTCGTCGACGAAGAGTCCGCATACAATCGAGCGAAGGAGTTCTTGCAGTTTGTGATGCCGCATTACGTAGACCGTCTAGAGTTCTACGAAGGAAAACAGCCTCTCTTCCATAAGTATGACTTGGAACGAGAGATCGCAAACATTCAACGCCGCACTGTACCGCTGAAGAGCGGAGGATCCATCGTGATCGATCCCACCGAAGCTCTGGTTGCGATCGACGTGAACTCTGGTTCCTTCCGCACGAACGACTCGGCCGAAGAAACTGCTTTTCAGTTGAACATGTCGGCATCTAAAGAGATCGCTCGACAATTGCGTCTGCGTGACCTTGGCGGAGTAATCGTCAACGACTTCATTGATATGCGTCGCGAGAGTCACCGACGGAAAGTCGAACGTTCACTAAGAGACGCAATGCGGCGTGATCGCGCCCGAACGAAAATCCTACGCACGAGTCCGTTTGGACTGATCGAAATGACGCGCCAGCGAATTCGGCCAAGTCTGAAACGCAGTGTCTACGAAGACTGCCCTTGCTGTTCCGGTCGCGCGGTTGTGAAAACCGCAGAAAGCATGTCCATCGAGGTCGTTCGAGTCCTGATGATGGCGAGCCAACTGCCCAAGACCAAGCGGGTGACGGTGCGAGTGAACGACAAAGTCGCCGCCTTCTTGAATAACAAGAAGCGGCGTGACGTCATGCAGATCGAGGAAGACAACGGCGTTACTGTTCAAATCCTGGGTAGTGAAGCCTTGTTTCCTGAGCATTTTGAGTGTGACTGTCGTGACCTAGAGGGCAACCTGCTCACACTCCCGTTTTTGGAGGCGGATAAGAACTTAAGGCCCGAGCCTTCAACGCGTTAGTCGCCGATGATGGCAATTGAGCGTCGCTGATAGCCGAGATCGCAAATTCGGAGAAGGATCGCATGAACGACAGAGGGAAACCAAAGTGAGAAGAATCCTGGTTACAGGGGCGGCGGGATTTATTGGATTCCATCTGTCGAAGAAGTTGCTTGAAAATGGCGAGCAAGTCGTCGGTTACGATGACGTCAACGACTACTACAGCGTCCAGTTGAAACGTGATCGGCTGGCGATTCTGCAACAGAATTCAAACTTCGAGTTGGTCGAAGGAAACTTGACCGACGCAGAATTGTTGAACACTACCTTCGCGCAGCACAAGTTCGAACGCGTGGTTAATCTTGCAGCCCAAGCCGGTGTACGCCACTCGCTGGAGTTTCCGCAGGTCTATATCGACAGCAACCTCGTCGGCTTTACGAACGTACTGGAATGCTGCCGGCATCATGATGTGCAGCATTTATTGTACGCCAGCAGCAGCAGCGTTTACGGTGCCAATCGCAAACAGCCGTTTGCTGTGGGAGATCTCGTTGACCACCCCGTAAGCCTGTATGCGGCAACGAAGAAAGCAAACGAGCTCTTAGCGCACTCGTACAGCCACCTTTACCAAATCCCCACGACCGGGCTTCGATTTTTCACTGTTTATGGTCCGTGGGGACGGCCGGATATGGCTCTCTTCCTGTTTACCAAAGCGATACTGGAGGGTCGCCCAATCGACGTCTTCAATCATGGCCGAATGCGTCGTGACTTCACATACATTGATGACATCATTGAAGCCTTGGTCCGTTTGATTGATCACACGGCGTCACCTGATCCGGAATTCGACCACTCTGCTCCCCATCCCTCTAGCAGCTCCTGTCCCTACCGACTACATAACATCGGTAACAATCAGCCGGTGGAACTCGGCCATTTCATATCAGTCCTCGAGGCCGAGTTGGGTAAAACTGCGGAAAAGAACCTGCTCCCCATACAACCCGGCGACGTCGAAGAGACCTACGCCGATGTCCGGACTCTTGAGGAAGCGATCGGCTTCAAGCCTGCGACCTCGGTGGAAGAGGGAATTAGAAAGTTCGTACAGTGGTACCGCGAATATCATTCAGTGCCCTAGGGGCCTGTCGCGACCGTTGTTAGAGACGGTTCCTGAATGCAACGAAGCCCAGGGTCTGAGCTCCATTAAGGTCACGAAGGGATTCAACGTCAAAGGTCAGTTGGGTAACGACGAGCATTAAAGGGCTTTCCCTACAAAGTCCTCAAAGTCCGCGAGAATTGGTAGCCCTGTACTAACCCGACCCTAGCGGCGAAGTCATCGAAAAGAAGAATCAGAATCGATGTCGTGATTTCAAGAGTATTGACGATCAGTGAGCCATTGTGCGGTTTTCAGTAGTTTACAACGCGATACTATATTGGGACTGGGGAAGAATTTCGGAGCGGGACATTCGCAACGGTTGGTGAGCGGTAAAGCTGTCTGCACAGTTCAATCATAATCTGTAGCTTGGCGAAGCGTATTATCGCCGTGCTGGCAGACTTGCGGTTTGCAAGAGTTTCATTTGGATGCAACTCAAGCCGCACAACGTGCACTTCTTTACACCTTCTTTGCATTGGCCTCTCGATTTTGCACTCAGTTGACGTCGATCCGTGCCTCGAGGACGAATTCAGCCAGCAATGGTGGAACTGAATGAATAGCTACAGCCTGGACTATATTGACGACCTCTACGTTCAGTACATTCGTGACCCGAATAGCGTTTCGCAGGGATGGCGAACATACTTCGAACAGTTCTCACTTGCGAGTAGCGCGAGCGTGGCCGAGGCTCCGCAACTTACCGCAGTTGGATCGAAGGGGTCTGATGGAATCGTCTCGCAGGACCAACCCGGGGAGTCTGCGAAGTCTTTCCGTGATGAAGCACTCTGGCTGGCAGAGATGCAGGATCGAGTTGACAACTTAGTCCGTGAATACCGTGTCCGCGGCCACTTGATGGCGAAGCTGGATCCGCTCAAGCGACCTCGCGCCGGACAGCCCGAGCTAGATCCAGCCTTATACGGACTGAACGAGCGCGACTTGGATCGCCCGTTTAGCTGCGAGAACCTGCAGTACGTGAACGCGAACACGCTGGGGGGCATTCTCAAGAAGCTGCAGAACACGTATTGCCGTAGTATCGGTGCGCAATTCATGCACATCGACAATCGCACCATCCGCGACTGGCTCCAGCGACGAATGGAGACTTGCGAGAATCGGCTTGAGTTGTCTCGCGACGTTCAAGTCAGAATCTATACGCGATTGGCGGACGCGGAAATCTTCGAAGAATTCGTGCGCAAGAAGTTCGTCGGTGCGAAGACATTTTCGCTCGAAGGCGCGGAGAGCATGATTCCGCTTCTCGATTTGGCACTTGAGAAGGCAGGACAGCACAAAGTAGAAGGCGTGCTGCTCGCAATGGCGCACCGTGGACGGCTGAACGTATTGGCAAACATCCTCGGCAAACGGGCCCAAAGCATCTTCTGGTCCTTCGACGATCCGCGGCCAGATATGCACCGCGGCGCAGGTGACGTTCGGTACCACCTCGGTTACAGCTCCGATTGGACGACGTCCGCAGGCGCGAAAGTACACATTTCCCTGTGCTTTAACCCGAGCCACCTAGAGTATGTCAATACTGTCGCCCAAGGACGCTGTCGGGCGAAACAAGATAGAGTCGGGGACGACCGAAATTCAAAGTTTATGACGATTTTGGTCCACGGAGATGCCTCCTTCGCCGGGGAGGGAATTGTCCAAGAAACGCTCAACATGAGCGAACTCGAAGGCTACAAGACCGGCGGTACGCTGCACGTGGTGTTGAACAACCAAGTCGGCTTCACTACGGAGCCAGACGAATCGAGATCCTGCACTTACGCCACAGACGTGGCCAAGATGTTGCAGATTCCAATCTTCCACGTGAACGGAGAAGATCCTGAGGCCGTCGCTCAGGTTGTCAATCTCGCAATGGATTTCCGCCGTGAGTTCAAGCGGGATGTCGTCATTGATATGTACGCCTATCGCCGTTGGGGTCACAACGAAGGCGACGAGCCGCGATTTACTCAGCCGCACATGTATAAAGCGGTAGACGCTCACCAAAGCGTTCGCGAAAGCTATCTGAAAAGACTCTTTAAGATGGGCGAGATCACTCGCCAAGAGGCGGACGCAATTTCCGAAGTCCGGCAAGCTAAACTTGAACGCGAATTCGAGCTGGCTCAGCAGGAAGAGTATGTCGACGATCTTCAGACGATGGGCGGCTACTGGCAGGGTTACTACGGCGGAGAAGAGCCGAAAGACGATTGCCCCCAAACTGGCCTCTCCTCCGAAGATTGCAAGTCGATCTTAAAGAGTATCTCGAGCGTGCCAGAGGGCTTCAACATTCATCGCAAGCTGAAGCGTTTCATGAGCGCTCGAGATGAAATGGCCGACGGCAATCGGCCACTCGATTGGGCGTCCGCGGAGGCGTTGGCAATCGGTGGCTTGCTGACTGAGGGACACCCGGTTCGTTTGAGTGGTCAAGACTGCGAACGGGGCACGTTCAGCCAGCGGCATGCCGTGCTACACGACGTCGAACAAGACGACACGTCGTATACTCCCTTGGAGAGTCTCTCTGACAGCACCAGATTGGACATCATTAATAGCCCGCTCTGTGAAGCTGGAGTGCTCGGATTCGAGTATGGGTATTCGCTAGACTACCCAGAGGGATTAGTGCTGTGGGAGGCGCAATTCGGAGACTTCTGGAATGTCGCCCAAGTGATCGTAGATCAGTTTATCACCAGTGCAGAAGACAAATGGGGGCGGCTGAGTCAACTGACCATGCTTTTGCCTCACGGTTTCGAAGGCGCTGGTCCTGAGCATTGCAGTGCAAGACTGGAGCGGTTCCTCCTACTGACGGCTGAAGACAACATCCAAGTCACTCAGGCATCCACGCCTGCACAGTATTTCCACATGCTGCGCCGCCAAGCGAAACGTCGTTGGAGCAAACCACTGGTTGCGCTGACTCCCAAAAGCCTGCTGCGACATCCGAAAGTTGTTTCTGAATTGGTCGATTTTGTCGAAGGCAGTTTCCAGAAGATTCTGCCAGACGAAAGACCTTCACAGGATTCGACAACGCGGATTATCCTCTGCAGCGGAAAAGTCTATTACGAGCTCATCGAACAGCGCGAGAAAGTCGGTGCGGACTCCGTTGCGATCATCCGAATCGAGCAGTTTTATCCGCTGCACGCCAACGAGATACGGCAGGCATTGGACGCCTACAAACCAGGGACGGATCTGGTGTGGCTCCAGGAGGAACCTACGAATATGGGTGCCTGGAGCTTTATGAAAGTTCGATTCGGGGACTTCCTTGAATCGGAGGGCTTCAAATTACGAAGACTTTCTCGGGTAGAATCCGCTAGTCCCTCCACAGGGTCTGCTAGCGCACATAAACTAGAGCAGGACGAGTTGATCGAAGAGGCGTTTGAAGGGCTTTGAATGATGCCTTTATTGCTCTATTCGTAACCGTGAACTCCACTTAACAACCGTCTGTGACAGGCTCACACCCCACCCCGTCATTCAGAGAGTAGCAGGTCCGAAGAGGATCTCGTTTAACAGCTTTACTTGACACACGAAACCCAAGTTCCATGATCGAAGTCAAAGTTCCTTCTGTAGGCGAATCCATCTCCGAAGTTCAAATCGGACAGTGGCTCAAAGGGGAAGGCGAATGGGTCGCAGCCGACGAAAACATCGTCGACCTAGAAACCGAAAAGGCCTCTGTCCAAGTACCAGCACCCGTCGCAGGCTATATCCGCAACCTTCGCAAGCAAGCGGAAGAGTTTGCAATGATCGACGACGTAATTTGCGATATTGAGCCCGCCGACGCACCGAGTGGAGAGGTCTCTGCATCGAACTCGACGCCTCCCCCTGCGGAAGCGACGCCAGCGAAAGATAAAGCCGCGCGGGTGATGCCTTCTGCTCAACGAATTCTTGACGAGAAAGGCATTTCTCCAGCAGACGTAACGGCCTCGGGACCAGGCGGTCGCATCTTGAAGGAAGACGCACTCGCGGCAAGCAAACAGAGGGCTCCCGCTCCCGCCCAAGTGCTTCAATCTGGAAGCAACGAATTGACCACACCAGTCGTCGGAACTCGTTCGGAGGAGGTGAAGCCGCTTAGCATGATCCGTCGCACGATCGCCAAGCGTCTAGTAGAAGCCCAACAGAACGCGGCATTACTGACAACGTTCAATGAAATCAACATGGAACCCATCATGACACTTCGCAAGAAGTATCGTGACGCTTTCCAGGAACGACACGGCGTGAAACTTGGATTCATGTCTTTCTTCGCCAAAGCCAGTGTCGAAGCACTTCGCCGTTATCCAACCGTCAACGCTGAAATCCGTGGCAACAACATCATCTACCGTCACTACAATGACATTGGCATCGCAATCGGCGGAGGCAAGGGACTCGTCGTTCCCGTACTCCGCAATGTCGAGGACATGTCCTTCGCAGACGTAGAGCGAACCATCGGTGACTATGCCGGCAGGGCGATGGACAACCGGTTAATGCCGGAAGACCTTCAAGGCGGTACTTTTACGATCAGCAACGGAGGCGTTTACGGCTCCCTGCTAAGCACGCCAATTGTGAACGCTCCTCAGAGCGCAATCCTCGGATTGCATACCATTCAAGAACGGCCGGTAGCCGAGAACGGCCAAGTGGTTGTTCGGCCGATGATGTACATCGCTTTGGGATATGACCACCGCATTATCGACGGTCGCGAAGCTGTCTCGTTTTTGAAGACCATCAAAGAAGTATGCGAAGATCCGACGAGACTCTTCTTGGAAGTCTAGGACGGCTACCCTTCCGAACGCAATTTGATTCCTTCACCTAACTTCGCAACAAGCCGCTTCGTAGATTCCTTAACGGCTGGCAGAGGTACTCTTGGTCGGAATCCTTGTGGACGCCCAGTCTACGATGCCTCCCATTGGGTTGGCTTTCTTACACAAGCTACAGTGCCGCTTTGACAGCCGCGAGCCGCAGGGCTAGAGTCTCGGCTACTGCCTGCGTTTCTACCTTCAACTCTGGTGTTGGTTGCAGGTAGACGCATGCCAGACAGACGCGATCACCAAAAAGAGGTATCCTTGGCCGCTCCAACACTCTGCTGCGCGAATTGCATGCGAAAGAGGATTTGGTAATGACGGGAATCCAACTATGAAGAAGCTGATCTCCCTATTTTGCTTGGCAGGAACGTTCGCAATCGCAGCCTATTGCTTACTTGCAGCCTATTACTTGTTGCCAAAGACGGCTGGCCAGCCGCTTCACTGCGACGTATTTCTTGGTGCATCAGATCCGATTGCCCTCCACTTCATCGCCGATGCTCAAACGATTTACTTAGATCGGAACAAGGATGGCATGGCGGATCCCGAGGAGTTTTGCGGCACTTCGCGACTCGACGAACCATTGCAACTGACCTCTCGCGATAAGACGACTAGCTATCTTCTCGCAGCCAACTTGATGATGGGTGAGAGTGCTATCAGTGATGCGTTACCTCAGAAGTTGCAAATTAAGCTCACCATCACGAAATCATCATCCGCGGATTCCAACGCACAATTAGTTATTGTCGAAGACGGTTATGTGACCATGTCGAATACGCCCGACACGTCAAACCCACTGAACGTGGATGCGACGCGCATGATGAACCTTCTAGCCTTCTATCCAGAAGATCTGAGTCCGGGTGACGATTTCCTGCTCCATGCAGAACTCGCCAATTCGCAGCGCAGCGCTGAAAGCTGGTCAGCCGTAAACTTGGAGGAAGAGTGGCAAGAATCGCTTTTCCCAGACGGTACGCGTCCGGTACTTTCAATGTCCTATCAAGTTGCCAGCACGTCACAACCGGTGACTGAAAAGTACTATCTGGACCAATTCTGCTGAGCCAACTCGCTCAACGGCTCCGTGAGAGTCCCAGAGAACGCCTTAGGAGAGATTACTTGCCGCCTAACCTACGACGGGCTTCCTGAGCTGCTGGTCGAACCGAACGTGTTTACCTTCACACCTGGTAAGTCGCTAAGGTGACGTGTCTTGGTGCTTAACCCAAGTCAGACACAGAGCTCACAGCAATCCAGGGTAAACCAAAGTTCCAAACTGGACTGCCGACGATCGTTTCCTTTCGAGAGAGCTCTCGCGATCGCAGAATCTGTTTTCTCAGGTTTAAAATCGCATCCTTCATTCGCCAACGTTCCGTCAGGATGACCTTTCGAAGCACCTCAACCTCCGCTGGTATTCACTCTAACTTGCCCGACTTAGCAACTCGGTCTATTAGCAAGTCCCCCTCCTACTAAGCGATGATATCTCTGGCTACCTCACCGTACACATCGGTCAACCGGAAATCTCGACCAGCGTAACGATAAGTTAGCTGTTCGTGTTCGAGCCCAAGCAAATGCAAGATCGTTGCATGCCAGTCATGAATGTGGCACTTATTGGACACCGCCTCGTAGCCATGCTCATCGGTCTCGCCGTAACTGAAACCGCCCTTCACACCCCCTCCGGCCATCCACGTGGTATAGCCCTTGTTGTTGTGATTGCGTCCATCGTTTCCTTGAGCCGCCGGAGTCCTTCCGAACTCGCCTCCCCAAATCACAAGCGTGTCCTTCAGCATGTCCCGCTGCTTCAAATCCTGTAGCAGACCAGCGATCGGAAGATCGCACCCCTCTGCTCTTTCTTTGTGGGCGGTCCGTAGATTCGTATGCTGATCCCATCCTCCATGTGTGATCTCGATGAAGCGAACCCCTGCTTCCGCAAACCTGCGAGCCAACAAGCACTGCTTTCCGAAACTTGCCGTTTCCGTCTGATCAACTCCGTACATCGCTAGCGTGGCAGCCGACTCATTGGACGTATTCATCACCTCCGGCATTTCACTTTGCATCCGAAACGCGAGCTCATAAGACTCGATAACCCCCTCGATTCCAGGATGAACCTTCTCCCGCCCCAGTTTCTCTTGATTCAACTGTTGTATGAAGTCGAGTTGCTTGCGCTGATCCCGGTTGGACATGCGTTTGTTTGCGATGTCTGGAATACTCTCACCGATACCCGCATTCGCAAAGCGGCTAGCCCTGCCGCTTCGACCGACTTTGGTCCCGCCATAAATCGAAGGAAGAAACGCACTACCGTAGTTCGCTGAAGCCCCCGCCGGCGCGCTGAGCGAGATGAAGCCCGGTAAACTATCGTTCTCGGTCCCAAGACCGTACAGTGTCCAAGCTCCCAGCGATGGCCGTATAAACTGAACCGTTCCCGTGTGCATCTGTGTCATAGCACCTGGGTGCACAGGTTGATCACATTGCATGGAGCGAATGAGCGACATGTCATCTGCGTGCTTAGCAACCTCTGGGAATAAGTCTGAAATCCAAAGGCCACTCTTTCCACGCTGTCGGAATTTCCAGGGCGACTCCAAAAGACGCCCACCGTACTTGCCGGATTTCCCAGAGTCTTTTTGCAACTGCGGCTTGTAGTCAAAAGAGTCGACGTGGCTGGGACCACCGCTCATGCAAAGAAAGATGACTCGCTTCGCTGACCCCTCAAAATGTGCCGGTTTAGGCGCAAGGGGATTCTTTGACGCCGCTGCAATTGCTGCTTGCTCTGACTTGGTCTGGGCACCTGCCAACCCTGAAAAAGCAAGGTAGCCGAAACCGGCTGATACGCTCTGGAGTAAGCCTCTTCTCGATATCATATTGCTGCTCCCAAGTTGTCGAAAAACTCTAACTCTAAATCTAGTAAGTCTGCGAAATCTAAAGCTCTATCCGTGACATCCAGTTAGTTGATGTAGCGGAATTCTGCCGATGCAAACAAGGACTGGCAAAACGTGTCTAAAGCAATCGTACCGCCCACACCCACGCTCATGCTCCGTAGAAATTCCTCGGACGACCGCATCTCAGATTTCGTAGGGGCCCTCGAAAACGCAAGCTCAAAACCAAGGCGAATTTGGTCTTTGGCACGCCGACTGTGAGCAGAAAGTCTTGCTGCAAACGCCTTGCTTTGCGACAACACAAACGGGTTATTCAACATGAACAATGCTTGGTTCGCAGTATCCGATGTCTCTCGAACACCAGTGATCGTGCTCGCATCGACAAAGTCGAAGACCTCAAGAGAACGCGGTATCTCATTGCGAACCAATGGTAGATAAACGCTGCGATAATCTGCGTCTTCCATATCCAACTGGTTTGCAACCTTCCGGAATGCGCCTGCCAAGACCGAACCTCCAACATCGCCAGAGGTCTGCATGCCACGGGAACCACTGCGACGATCCCCTTGCCCCTGCGTTGCCCCCCCCTGTCGACGGCTTCTATAGCCGTTTCGATATCCGCCATTTCGGACTTGCGTACGCGCCCTGTCCACGACCTCATTGGCGGCCTTGCGGAGCTGTTCTCTTGGATCCCCCAAGACACCGTCACGGACACGACTGAAACCAGCTTTCGCGACTTCACTCCCTCTCGGGCGTTGCAATTCGAGTTGGCCGCTAACCATGAGCATTCCATCGCGAAGCACCTCCGCATCTAGCCGCCTCGGATTGGCACGCCATAGCAGGGCGTTGTCAGCGTCGGCGAGATGGTACTCCGCATTGAAATCGCTGCTTTGCCGATAGACTCTCGATGAGACGATCTCACGAATGACCGATTTCACCGACCAGTCACTCTCGACGAACTGAACGGCCAAATAGTCGAGTAGTTCTGGATGCGTAGGCGCGGCCCCTGTAACACCAAAGTTCTCTGTTGAGGTAACGATCCCGTTTCCTAGCAGGTGTTTCCAAATTCGATTTACCATCACCCGAGCTGCGAGAGTGTTTTGATCGCTTCCGATCCACTCCGCCAACTGAAGCCGTCCGCTTTCATCGCTTGGAATCGAAACTTGTTTCTCGCAGAACACCTGCGGAACGCCTCTTTCGACGGGCGTCGTTGCTTGATCGATTTCCCCTCGGACCAGCAGCGGCACATCGCGCGGAGCCTTCCGCTCCTGGACTCCCATCGTATAGCTTCGTGGCTGGCCATTCTCATCAACGATGGCTAACTCATCTGAAAGACCCGATAGCCGATTGAGAAGTGCGAGTCTTTTCCGTAGCGCACTCTGATCAACATTGCCCTGCGCCCCATTCCTGTCGCGACGCAATTCGCCGCGCTCATCGATCGCGTCTTGCATTTGCTGCTTAAGACGGGCAAGTTCTTCTCGACTGTAGGTCTTGTCGTATGGATTTGGATCATCGACTGGGAGCCGAAGGATACTGCTATTCTGCTTTCTTTGTGCCGTCGTGAATGAGCCGAACTCGGATGGTGGACTACCGAAATAGGTCGTCAAGTTGCTGAAAACGCCCGCAAGCGCGTAGTAGTCTTGCTGCGGAATGGCATCAAACTTGTGATCGTGACAGCGAGCGCAGGAAACGCTGGATCCCAGAAACACTCGGGTCGTAGCATCAATCTGCTCATCCACCAGATCGACTGCGAACTGCACTCTGTTTTGTTCGTTCACATTCTTGGGGCCGATAGCCAAAAAGGTCGTCGCTATGAGATTCTCCGCCCAATCTTCATCGGAGTCGGCGGTCATCAAGTCCCCTGCAAGTTGTTCCTGCACGAATTCGTTATATGGCTTGTCGGCATTGAATGAGTCGATCACGTAGTCTCGGTACCGCCAAGCGTGCGGATACGTCATATTGACTTCCCGCCCAGTCGACTCGGCATAGCGAGCAACGTCCAGCCAGTGCCGGCCCCATCGTTCTCCAAATTGAGGGGACTTCATGAGCCGATCCGCTACGTACTTAATGGCCGTCTCAGGGTCCGAGTCATAGCGGGATTCGAAGTAGTCGACTTGTTCCGGCGTGGGTGGCAACCCAACCAGATCGAAGCACAACCGTCTCAGGATCTGGGCTGGAGACGCATCACGCGAGGGAGTCATCGACTTCTGCTCTAGCTGATGGAGAACAAAACGATCTACTGTCGTCTTAGCCCAATTCTGCCCCTCGGCGGTCGGCGGAAGTTCCTTGACAGGTTTCTGGTATGCCCAAAACTCGGACCTGGCCCGTTCAATATCTTCACTATTGATCGTAGACCGAATAGCTGCAGGCTCATGCACCCGTGGATCTGGAGCTCCCATCTCGATCCACTCTCGGAAGTCATTGATAACGGCCTGGGACAACTTGCGCTTCGGTGGCATGACCCAATCTTCGTGGTTGATCGCGTTGAACAGTAAGCTCTCTTCAAGGTCTCCTGCGACAATGGCCGGGCCACTTGTGCCACCGATCTGCAAGCGGCTCTCTGTGTCGACTCGCAACCCACCGCGCACGTTGCCAGCTTTATCGCTGTGGCACCCGTAGCATTCTTTGATTAACACCGGACGGATCTTCGACTCAAAAAACTTCAACTGCTCAGGAGACAGCTCACTTGCCCTGACGCTGCTCACGACCAGGGCAAGTGAGGCTGCTGCGGTGAACACAAAGCTCTGCCAAATTTCGGTCCGCGACATTCGCTTTTTCATCGTTGTGCCCCTGTTCCGTTGTTTCCGAGTTAGTCCCATGCCGGGCAAGTCTAATGATGCGCAGTCCGCCGCTTCTGCGACGCAAACCGATACGATTGGTCACAAAACGTTCGGAACTTCGCTAGGAGCCTTCTTTCCGGGACGCTTGGGAATGTCGCCACCCTCATCGGCGTCCATGTTAGGAGTGCCGCGTTTCTGTCTTTTAGATTTCGACGCATCAGGCTTGCCATCAACGCCTAGTCCCCTATTACGCCCCGCCTCAGGTCGCGATCGGTCGCCTTGCATGAAGCCCTGCCCGCGTCCGCGCTCACGCATTGCGGTAAGCAACTTCGTCAGCTCTTTGACATCCAGTTTCTCGTCACCGTCTAGATCGAACTGCTCGAGCATACGTGAAACAACACGTTGCATGTCGACGTTCGGACGTTGATCTGGCCTCTGACCAACAGGGCGGTTCGTTCTGTCTCCCGATCGCTCGCTCGACTTTGCCCGACTCCCCCTCCTTTGTCCGTTTTCTTGTGGATCTGCAGCATTGGCAGACCCTAGAAACGCCAAGCAAATGCCTGCCGTGCTCGCTAAACAGAATGCCTGCATCAAAGTTCGATTATTCATTGCCTTCTCCACGTGTTCAGCCGCTGAGTTCGTCGTGCCTATCTACCTAAACGCAACAGCTCAGGACTGAGGACAACAAAGGAGAGGAAAAATTCTGACCATGGAAAAAATGCATGATTTCTGCTGTAATCCGTGCACTTAACGACCTTTTCTACGAGGAATTCGGTTCAATGGCTTACGGCTCCGTTATCAATTCAAGGCGGCCGTGCCGAAAAACTCTTTCTCTCTGCAGCTCGTCAATTCCGAACTCGTTTCGATACGCTTCCCCCTCAAGGCCCTATGAATCCTGAAGAAAGTCAGCTCGCGACACAAATGAGGGCCGGGGACCGAAACGCACTCGCCGCACTGTTTTCGGCTCATCGAGAACGGCTTCGCAAAATTGTTCGATTCCGGTTGGATCCTCGATTGGCCGGACGCCTTGCCGACTCTGACGTCCTTCAAGAAACCTATATCGCAGCAGCAACCCGGCTCGAACACTTCGAAAAACAACCCGAAATGCCAGCCTTTCTTTGGCTACGGCTAATTCTAGGACAGCAATTGACCGACCTACATCGTCGCCATTTTCAAGCCGAGAAGCGCGATATTCGAAAAGAGGTTCGTGTCTCCGCGCGCGACGCGCAATTCGGCGACTTGTCACAGCACACATCGCTTGCCATCGCCTCGAAACTAGCGGACAAGATGACTGCGGTCAGCGAAGTTGTCTCGCGAGCAGAGCAGTTTGACCGCATGGAGCAGGTCCTCAATGACATGGACGCGACGGACCGAGAAGTCATCGCTCTCCGCCACTTTGAAGAATTGTCAAACTCGGAGACAGCCAAAGTGCTTGAACTCGAGACTTCTGCGGCTAGCAAGCGATACTTGCGTGCGATGGCAAAGTTGACCGCCCTGATGAATGTCGAGCCAAGAAGCTGAGTTGGACAGAATGCAGCCAGACCACGAAAAATTGAATGCACAATCCGAGGAACAGCTCGACGAGCAAATGGATGCCCTCGCCGACCGTTTTGCTCAATTGCTGCGCTCGGGAGCAAAGCCATCAGTCGAGGCTTTCGTCAGCGAACTTCCGCAAAGAGCGAATGAGCTACGCGGTCTTCTGCATTCGATCCTATTGTTGGAAGGCATCAAATCGAACACGTCGCACAACGAGGCCACAGGGCAGTCTTCTCCGCTGAAGCCAAACGAATTGATCGACGACTATCGCGTCCTGCGAGAAATTGGCCGCGGAGGAATGGGGATCGTCTATGAAGCTCTGCATGTCACCCTGGGCCGCCGCGTAGCGATCAAGGTTTTCAACCCAGGTCTCTTGGGCGATCCCAAGCACCTCAACCGCTTCCGTGTCGAAGCGAGAGCAGCCGCGAAACTTCGACACTCGAACATTGTGACCGTTTTCGGCGTCGGTCACTCAGCCGACCATCACTACTACGTGATGGACTTCATTGATGGCGAAAGCCTAGCCGGAAGAATTCGGCGACTCGCGTACGGCAGCTCCAACGGATCGAAGACACGCGGCGACAACAACCGGCAAGCTCTAACGCTGCCGAGCAATACGACGAATCCATCCGAACTTACAGCCAAAGACAACGCCTCCGGCCCACCGGAACTGAGTACCCCGGAAATCATCTGTTCCGAAAAGCCAAATATCACTCGTGATTTCGAGTCCGAGGAACGCATCCTGAACCCGCAGGACAACCCTCGTGCGTACTATCGCTGGGCTACTGAGATTACCGCCAAGATCGCTGACGGAATTGGTTATGCACACCAGCGCGGAGTTCTTCACCGCGACATCAAACCTGCAAACTTGCTCATCGATTCCCAGTCCCAAGTCTGGATCGCAGACTTTGGCCTAGCGAAACTCCTGGAGCAGCAAGACCTCACCAAGACCGGCGATGTCCTCGGGACTCCGCAGTACATGCCTCCAGAATCGTTTGAAGGCCAGTACGATTTCCAAAGCGAAGTCTATACGCTTGGGTTAACGCTCTTTGAACTGCTGACTCTTCGACCTGCTATCGATGGCACGACCCCGGCCGAGACCATCAAGCTCGCGATGAAGGGGCCTCAAGTGCGACCGGCCCAGTTGGACTCTGCCATTCCCCGCGACTTGGACACGATCGTTGCCAAAGCAACGGCCTCGCTGCCTGCGGATCGTTATGCGTCGATGACAAACTTCCAGCGGGACCTGCATAATTTTTTGCACGATCTGCCAATTCAAGCGCGACCTATTGGGTTGCTCGATCGAGCGTTTCGATGGAGTCGCCGTGAGCCGATGTTGGCCATGCTAACGTTTTGCACGTTTCTGCTGATGGCGGCGCTAACGATTGTCTCGAGCTTCGGCTACCTAATAACGAATCGGTCTCTGGAACGCGCGAAAACCGCGCGAAACCGAGTCGAGGAAAAACAGCTGCAACTCACCAACGCGTTGGACGACAAAGGCCGTCTGCTCAATAAAGTTGAACTTGAATCGCAGCGTGCAGAGCAAACGCTCGAGAGAGCCTTGCAGGCCTTTGAGCAACTGATGAAAAACGCAGCCAGTCGCACCCTGCAAGGGGATCCCGATCTCTTCGGCGAATCGACCGACCGCATCGCCGCGAACGTAAATCCCAAAGACGCTGAGCAACTCCAAATCCTCCTTGAATTTTTCAACGACCTTTCGCAACTCTCCAACGAAGCGCTTCTGCCCGAATCAGCCCGTGCTGCCAGTTTGGCGGCCGAAGTCTACATGAACTTAGGGATGCTTAGCGAAAGTGAAAAGAGCTACCGTTTGGCACTCAGCTTCTATCGGAGACTCAGCATCCAATCTCCAACACCTGAAATCAAATTACAACTCGCATCGGTCGGCAATAGCCTGCTCGCCATCGCCAAGACCCGTGGTAAACCAGTCGAAGCCTCAGGCCTTTTTAAGCAGATCATCACAGCTTTAAAATCGGAGATCGACGTTAGCGAATCGCAGGACTCGATCGATCGAGTCTTGCTTCCGATTGATGCAGGAATGAAATTTGAACTCGCTAGAGCTTATCGTCTGCACGCCAGCTTAGGGACACGCTTCGAATGGCATCGACGCATCACTCCGCCTCTCTGGAGAGGCAACCGCGCGCGATTTCGTGAATCCAGAATTCTTGACCGGGCGACAGCGGACGTCAGTGACCTGGAACTCGCTATATCACTACTCAACGAACTCACTGATTCGGAACCTGCCCAACGCCGTTACTCGCTCGAACTCGCCCGTGCCTACCGAGAAAAGGCTCGAATCTTATACCGAATTGACCGCGACGAGGACTCTCGTCAATCCTACAGCGATGCATTGGCCATATTCGCGAGGCTAGTCAACAAGAACCACGGACCAAAGGGAGTTCTGGAATACGAGCTCATCCTGACTCTCATACGTTCACAGAGCGAATCCACCAGACGCTCCCTCGGCAAGGCGTTGAAGTCTACTGAGTCGGCGGAGAAACTAGCGGCCGAATACCCTGACACGCCAAAGTACCAGGCGCTACACGCAATTTCCCTTGAATCAGCGGGCCAAATCGCGGCCTCAATCGGCAACGCCGACTCGGCAATTGACCTGTTTTCAAAGGCTAGATCCGAGTACACGATGTTGCTTGGCCAAGACGCGTCTAATCTCATCTTCGAGTTTCGCCGAGCACTGGTCGCCGAAAGCTTGGGCGAACTCTACTACCGTAGCAACCAACGGGCGCTTGCTGAAGAAGTGCAGACGCAATCGCTTGCGGCGCTCACGGATGCTTACGATCGAAGTAAACGAAACCGAAGTTCACTGTCCATTCGAATTGGACAACTCATTGAACGCCTCCGGAATAAGTCCGAGAACTCAGAACGCAGAAGAAACATCGAAAAACTTCCGCCTGAATGACCCGCTATCTTCCTTCGTAATCCGAACTCACTTAACCAATTGCTCTTTGGCAAAATCGATGTAACGTTGCCAGTCCCAGGCTTGGATATCGTGACGCCCATCCCGCAAGTGATAACTCACGCGGCCTTCGAAGCCCGAGTTCGGTTCCGGAAGTTCGCTACTTGCAAGTGGCTCGAACCCCAACTTGGCGTATAACTTACTTGCTTCAAATGCCGCGATTAACTCGCCATGCGGATCAGCCCATTTGTCGCCTGATGCACTTGCAACATAAACAGGCCGGGGAGCCATAGCCGCAATCAACTGGTGCTGATCGAAGGGCAACGCCTGCTCATTCTCGTTAAAGGCTTTGAAGTTGCCTGCAAACCAGTGTGGGAAAACCGTGTTGATACGTCCGACAGTTTCGCCAATTGCTCGTTTACTTAGAGCCGCCCCGCCGCAGCCTGAATTGTTGGAAATAGCTCCCGCGAATCGAGAGTCGGCCACTCCGGCCCACAAAGCAGTTTTCCCAAGCCGAGAATGTCCGATCGCAATGACTTCGGACTGCTCGATGGACTGCACCGAATCCATCGCATCCAACATCCGGCTCATCCCCCAAGCCCAAGCGGAAATCGTGCCCCAACGATCCGGATGCTGCTCATTTGGCCGATGCTCAGGAAACAGCTTATGAACCCCGTTTTCAAAACCATCATCAAAGTCCGGATCAATGTCACCACAGTATGCAGTGACTAAGCCATAGCCGTTCCGTACAAGCAGCTCCACTGGCCAACGAGACGCGCTGCTTCCCCTGCCAGTTTCAGTGGCGCGGTTTTGCTTCACACCTTTATCCTTCGAGTCGCGACTCCAAGAAGGCGTTAACGTGATTTCCGGATCCTTCGCAACAGTGTGATTGCCATAAAAGCTCAGCCCAAGGAAAGCCGGCACTGGCTCATTTGCGTTTGCCGGAGTGAATACCAACACATCGAACTCGTGCTTGGCTGCTGTGGTTTCCAGCTTAATGCGATATTGGCACCTGCGAGCCAGCCCGCCCAAGGTCGTGCCTTCTTCGATCAGCTCACAGCCGGATTCGTAGGGGCTGGTCGGAAACGTTCCGTACATCTGAGACGCGAAGATCTCAACCAATTCATCACGCCGTTTGGGCCAAGTTTCTTCAAGCTTCTCGGCGGCACTCGACTGCAAAATCAATGGCAAACTGAAATCTACAATTTTGGATTCGTCATAATTGGCTTCGAATTTTTGAGCACGCAGATTCGAAACCATCCCAACAAAGACAAATAGCAAAAGCGTAAGCAGTCGTAGGACACGTGTAGTGTGGATGCAGCGAATGGGTCGACGACCAGCGGCGCAGTCGCAATGCGAGTTGTCGGTACACGAGAAGGTTTCAGGACGACAGCAATTCATTGAAGCACTCGCGATAGAGAGGCGGGAGGAGATATCCGGGGAAGGAAAGGGCAGAAGCGACCATGTGCAGCCGCGAATCACAGCGGCATTCTATCAGGTCTAGCGCGAGAAATCCCAACTTACCTCAAAGGCCATTTGTGGCCACTTGCGCGTAATGCTGATCCGGATTTGCAGAAATAGAATTCGCTGCGGAGTGCTCTGCTAGCGACGCAAGGACTCGTAAGCGGTTGCGAGCATCTGAACCACTCGCTGAAGTTCATCCTCGCTCGTGGTCCACCCTAGGGACATCTGTAGAGTGGACTCAAGGCACTGGTTTTCTAGACCTTCGAATCGGGAAACCAAAGTAGCTGACCGTGTGCATTTCCTTGGGTTCAATCCACCCTCATTGGACTCATCCGGAACACCGTTTCGAACTGGACTCAAGCTGGGTCCGAAACAAACCTCGGGGAGCATCTTTTCTAACTCGCGAGCGGACACCGCCGGCAGTTCAATACTTAATAGGTTAGGTAGGCGAGGTGCGGAACTCCCGTGAACTTTCACTGGCTGACCGATTGCGGATTCCAATTGAGACAGAAAGCGGTCACGCTGTGCAGCCGTTTCGGTTTGTGTTGTTTTGAGCCCTGCTGACACCAGCTTCGCAGCTTGGCCAAGTCCGACTACGTGCGGGACGTTAGTCGTACCTGGACGCACCCCAGACTCACAGGGACTACCCTTAAACACCGGTTGTATAGGAACTCCAGTTTTAACATAGAGCGCTCCAATGCCCTTCGGTGCGTAGAATTTGTGTCCACTTAACGAGAGTAAGTCCACACCTAGCTCATCGACCCGGCAATCAATCTTGCCAGTCGTTTGCGCTGCGTCAATGTGCAGCAGAATGTCCTTGGAACGACAAAGCTCAGAGATCGCTTCGATCGGTTGAATTGTTCCGTACATATGGCTCGCGTGAATAATCGAGACCAGACGCGTGCTTGGGCGAATCGCGTTCGCCACGACCTCGTCCGTTACAATTCCATTCTGATCGCAGGGCACTGTCGTCAACTCCCACCCGCTTTCAGCCAAGTGACGAGCACATCCCAAGACGCAATCGTGGTCCAACTCGCTAACAATCAAATGCGGACGTTCGTTCTCGATCGACTTGCCAATCGCCTCAGCCACTCCGAGTAGCCCGAGGTTTACACTTTCCGTGCCTCCCGAGGTGAAGACGATTTCGGAGGGATGGCAGTCCAGAAGTGCACCAACGTTGCTCCGCGCGTCTTCAATCGCTTCGTAGCTCGCACGGCCGAACCAATGCGAACTGCCAGGGTGACCATAAAACTCATTCAAGAACGGCAGCATGCTGTCTCGCACGCTGGCCGCGACGGGAGTCGAATTGCTGTAGTCGAGATAGATCGTCTTCATGACGGGACCGAGGTTCAAAGGAATTGGCAACAGTCCCATCTAAATTACCGCTGACCAATCCAGCGCGTCATTTCGCAGTCGCGTTGCTAAGAATCTTCCCCGTTCAATCAAGCTTATCGATTCTCCTAGTTGTGACCGCTGGAGAACCTTCCTCAATTCGTTCCTGTAGCAGCCTCGAGGCGACCGAACCGCAAAATACCTCCCGCTTACTTGATCTCGTGGGAGCCTATCCTTAGACCGCAGGAGGTAAAGCTGCACTTCTTATCGTTTTCTGCGTTAGGATCCGCAGTAATTTGCAGTTTCCACACGGTGCGGTCTAGAAGTTATGCCAACTTGGGCAGTGAGCAAGAAGAAGGCCTCCGAAGCCTCAATTTTACTGCCCCTTTCGCCGCCGAGTGTCGGATCACTTATCGATGAGCCCTGT
Source organism: Pirellulaceae bacterium (assembly GCA_045105035.1). Lineage (GTDB taxonomy): Bacteria > Planctomycetota > Planctomycetia > Pirellulales > Pirellulaceae > Aureliella. The sequence continues at coordinate 1,582 of JBGCCZ010000090.1, read as the reverse complement.
CTGCCCCCGTAGCTTCAAAGCAGAATCAGCCTTCCTTAAACCGCTACATCTTGAGACAATAGGAACGGCGGAGTCGACTCCAAAATCGCTCTCATACGCCCCCCAGCAATCAAAAAATCTGCAGTCTATTCGAGCATTTCAGCAGCTCGGTATTCAGACTGCGAGCTGAAAAAGAACTAAGTAAGTCGCCTAAATGAGCAACCCACTACCTGAAAAAGTCAAACCTCTAACGGTCAACTGGACTTACGCGATAACGATCGTCGGAGTCCACATTCTAGGACTCCTGGCATTCATGCCGTATCTGTGGAGTTGGCTTGGCTTCGCCGTCTGTCTCCTAGGCGTGCACGTGTTCGGTCAAGGTATCACGATCGGGTATCACCGACTCCTGACACATCGCAGCTTCAAATGTCCCAAATGGGTCGAGAGGGTCTTCGCCATTCTTGGCATCTGTTCGATGCAGGATACGCCCGCGCGCTGGGTCTCCGTCCATCGTATGCACCACGTCGACTCGGATGACGTTCCTGATCCGCACTCTCCGAAAGTTAACTTTTGGTGGTCCCACATGGGCTGGTTGATGTTTGTGAACCGACAGACCTATTCAGTTGCGGGTCTTGAGAAGTTTGCGAAGGATTTGCTTCGCGACCGGTTTTACATGCGGCTTGAGACCAACCCATTTCTTCAATTCTTCTACATCTTCTCGCAAGTGCCCGTATTCTTTCTGATCGGTTTCGGCGCGAGCTTCCTATTCAGTAGTGAACTGACTGCTGCTGTGCAGTTGGGAGCCAGTATGGTCATGTGGGGATTCATCGTTAGAGTGATTGCAGTCTGGCATATCACTTGGTCCGTCAACTCATTGAGCCACATGTTCGGCTACACGAACTACGAGACTGGGGAACAGAGCCGGAACAATTGGTTCGTCGCTTTGATCACCGTCGGCGAAGGCTGGCACAACAATCACCACGAAGATCCGTCGGCCTGCACGGTTCAACACAAGTGGTGGGAGCTTGACATCAGCTACTACGAAGTCAAGCTACTCGAGAAACTAGGACTCGCCAGCGACGTCATTGTGCCCAGACACAAGCGTCATCCCAAGCCGCCTACGAATCGCTCCAGTGGCAGCTCAGACCACGAAAAGTCAGCTGACGCGGTTGCAACGTAGCCTTCTAGCTTAGAAAATCCTCGTCATTCAACGCGGCTTAGTTCTTCATCGTGAAGCCGAAACTGAACCCATGAACGTCCAGAGTATTGGTCAGCCCCGACGCTGGCACCGGACCTACGCCCGGCAGTACGACTGGACCATGGCGAGAGCTTTCTAGGTAGTGCGAGTAGCCGACGTTGGCGGCAAATTTATCCGATAGGTTGTAAGAACCCCCGAAAGCCAACATATGCTGGTAAATCGCGGGAGACGCAATGTTGAAGAACGCTTCGTCTTCGTTCACCGGATTCTGATTGAATGTGTACCCTGCTCGGACCACGAGTCGATCGCTCACGATCTGCTGAACCCCCAAGGCTAACGACACGACCGAGTCCCAGCCAAGTCCGCCTAATGCACCGGTGGCGTCGTACTCTGCGGTATCGCCCA
>JBGCCZ010000089.1:0-14188 GCA_045105035.1 Pirellulaceae bacterium | reverse complement strand
GACAGCATCACTTCGTCGAACCGTGTAGCCGGATCCGTCGGGCAGGAATTGAACTTGGGATTCGCGTTCATCTGTTTTGGTCAATCGTTCAAGACTGGGCTTATCCAAGTCCTCGAGCAGGTAGATGTCGCCTTCCGAGTTGAGCAGCAATTGGTTTTCGGTAGGGTGCCAGCGAAAGGATGAAATGCCGGAGTAGGCTGGACGGTAATCGTCGTCAGCATCACTTTCGCTGACTGTGAGGTACACTTCGCTGTCGACTTTCGGCTTTTTGTCGGACTCATTGTCCGAATCCTTGCCGTCCTCGTCCTCTGGCGAATCTTCCTCTTCCGAGTCCGCCTCGTCGGCTTTATGGTTTTTCTTGTGCTCTTTAATTCGATCGTGAATCACGATCCGAGCGGATCGCTGGAACTCCGACATCACTTCAATGTTGGTAATACGTCGCGCTTCGGACTCTTTAAAGTCATAGATCCAAAGGTCGTTTCCGTGTCGCCGTTCTTCATGTGGTCGGTACAGATAGGCCGCGTAACGACCGTCATCCGAAAATTCGGGGCTCCGGGCGGAAGGACCAAAGAGGCTCTTTGGCGGAAAGAGCTTCTCAAGCGTCAGCTCGTCCTTCGCTTCGGAATCGGGTTTGGCAGCGTGGAGCGGATTCGTGCTAGCTGGCACAAGTGCGGCCAGGGTAAAACCAAAGACCAAAAATGCGGCCAGTAGTGTGCGTCGGAAATTCATAGAGATGCTCTCACAGAGAACGCGGAATTCGATGGATTGGACTGTTGGAGGGGAAGCGAATGGAATACAGCCAGTGCTCAAGATCAGTCCTTAGCGAGACACCCAGTGTAATCACTGTACAGCGGTAGCTAAATCGGGAGTGCTGAATTCGTAGCGCCAAGCAAAGTTTCAACTTGCATAGAGTGACGCGCCTCTCCGAGCCGTGAATTCTTTGTGTTCCGGCACGAACAGCCGGTCTACTTTCCAATCTAAGCTGAAACTCTGTTGGGCGTGGGGCTTGTTGCTGGACTACTCTCCGTTGCCCACCCAAATCGCGCCGATCTTGTTTTCCCAGAGCTTTTCATTGAAAGCGGGGATCTGATTGTCGAGAAAGTCGTCGGCCTGTTCCTCGAGCGTCTTCCACTGGGCTTCCAACTCCGCGCGACGATCCTTGGCCGCCTGGGGCACTCGCGGTAGTGAACTCTCCGACTGATTCATCATGAACAAGTACTCCGCCGTAAACTTGTTTGGGAAATTTTCGACATCGTCGTAGGCCTTGCTCTTCCGCTGAACCATCTCCTCGTCCCATGCCTTCAGGGAGTCCACAAGCTCTTTGCCTTCTTGCTTAAGCGATTTCAAGGCAGGTTCTTCATCCGGGATCGACTTGAGAAGAGCCGTGAGTTGCTTCTGCGTTTTGAACAAGCGATTTGTCTTCTTGTGCATCTGAGCCAGAGTTTGCTCCGTCTCAGACATGTGTCTATGACACTCGGCGTACTGTTCGGGCGTCGTCGAGTACAACGGGTTCGGCAGTATCTTTGCAGCGACCTCAAGTGTTTCCATCGTCGCCGAGTCGTCCTGGACAGTTTCGGGTTCGCTCGTTTCTTTGGAAGGACTATCCTCAGCAGAGGTGTCGGTCGCATCGGATTCGTCGTCAGTTTCTGGTGGCTTGCGTGTAACGCTGAGCTTTAGCGAGTATTCTCCTGGAGCCGCTTTGTGACCGCGATAGCTGGCTTCGATATAGGCTTTGGGGACCCCGGGTAGAGTTGGATACCGCATGTCCCAAACGAAGCGATTCAATCCAGGCTTCTTGGGAATGAGTGTTGGAGAGGGCGGTCCTCCAGCGTAGCTTTCGAAATTGCTGTCCTTCTTCGAATTGAACGAGTTGACCAACTCGCCAGCGGCGTCGAGTATCTCCAGCTTCGCGTGGTCTTGTTCGCCAAGCTCGGGCAGGTTGTAGTAGATCACGATACCGTTGGCTGGGTTCACTCCTTGGAGAGTACTCGCGCCATCAAAGGACTCGCTGGTGCGATTCAGCGGACTTCCGTGATTGGAGATGATCGCAGGCTCTGGTTCGAAAAGTTGGAATGACTCCTCGCGGTCTTGTGATTGTCGCAGGAGCCCAAGGTCATCCAAAATCCAAATCGAACGTCCAGAGGTCGCGACGATGATGTCGTCGTGGCGGATCATCAAATCCAAAATTGGAGTCACTGGCAGATTCAATTGAAATGGTTGCCACTCCTGGCCGTCATTCTGCGAAACGAACATCCCGGCTTCCGTACCCGCAAACAGCAAACCCTTCTGCTTGCTGTCCTCACGCACGACTCGCGTGAAGGCCCCGTTCGGAATTCCGTTCGAGATTCTCCGCCAAGATTCACCATAGTCGTTCGTTTTGTACAAACCCGGTCGTTTGTCTCCGAACTTGTACCGCGTCGTTGCAATGTAAGCCGTGGCCGGATCGTGCGGCGAGACTTCAATTGCGTTGATCAAGCACTCTTCTAAGTCCTCGGGGGTGACGTCGCTCCAATTCTCACCGCCATTCCTAGTTACATGGACCATGCCGTCGTCACTGCCGGTCCAGATCACGCCCGCCTCATGCGGTGACTCCGCGACGTAGCTAATTGTTCCGTAGTTCTCCGCTCCGACCGCTTCGACGGTTAGAGGTCCGCCTCCTTTACCTTGCTTGTTGTCAAAGTTTCTCGTCAGATCAGGCGAGACTTCCTCCCACGTCGTCCCCATATCTCGCGTTCGTAGGAGGTATTGGGCAGCGTGATAGAACGTGCCTGGTTCATGCTGAGACCAAATGATCGGGGCATTCCAATTGAACAAGTACTTCATGTCACGGGCCGCACGCCCCAAGTACTGAATCGGCGCTGCCATGATGTCCGTACCAGCTTTGGCCTGTGTATCTAAGACTTCGATTGTTCCTAGGTAGCTACCTCCCATCACGTAACGCGGATTGTCAGGATCGAAGGCCAGGAAGGCGCTCTCTCCGCCAGCTGAAGCCTCCCAACTACGTTCCGAAATTCCGCCGCTGCCGGGTTCGAAGCTTGCGATGGAGATTGACGAATTGTCTTGCTGCCCGGCATACACGCGATAGGGGAATTGATTGTCGACGTTTAGTCGATAGAGTTGTGCCGTCGGCATGTTGCTCTGTCGGGACCAACTTTCACCTTGGTTAAACGTGATCGCTGCCCCGCCGTCGTTGGCAATCACCATGTTCTTTGAGTCGGCAGGGTTGATCCACAGGTCGTGATAGTCGCCGTGCGTTCCGGATAGCGTCTCCCAGGATTTTCCGCCGTCGATCGACCGAAGCGCTGGAGCACTTAGCACGTATAGAGTGTGCTCGTCCAGCGGATCAACGAAGACCTCCGTGTAATACCAGGCTCGTTGTACCAAGCGATGATCGTCACTGACTCGACTCCACTTCTTGCCTGCATTCGACGAGACGAAGAGTCCGCCTTTTTCTTTCTGGCTGTCGCTCTCGAGCACCAAGTAGATTTTGTCTGGATTGCTGCGAGACACCGCGATTGCGGCTTTGCCTTTTTCGTCGGGTAGGCCTTCATGAATTTCCTTCCAAGTCTCTCCGCCATCGGTCGACTTGACGACGCTGCTACCCTCTCCGCCACTGATCACAATCCATGGCTTGCGTTGATGCTCCCACATGGTGGCGTAGAGGACTTGAGGGTTGCTCATGTCTAATGACAATTCCGAACACCCCGTTAGTTCGTTCACGAAGTGAACTTGCTTCCAGGTGTTTCCACCATCCGTGGAACGATAAATTCCACGTGAGTCCGAAGGCGCGTGCAGTGGACCTTGGGCGGCAACGTAGACGATGTCGGGATTCTTTGGGTGAATCACAATCCTTGCGATATGCTCGGTGGTTTCGAGACCCAGGTGTTTCCAGGTCTTGCCCGAATCCGTCGACTTGTAGACTCCGTCGCCATGCGATGTCATCACGCCTCGCGGCGCGTGCTCTCCCATTCCGACATAAACGACGTTGGGATCGCTCTCCGAGACGGCGACTGCACCGACGGAACCCGTATTGAAGTAGCCGTCTGAAACATTGGCCCAGTGATGGCCTGCGTCGGTGGTCTTCCAGAGTCCGCCGCCTGTCGTGCCCATAAAGTACGTCTGTTGGTTGCCTGTCACGCCGGATGAGCAAACCGAACGACCGCCACGGAATGGCCCGATACACCGCCACTTTACAGGCTTGTAGTAATCGTCAAGGGCGGTCGAAGCTGCCTCTTGCGCTGCAGCAAAATGACTGTTCCAAGCCAGCGTCAGTACCCATACGAGGGGAACGATGGAACGCGGCGAAACCAACCTGGCAAACTGCATACTGAAGCCAATCCTGTAGGCGACTCGGTGATTGATGATTCTAGGGAGAGGTTTACTTCGATTCATGGTAGTCTGCAATCTTGAGCAGGGAAGTCGCCACGCCAATGGGGCTCTGTGGACGCCCTGCTCTGTCGCGTAGATTGGCGTTTGGTGAACGTGCTCATTGGACCGAATTGTAAAAAGACGACCATGTCAGACGAAAAACAGCTTCCACCCAACAAGCTCTTTATCGAAGTCAACGGAGCTGGCATACCGGAGGTCGACGGTTTGTTTGTGCCAGCTATTGCTCCGCCTGCCGAATCAGAATCCGGCACGGTTTCGAGCGTTGGATACTGGAATGGAAAACTGGCCTGGGACCGAGCAGACGGAAAGTGTGAACGCTCGCCATCGCTGTCTTATTCGAACAGCTACCAGTCGTGGAGGATCGCACGACTCGACGGCCACTTGGCGTACCACATTACTTGCGAAGATGAGATGCCGCCCACGGATCGCGAGTGGGAAGTCTACAAAATGGGCGTCGCGCCGGCGCCGAAGGTCACCCTCCACTACTTCGATCCCCGCAAACCATGCCCTGAACCCAACGTTGTGTTTGTGCTCGGTGGTCCAGGAGCAGGGAAGGGGACGATGTGTGAGTTGGCTGAGTCTCAATTGGGTTGGACCCACCTGTCCGTTGGCGAATTGCTTCGAGCCGAAATGGAAACCGAAAGTGAAGCTGCGGAGTTGATCAAAAAGCGGTTGGCCGAGGGCGGACTCGTGGACGATCGTTTCGTTGTCCCACTGATAAAGAGCAAACTGGAATTGCTCATGCGAACTACCGGTCGGACGAATTTTCTTCTGGACGGTTTCCCGCGTTCGCTATCCAACTTTAATGCCTGGAGTACGGTGTTCGGAGATTCCGCCACTCCTACCATGCTCTACTTTGAATGTCCGTTCGAAGTCTTAGAGCAGCGGATTCTTGGGCGAGCAAAGTACACGGGGCGCAGCGACGACAATGCGGAGAGTCTCAAACTGCGTTTCGAAACTTTCAAGGCGGAGACGCTCCCGATCGTGGAGCACTTTCGCAGTATCAACAAATGCATTGAGCTCGACACCAGCCAAGATCGACAGGCAGTCTATGCACTTGTCAAAGACGCCTTGTCCGAATTCACCAACGAAGAGTTTGCAGCACAACCGCTGACTGAGAGAGCTGAGATGCTACTCGGCATCCGCCCCTTTCCGAAGTAGTTTCTAGGCCAATAGCCTGGTGCGATTAGGTTAAAAGCAAGCCTCGAGAAGCAAATCGTCAGTTGCTTGGAGAGAGGCTTCGCACGACGCGGAAACCGACGTTGAAGAATTGGCTGTCAGGTCGAGTCGAACCACGGGAGTCGGAAAGCGGATCACCGGAGAAAGTGGCGACGCCACCGCCGCGGTAGGAGCGTCCCTTGGCAATCGGTTTCTCGTTCATCGGATCAATGCGTGTCTCCGTCGGGAAATCCATGAACCAATCCTGAGTCCACTCCCACAGGTTGCCATGCATGTCAAATAGGCCCCAGGGATTGGGCATAAGCGTTCCGCTGACGTTCGCAGACATCCTCCGGTTGTTAGTCCATTTTCCGTAGTGTTCCAAATAATGGCGGTCATTTCCGAAGGAGTAGTCCGTCTGGGTGCTTGCTCGCGCGGCGTATTCCCACTCAGCTTCGGTTGGTAAACGGAAACCATTTGCCGACCGATCGCATTTCCAGGCGGGAAAAGACGTTTTCTCTCCATCGATCTCAAGAAGGACTGGTTCCTTCAGTCGGCTGTAGCATGGTTGCAGCCCCCTTGCGTGGCTCAACGCATTGCAAAACGCGACGGCTTCGAACCAGGACACCTTCTGCGCAGGATGAGCCGTTGTGGGACTCACTGTCTCGTTGGGCCGCCATATTTCGGATAAGGCAACATCAGTATCCAACGTAGACTTGGCCAAGACTGTGCGAAAGAACTCAATGCTGACTTCACGGTCGGCGATGCAATAGGGCTTCGTGATTTTGACTTGATGCGATGCACGCCCTTCGAAGAGCAGCGATTCATCATCACTTCCCATTTGAAACGCGCCGGGATCGATTTCAATCATGTAGAAGGGACTGTCGGCATCGGAAACCGGCAAATCCCATCGACGTTGACGCGCGACCCAGCGCGCCGCCGAGGCGAGTCCAGGTGGACAATTCGGGTCAGTGTGTAGTCGTCGGACACTTGCCTGCAAGCTCTCATTTTCATCCTCAGTAAATTCGCGAGCATCCATACAGCCAAGGCCCAGCATGATTGCCGTACTTAGCTGCTTTGATTGCCAGCCGCTGGCCTGCTCGATCGCCGCGCCCAGATCGGGACACCAATCCGCGAGGCCGTGAATGAACTGCGTCCTCAAACTGGCATTCTGAGACGCGTTGGTCAGTTCAACAAGTCGCGTGTGATTGCCGAGTGCCCAGGCTAACGTGGCGAGACGAATCTGGTTTGCGTGATCCAATCCAGCCGCTGCATTCAGGTAGGCCTTTTCCAAGGCTTGCAGAGAGAACTCACGCTGCTCTCCAAGTGCTCGGGCTAGCACGCGACTCTGCTTGCTCGATGCGGCGGCCCGGGGAACTAGTTCGACGATCTCGGCCTGAGTCGGTTCACCAAACATGGCCAATGCACACGCGATATTGATTCGAGCTCGACTGGTCTCCGCTCGATTCGCAAGCCGCTCAAGTTGAGCAACTGGTTCTAGGGCAAATCGTTCAAACTGATCGATTGCCAGCAGGAGGCTCTCCGAGTCGCCGGAAAGCAACTGTGTTTCCAGAGCGATTTGCGTTTGTTGCCTTTCGCGTTCGATCGCGAGGTTCTTGTTCCACATGACCGTTGCGAACACGCTAGAGCCGACCGCCAATACGGTGAACAAGATCATCAGGAGACTAGCCGCAGTCGCCCAAGCCTTGTTTCTGGCCGCCCACTTGAATGCTCTCTGCGGAATTCCAATTGGGCGAGCTACAGTGGGCCTGCCTTGTAAAAAACGTTCGAGATCAACGCGAAAGTCTTGCACTGTTGCATAGCGCTCACTCGCACTCTCCGCCATGGCCTTCAGGCACACGCTTTCGAGATCCGTTGGAACACGATCGTCTATGGAGCTTGGTGAGGCAACGGGCGAGCGCTTTTGCTTGATCAGCATATGGACGGCGCCTCGAAACGGAACCGTTCCAGTTAGCAACTGGTAGAGCGTCACTCCAAGGGAATAAACATCGGCTGTTGGTGAAAGTGCTGCCGAACGATCCAGCAATTCCGGTGGCATGTAAATCGGAGTGCCTTCGATTGCCGAGGCCAGAGCGGTTTTGGGTTCGGATTCTGCAACTCTTGCGAGTCCAAAGTCGATGATTTTGACTCGATACTCGGGCGTATCTTTTTGTTTCGCCAGAAGTACATTGCTGGGTTTTATATCTCGGTGGATCAGGCCACGTGAATGCGCGTCCACAAGCCCACTCGCAATTTGTCGGGCAATTTGAGCAGCTTCGCGAGGCGGCAGATCCGTGGCGTCGCTTAAGTAACTCTTCAACGACGGTCCGTTGACGTATTCCATCAAGAGGTAGGCTGTCCCGTCCGCCTCACCCACTTCGAATATTTGGACGATATAGTCGCTTTGGACCTGCGCCAAACTTCGCGATTCGGCCAGCAGTCGAGCCTGTTCGGCCTGCTGCCTTTCTCTATCAACGCGACCTCCTCGAGAGGTCTTGCGAGCCGGTGAGTGGAGGACTTTGAAAGCCACATCGCGGTGCAGAGCCTTGTCCCACACACGGGCTACCGTTCCACCTCCACCGCTGCCGACCAGCTTTCGAAACTCGTACTGCTCCGCCTTACGGGCAAGGATCTGGTGAATTCGCAGTTCTGCGGCGGCGCGATCAATTCCTCCGCGTTCCTTTCGGGTTCGATCGAATTCGGCAGCAGGCCGTGTCGAACTGAGCGGCTCAAGAGTTGAAGCTTCCTGGGTCGACGACTCATTGAGCAAGTCTACGACATCGGAGACGGCCTGTTGCAGCTGGGGATTGGTGGATGCTTCTTCCCAATTCGTCTGGTCGTCATTGAACTCCAGCAGCTTAGCGACCTCGCCCGCGATTGCCTCGCTGCCAGAGCAGTGTTCGCGCAGGAATTGGTCTCGCTCTTGCGGTGGAATCTGCAACGCAAGGTGAAAAACCTCTTCGATTTGTTTCCAGTCTTTTGAAGGCATGGCCTGCGGGGACTACTCAGTTTGTTCAAGTTGGGTTCAGAGGCCGAAACAAGGTTACCGGATAATTAAGGCGAAAACGATCTGTATCGTGGCTCACAAAAACGGGGATTTTCGCCAAAAGTCTCCTAGGTCAAAGTTGGTTGGCTGGCCGGTAAGCAGAGAACTTTTATTTAAAGAGCTCTTTCGGAATCATTCCAGCTTCGTCAGCGCATCCAGAAACTCTGGCTTGCCTTGTATTTTATCTTGTTCGCAGCGTCATTTTCCTGTCTCGCTGCCTTCCGACAGCGTTTTCATTAGCCAGGCCTTTGAGAAAGCCCAGTCACGTTTTACTGTGGCTTTGGAGATCTTTAAGACCCTGGCGATTGCCTCTAGCTCCATCCCGCCGAAAAACTTGAGTTCCACGATAGAAGCCTTCCGCGAGTCGTAAGCCTGAAGGTTATTTAAGGCTTCTTCCAGCTCCAGCAGGTCGAACCCCGACTCGATGGACTCGGAGAATTGATCCGCTGGCGGAAAGGTGGACAGATTATTGGAATCGCGTTTCTTCGACCGCCGTGCGCGAGCGTAGTCAATTAATACGCGTCGCACGACACCGACGGCCGTTCTCAATATGTGATCTCGGTCTTCCCAACGCATCTGCTTGATTTCAGCGAGGCGTAAATAGGCTTCGTGGACGAGCTCTGTCGTTTGGTAGCTGTGATCATCGGGTTCCTTACGCAACGCCCGAGATGCAATGGACCTCAAGTCCCGATAGACATCGGGTACCACGTCGTCCAGTTGAATCTTTACTTCTGACATTGCATCTTCGGCGGAAGCATTGAGTCCCGTTGAACTGGAGTGGTCACGCGGGGTAGTGAATCTTCTGTGTTCGACAGCAGTTCTCTCCGCCCCAAGCTCCTCACGGATAGTGAACGTTCACCTGAGCGAACACTCGCAGTTTCCAGAATTCCTATTCTAACAGTGAATCCGCAAAACTCCGCGTTTCATTTTCCGAATCTCGACTCACGATCCGCGAGCGTTTTTCCCGACCGTCGACGAACTAGTCCTTTGGGCGTCCATTCTGCGACGCTTCGAGCTCTTTCGACCCAAGAGATGGGAGCTCCTGGGCGGTAATACCTACACCGGCAGCCTCTTTGAGCACCGCTTCGAATCTCAGTTTGACTGGGCTATCTTCGGAGGTCTCACCAGACTCGCTCAATTGAGCGAGCACCTTGGCCTGTTCGATGAGGATATCCTTCCAAAGAGACTGGAGCGATTCATCGTCTTTATTGATGAATTCTCGTTCGAACCAACTTCTGGCCAAGAGTATTTGTGCGTCCGCCTCTTCGGGCTCGTTCGCGTCTCGTCGCGAAACACTGCAGTTGATCAGCGACTTAGCCACCTCTAATCGGTAGTCCAGCACGTCCGGTTGTTGCGCGTTCAGATCCAACGCCATCGCATACGATAGATCGGCGAGTATCAGGAGGGATTCACTCGGCATACCAATTCCTCGAAGGGCCGTGAATCGGGCCAGTTTTGCATCTAACTCGTGGCCTTTCGCGGGAGTGAAATCTGGGTGGTTTGTTTTGATTTCTTGCGTAACCGAATCGGAATCGTCCAACGCCGCTATGGCTTCTTCGTACCTTTCGAGCTGTATATAAGTAGAAGCCAATTCGAAGTGATTTAGAGCAACGGGCAGATATGCCTCGGGCGAGTTTCCTACCCTTTGTGATTGCTCCAGTAGTATTGCAGTGGCCGCTTTGAGTGGTTCAAGCGCTTCTTCGAGTTGGCCAATGTCGCGCAAGACGATTGCAATGTTGCTCTGCAGCATCGCCTGCACTTGACGATAACGCATCGTTTCCGGTTCGGCTTGGATCAGAGCATCTAGAACGGGCACAATGGAACGCCACCGCTCGATAAGTGGTTCCATTTCGCCTCGGTCGAACATCGGACCACCGGAGTTTAACGTGGCCGTTACGAGATTCCATTTATGTCCGACGACGGATGGTTCTAGCTCGCTCAGCTTTCTGTGTTGTGCAATTGCGTATTCATAGGCGGCTTGCGCAGATTCGATGTTTCCCATTCGGCGTTCGGAGAGTCCCAAGTTCGTTTGGACGACTCCCTTCAACTCCATCACTCGCAGGCCACCCGCATCATTTTCTTTGACTTGGTTGAGTAGTTCCATCGCATCAAGGCAGTGCTGCTTTCCCTCACTAAGCTCACCGCGGTCGATGGCCGTCGTGGCGAGACTCATTTCGACTGTGGCTGCATCACGGATGAAGCGAGTGTCTTGAGGAAAGTCCTGGATGAGAGCGCGAAAGATCTGTTTAGATGATTCAAAGTGCTTGATGGCGTCGTCGGCCTTGCCAGCCACAATTTCAGCATCGCCGAGTCCGCGGAGAGCCAACGCTTTGATGTTGCGAGTTTGGGTGAGGTTGTTGGCGAAGGGTTCTTCGTTGGAGGATGCATCCAAGGTTGTGTTACAAATCGCAACGGCTTCGGATAGAGACTGGATTGCTTCATCCGCGTCTCCCGCGTCGTAAAGGTAGTTGCCGAAGTTAACGAGAGTGTCCGCAAGAAGCACGTGTTTACGAAGTTCTTGTTCGGGGGATTGCGGTGGAAGTGCCTTCAATACCGTCAGTGCGGCGTTAGTTTCATTCTCAACTTTTTCTGGTTCGCCAAGACGATGCGCAATCTCCGCCAAGCCCGCTTGGGCACGTGCGAGCTCGAATAATAATTGCGGGTTTTCGCTGTTCGTCTGTAAAAAGGACTGGAAGTAGGCCCGCGCTCTGAGGAGCAGCTTGCGAGAAACTTCTTGTGAACCTGGTGTGTTCGGCAGAAACTCTGTGTCTCGCGCGACGCTAACCAACAGCTGATCAGCGGCTTCGATTGACTTTTGCAACGCAACCTTAGATTCCGTCTCTGATTGTCTTGCGTCATCGAGTGCCTGGACCAATTGCCGATTCTGACTCCCAATAAAGACGGCAGAAATCAAACTGCCGATGATCAGCAGAAGAGCAAGTGATGCGGCTGTCGTCACGGCAAGACCGAGCGCAGGATTGCGTCTGAGGTGTCGCAGTGTGCGAGTGATGTTTGATACCGGGCGTGCTGCAATCGGTTCTCCCTTGGCAAACCGGAGAAGATCCGATGCCATTTCAGCCGCGGTGGGGTAGCGGTTGTTCGAGTCTTTTTCCATTGCCTTGAGGCAGATGGTCTCAAGTTCCGCCGGGATACTTGGGTTGAGTATCCTCGGTGCGACGGGGGCGATATCGGCCACTTGTCGAATCACCGCCGTTGGATTTCCTTTGAAGGGGGCTGTCTCCGTTGCGAGGAAATACAGCGTCGCACCAAGGCTGTACACGTCGCTGGAGGCTGACAGGTTTTCGTCTGGAGAGACTTGTTCGGGACTCATGAATTCGGGGGTGCCGACAAGATCGCCGGTGCGAGTCAATTGAGTCGCGGCCGTGTCGGTAAACTTCGCGAGTCCGAAGTCTGCTACTTTGATCGTGGAGCCATCGCTAGTGATGAGTAGGTTGGAAGGCTTTACGTCGCGATGGACTAGCCCGCGATCGTGAATTGCTTGGAGGCCATTCGCGGCTTGGGCGAGCAATCTTGCGATGTTGGTAAAACGCGACTCCTTTGCGATTGGCGAATCCTGCTGCGACTTGCTGAGAAGTCGTGCGGTCCCGCCTGCAACGAACTCCATGACCAAGAACTGACGTTCGGGTCCATGTTCTTTTGGCGTAGCCGCAAAACTCCCGAAGTCGAAAATACGGACGACATTCGGATGGTCCACATCAGCCAATAATTGAGCTTCTCGTTGGAACCGATGTCGATCACGCATGGAGTTGCGCGAGAGAACTTTGATCGCGACATCGCGCGACAACTGAGTGTCGTAGCCCACAAACACACTGCCAGTTCCTCCGGTCGCAAGTGCCCGTCGGACATCGTAACGCGAGCCTGGTAGCTGCGAAGTAAGCTCCCCTGGACTTAGGCTCCCAAGCGGCTCGGAATCGGTTGCCGTGGAGATATCTCGATCGTCATTTGTTTCAGCCGCGTTTGAGTCTACCGGTAGTGAGTCGGCTGGCGGACTGGAATCCCCTGCATCGCCGGGTTCGTGTGAATCGATACGACTCGGAAGCAGGAGGGCAGGTAACGCGCGAAACTCAGGCTCGCTTTGGAAATCGTGCGTCGCAAGGCTCGGTCGTTCGGCAAACGTGGCTAGCTCGGGTTCTGCAGAAAGCTTCTCAAGTAAAGACTGGCAGACATGGCAAGAATTGATGTGTGACGTCTCGACTGGCGTAAGCTCCAGTCGATCGGACAACCAGTGGCGAAGTCGCATTGGGGCTGGGCACTCGCCTAGCCCCGGTTGTGCGCTGTGTTCTGGAATTTGGTTCGAGTTGAACACATGGACTCCTAACCGATATCATCGGCAAGTACAGTGACTTCGAATCGAAGCTGTTTTAGGACTCGGCTCCGAGCGACATAGACTTTGGCAATGTCGACTTTCATCCGCTCGGCTACCTCTTTTGCTGGCATTTTTTGGAGCCACGATAGGTCGAATAACTGCCAAGTTTCTTCTGAGAAAGAGGGTTTGCACCGCGACATGGCAGTTGAGAAAATGTGTTGATGGAAATGCTCAGTCCAAAGGTCACCCGTTTCTTCGGAATCCCAATTTTCAGAGAGGTTCTTGAGCTGCTTTTTTGAGAAGTGTCGTTTTACTTCGTTGCTGACGATTCGTGCCACCCAGTCGCGAAACAGTCCTTGAGAGCGGTCGTATTCAAATGTCGTGATGGACTTAGAAATGCGAAGCAGAACCTCCTGGGTGACATCAGCCGCGTCGGTTGGTTGAAGGTTTTTAAGTCGACAGAAGTTGTAGACTAGCGGACTGTAGACTTCGCAAAACGTGGCCCAAGCTTTTTCATCTCTATGATTACGAAGCCGCAGTAGGAGACTGGGCGGCGTCTCTGCATCGATGTGCCTAACCAAATAACCATGTCCCTGCGGTTCGAACGTTTGCCTTTCAGACGAGCTTCTCGCTCGGCCACTATATATAGAATAGTCGTTCTCGGCCCTGAGTGCTTCTGCTTGACCCCGTTTAGCGGCCCAGTCAAAGTTCCAACTTGGATATCGCAGCACGGACCTCCGAGCCGAGATTTGAATGCGTTCTGGCGGCGATAGCTGGGCTACACTGCAACCCAAACTGAAACTTCGATTTGCCCTGCCCTGTTTGACCGGCTCGGAGATGTTGATTTGAGTGTGCGGCATCGATGCTCTACTTGTTAGGCGACGCGAGTCGTTTGACGCATTCCCGTACGCGCTCAAACTCTTGTTCGGCCAGAAATTGCTGGGAATCGGATTTGGGCCGCGATTTTTGCAACTCATTATCGTCGCAGAGGTCCTCAAGAAGGGAGCAGCACTGGCTGCATTGTCCAATGTGTGCGACCAACCATTCGTCGCGCGGGGCGTTGGCGGCGAGCCAATGGCGAAGTTGCAGCTTGCTCGGGCAAGATTCTACGGTGCGCCTGCGGTTCATGTTTTCCATCCGTATCTGAATCCTTGCCGCTGAAACTTGGCGGAACATTGCCCAACAGCGATCGTTGCCGGAACTTGTTCCCTCGAGTTACCTCCTTCGAACGCATTTCTTGCGTCGGAAATCGAAAAAGCCCCGGAATT
>JBGCCZ010000088.1:0-4852 GCA_045105035.1 Pirellulaceae bacterium | reverse complement strand
CAACGCGGAGGCCTATCTCGACGCCTACATTGCCGCCGCCAGCATCGCCGACCAAAACAAAGGGCCGCTCTTTCGCTCATTTAGCCGCCAACGCAAACTGACACTAAACCGAATGCACCGAGTCGACGTCCTTCGCATGATCAAACGCAGAGCCCGACACGCGGGGCTCTCTTCTGCCGTCTGTTGCCACACTTTCCGCGCCACAGGCATCACCGCCTACCTCAAGAACGGTGGCCTGTTAGAACACGCCCAGCGCATTGCCGCCCACGACTCCGTCCGCACCACCAAACTCTACGACCGCACCGCCGACGACATCAGCCTTGACGAAATCGAAAAGATTCAGATCTGATGGGAAGCAATTCTAAGGTGCCGTCATCCTATGCCTTAAGTATCCGTCTTTGGCACCGATCTGTGCGTACAACTACCGACGTCGTCCGTAGCGGGTTCGAATCTCGACTTCCGCACCTTCCGCTTCAAAAATTCCCGCGATTTCCTCCGCTTCTTCCAAACTATCAAACGTCGCGATGTAGAAGTACTCTGGAAGGAATTCGACGATATCCACGCTGATGTAGTCGGGACGCAACCTGTCACGGCCTTCGCCGGAGAGTACCAAGGCCAAATTGTCCCACGCTTCTTCCTCCGTTTCGAACGGACCGTTCAAAACGGTCTCACCATCCTCGTACTCAAAAACCGCATAGAAACCAACGTCATCGAGCGTCCGGTGGTCGACGACCCACAATTCGTAGGAAGTAACAATCTGAAACTCAGGGATGATGCGCTGAGGCGTTTTCGGCATCAGCAAGCCAATCTGTGAAGTCCGCATCACCTGCTGAGCAGAAACAGATTGTGAGCCGATGAGAAGGACTAACATTGTTAACGCGATTCGAAGCATGACTTGATTCCTCAGATATTGGATTAGGTTGAACGTTACATTCAGAAGCGTTCAAATTTTCGATCTGTTACGAAGAATTCGTTTCGAAAGGCTCGCAAGCTCGACCTTCCAGCCGCACGTTCGGGCAGAATTTGAAATTACGGTAAGCGCATGTACACAATCACCAGAGCCTAGCAACGAAGAGCATGAATCCTGATTGCGTTACACATGAGAGTCTAATAATGGCATTGAGGAACGGACGGCATTCCCCGGATTCCGTTGATCTAAACGGGTGAACGACTACTCATCTCGACAACGACTCGCCGCTAGAAGAAGTCCGACGCATCGCCGCCCACGACTCCGTCGGCACAACCAAACTCTACGACCGCACTCCCGACGACATCAGCCTAGACGAAATCGAGAAGATCCAAATCTGAGTCGGCAATATGCTCACCTCTGGCCGAACGAAATCCGTGCCGCCAAACGTAGCAGCCTTTCTTTTCTGCGTTCCGCTACTTTCGCGGACCCTTATTAGTGACGTCGACAAATGAATCGCCATTGAACCGGAAGATGCCGTTGACTCCGCCAAGCCAAAGCTGCTTGTCGACATCTTCCGCAAGAAGACATCAACCCCGGCGAGTTGATTCCGTCCTTAGCATCGAATTTGGTGAAAGCGTTGCCGTCATGCCTCCGAATAAACTGGCGAGCTCCGGCGTTTGGGACTCTCAGAAATCGACGTTACGGCTGGGGATGATGAAGTCGATGACGCCCCAATCATGTTCGCGGCCCGCTACTCAATCGCGCCCGCTAGCCAAGTGCATCCGCAACGCTGCCAGGCAAACAGGCGAAGTGATCTCGCTACGCGACTATGTCGGTGCCTCTTAGATGCGACGATCCACATTATCGCACCTAGGTTCTTGCATGTAACGTTCTGCGACGTACTTCGCTTCCAAGGTATGTCCTTGGCACATCGCTAAGGAAACGGGCAAAACATACTAGGAATGAGACTATGTTTGGAAATCTGAAGTTGGCTGTGGCAGTACTAAGTGTGGTTGCTGCTTGGGGTGCGAGCGGTAGAGCGGATGGCGAGCTGGAAGTCTTCGTGGAGCACGGCAAGTTGGTTATCCTAGGAGACAAAGCTGACAACTCACTGGTCGTTCATAGCTATGCCCCGGGGGACTTCACATTGACCAGTGACGACACCGAAATGAACGGCAAAAAGAAGCTGGCCTTTCAGGGCATCGAAGGGCTTTCGATCAGTCTCTACGATGGCGATGACTCAATCGAATTCCGAGGCAATGACGTCGTTCCGAACGTGCCAAAGAAGCTTTTCCTCTACATGGGCAGTGGCTCTGACAATGTCGTTTTCAACGAGTTTCATGTAGGAGACGAAGCGTGGATGTACTTGGATGAATTCAATGACGAAGGTAAACCCGGCGACGATCATTTTGAAGCCCACCAGCTAAACGTTTACGGGTTCATGGGCTTGCAAGCCGGCTTGGGAATGGATGAAATCACATTCGACGTCGAAGACACGGCGTTTCATTACAACACGGCCCTGGCAGGCGCTCGGATCGACCTAGGGCCCAAAGACGAGGTCGGCAACAAGCTCAGTATGGAAAGCTTCTTCACCTGGGAAGGCTTAGAAGTCGTTGGTAGCCAGGGAGTTGACCTCATCGACATGATCGACGTGCTGGTTTACGCAGATGATCTAGTGATTGACCTAGCCGACGGAAACGACGAACTGACTGTCCAGGACGCACACATGATGTGGGCAACAACGGACCATCCGACAAGTATCTATGTTTCAACAGAGGGCGGCCAGAATACCATGGAGTTCGCAAACGTAAGTACTCGTGGCAACATTGGTATCCAGGGCTCTCGAGGACGAGACGGAGCTGACTTCGTGCATTGTGAGATTGCTGGCATGCTCTTATTCGATGGTGGCACGGCCGACGACATGCTGTTTGTTCGCTTCTCAAATGCCCAGTTCCATTCGCTGGATGGTGGTGCTGGGGATGGAGATCTTCTTTGGCTCATCTCCGAAGATCTGGGCTTTGGCGTGATCTCAGGATTCGAAAGCAACTAGTCCGTGTTTACAGGTTGGTTTCGCGTTAGCGAGGCTGAATCTAAGATTGCCGCCAGAGACTCAGTCGATTTCGAGATCCCAATCCCGAAATCGCCTGAGTCTCAACCCATTGAACAGAATGACAGAAAACTGCAGTACGTCGGCTTGAATGTGAGAGGCGATCGGTGGTCTGGAACCATCAAAAACCTTCTCGGGTACAGACTCATTGGCTTGATGCTCAAGCTCTGAATCATCGACATTGGTGGGGGCTGTTTCAAGAGTGTCCCAAACTCAGTTCGATGCTCTCTACTAGCCAGCCAATCTTTCGGGATCGAAGCTGGTGTTGCCATTGGCTCCAGCGTTCGAATTCTCGAATATCCATGTATGAGCTTGATCAGCGACTTTCGCGACGAGCAACAAATCGTCTCGGCCGAAGGACGTCGAGTCTTTCCACTCCTCTCCGTCACGGTACAGTCGACTCAATGTCACATTGTGCCGCGATCCATGCTGAGACTCGTTCTCCCAGATGTCGGCACAAGTCAAAATGAACGGCACATCTGCGGGAATTCCGTTTGCGTCGTCGAGCACTTGTTGGCTACGTCGCAGTGCAAATTGGCACGCGGCCTTGGCGACTTCCGTGTTCCAGTCATCCCCAAGACGAACGGTTGGAATCGTCACTGGAGCGTAGCCACCCTTCGCGAGCCATTCGAGTAATGCGTCAGAGTGTTCGACGACTTGCGGCCAATCGCGTAAGCACCAAGCTTGAATCAGTGCTTCCGAAGTTAATTGCGGATCCACGCCTACACCGCCAAGGAAAGTAGCGAACCAATCTTGGTGTCGAGGGCCGCTCGATCACCGGCGACATTCACTGTCTGACTTAGACGCGTCAGCGCGTCGACTAATGCGAAGACTGTGAAGCCGCCTTGCTCACTGGCGAGTTCCATCGCCTTCTTAACTAGGCCACGAGGAATACCATGCTGGTTCAGTTGTTTGATGACTTCATCAGCGTCACTGCCAAACGCTACACTTTTCGACCGCCGTATACACCAGCGCCAGACGGTGCCCAGCGTGACAATCTCGTTCTTGATCGTTGTCGCCGATACCTTCCGTTTGGTTGCTTTCGATTTCCCTGGAGTTGATCTTTCGTACTGGGTACGATTCTTAGATCGGGCCTTCACATATTTCTGTAAGTCGTGGCCGGAAAGATCGCTTACTGGAAAGTTGGCTTTGAGTAGCCGGATGAAGTGCCGTTGATGCGTTTTCATCGTCCGGAGAGTGTTTGGCTCTAGGTTGTAGTCGGGCAACGCGTCGAAAAACCGCTCGAACAGATTCTTCAAAGTAAGGGCCGCTACAGGCTTGCCTGTGCCTCTCTTGGACCCTTCGGCTACATTGAATCGTCAAGGCGCCCAACAGCCAAAATAAAGGCGTCTGTGGACACCTTTTCGGGAATCTGGATACGTCCATCTTGAAGGAGACGAATCGCCTCTTCGATTTCTTCAAGCCGTGCCAGGGCGATCGATTCGGTCTTCGTTGCGAGTGATCGCTTGAAGCGGCGGCGCTGGTAGCGGAAGACGATATGGAATACGCCAGTGGGCTCTTGTTGCAGGGATGCCAAGGGACTGATCTCCGTCGATTTGGAAATCTGGAAGTCATTCGCTTTGGTCGGCGAATGAGCCAGCGACGTAAGACCAACGCTAAGCCACAAATGTCACTTGCGATGTCACTTGTTGAAATTCGGGCGGGGAGATGGAACGTGCCCGATTGCGCATAAACCCAAGAAAAACCAGTGCGGATGAGAGGATTTGAACCTCCACGTCCTGTAAGGGACACTAGGACCTGAATCGAGCGGTCAGGTGCTTCGGTTTGATCTATCTTGCGTTGGCAATGTATTGCTAAACCTTGCAAAACAAAGG
>JBGCCZ010000087.1:0-29115 GCA_045105035.1 Pirellulaceae bacterium | reverse complement strand
GCACCTTCGCCGAAGCGTCCGATCACGTATTGGTTGGTGACGTTGAACGTGTCGCTTAAGTCAACAGAGTAGCCGCCAAGGAAAGCGTCCCCGTTGTCCTCAAATGCACTGTCCCAACCCATGACCCAACCACCGTAAAGTGTGGCCGTATCACTTGCACTGTAAGTTGCAAGAACACCGGTGTGGGTAAACGGCTCGCTGTTGTACATCGTGTAACTATGCGAGTAGAAGAAGTTGCCTGGGGCGCCAACGACTTCGTACCCAATCAGCGTGTAGAAGTGACCTGCGATGATCGAAAGATCACCCATGGCGACTTCGCCGTACAACTGGGGAATTGCGTGACCGTAGCCATTCGCTCCGCCATTGTCCCAACCGTTGTCCCAGTGGTTGTTGGCGATACCGAACGCTTGAGTGTCCTGTGCATCGGTACCGTATAAGTAGTCAATGCGTCCACCGAAACCGATTCCGTCGCTACCGTCCGCGACCTTTTCGGCATAGAGCCAAGCCTGATGAAGATTCACTTGACTATCGCGGTTATTGAACAGCGTGTTACTGTAAGTGTGGTAGCCCAAAGACAACCAACCACCAACTTCAAGCCCGTCGAAGAGCCCTCCGCCACCGCCGCCTAGCAGCCCACCAGCTCCTGCACCGCAGCCGCAACCGCTATCGCATCCTGAGTCGCAACCCATACCGCAGCTTGGTGCCGCGTCGCAAGCACCCGTTTCACAGCCGCCCGTACAACCAGTATCACAACTGATTGGCGTTTCAGTGCACCCGCAGGACGCAGGGATTACGCTGCTGTATTCTTGCAGATCTGAGGCGGAAACGACGGGCGCGAGCTCTTGCCCAAGTGCAGATCCACCAAGACAAGACGCTGTCAGAGCAGCACTCAATGCCCAGTTTCTGATTCTCATTACATCATCCTTGATTTACGGAATCTCTTTCGCCTATATCTGCCTGGTCCAACCGGCTTCCGCCATGGCCGCCTCACCAAGGACGCGGAATCCGGGAGCAGAGCATCCCGCAACAGGCTCAAACGCAAATTTGCGAGTATAGGACGTATCAAATAGAGGGATTACCGCATTCCGTGCGATCCCTGGACTAGCTATCGGAGATGCTAACGCTCGGATTGATCCGATTTTGACGTTTGAAAGCCGTGAAACGCCTATTCCGAATGCAGCGCGGTAAGATTTAACGGCTAGCCAATCTCTGCGGGCCCTTCACCCTAATCGTCGCCTGCTAGCAAAGCTTTGGCAAACATCTCAGGATCAAATTCCGCCATGTCGTCGAGCTGTTCACCGAGCCCCACAAGCTTCACGGGCAAGTCGAACTGCTGCCGAATCGGGACGATCACGCCACCTTTCGCCGAACCATCAATCTTCGCTAGCACGATTCCTGTGCACTCGGCAACCTCCGAAAATCCCCTGGCCTGACTGATCGCGTTCTGCCCTGCCGTTGCATCAAGAACGAGCAAGACCTCGTGCGGCGCCTCCTCGATATGCTTACCGATCACGCGACGGATTTTCTCTAGCTCCTGCATGAGATTGGTCTGAGTCTGCAGCCTCCCGGCAGTATCCATAATGCAGACGTCGTAATTTTCATCCCGGGCTCGCTTACTGGCTTGGAAGGCGACCACACCAGGATCTGCACCCGGGTCCGCCGTAACGATGTCGCACCCGATTCTCTCTGACCAAATCGTTAATTGTTCGACAGCAGCGGCCCGGAACGTGTCGCCCGCTCCCAAGAGCACCTTTTTTCCTTGTTTGGCGAACCGATTCGCCAGTTTCGCAATGGAGGTCGTCTTTCCTGATCCGTTGACTCCGACGACAAGAATCACCGTTGGCCCTTCCGCAGCGATGTTGACCTGAGTCCCGCCCTGCTCGAGCGTCTCTCGAATTTCTGAAGAGATAACTTCCAGAATCTCTTCGAAGTGGACCTTTCTGGCGCGGTAATCCTTGCCAATCCGATCGCGGATCTGCTTGGCCATTTCACCGCCCATATCGCTCTTCACCAATACGGCGAACAACTTTCGGAGAAAGTCGTCATCGACCAGCTCACCCTGACTCTTCAAGATGTCACGGATATCGGTGTTGAGCGCACGACTGGTCTTTTGCAGAGCCGCTTTGACGCTCGAGAAGACTCCACCCGAGAACAATCCGCCCTTTTTCTTGGGCTTTTCAGCCGGCTCTTCCGGCGGCGCGACCTCGGGAGTTTTTTTGGCCTCCGACTCCAGAGGCTGCGCGGACACCTGCTCAGAAACCTTGTCAGGCACTTCGGCCTTGGCTACAGGCTCTACAGATGGTTCTACTTCTTTTTTCTTGCGGTTCCAAAATGCCATCAGTTCAGTTCACACGCTTCTTCATAGTGTTCATATACTTCGAGCAACTTCGCGTCTGTGTCAGACAGCAACTGCTGCAACTCTTTCATTTTCCTGCCATCACGCAGGTTCTGCGGCTCAAGCATATCTTGGTGTACCTGAGCGATGCCCGCCTCCAGCTCTTGGATATCGTTCTCCAA
This sequence comes from Pirellulaceae bacterium, assembly GCA_045105035.1. Taxonomy (GTDB): domain Bacteria; phylum Planctomycetota; class Planctomycetia; order Pirellulales; family Pirellulaceae; genus Aureliella. Next base: position 26,598 of record JBGCCZ010000087.1, on the reverse strand, counting down.
ATCGGCGACTTTTCGATACGGGAACTTGCGTTTCCGCTTCGCTTTGCCGCGAACCGCCTCCGAGTCTTGCACTCCCGTGGCTGCGGACCGTGACGGACTGCCGTGCTTAGTATTTTGTGATCCAACACGCCCGCGATCTTCAATCGCCAAACCTTCTTTTAGCCAGTGCAGGTAGGTGTCATAGTCTCCCCGAACTTGGCTGACTCCACCGTCCTTAAGGACCAAGATGTTGTCAGCCACAGCGTTGACCAAGTAGCGATCGTGCGTCACCAAGATCACTGTACCGTCAAACTGCCGTATAGCCGACTCCAAAGCGTGCCTGGACCAAAGATCCAGGTGGTTTGTCGGTTCATCCAGCACGAGGACATTGGCCTCCATCGCCGAAAGCCAGGCCAACATCGTTCGGTTCCGTTCCCCTCCGCTCAATTGCTTCAATGGCTTTACGGCGAGATCCCCGCTCAGCCCAAACGCACCGAGAATATCCCTGCGCTGGCGGTCATCCAAATCGCGATGGGGAACCCGGATTGCCTCTGCTGCAGTCGTGTCCGACGGCAGCTTTCCAAGCAGTTGATCAAAGTAGCCAATCCGCAACTTATGTCCCAACTCGACTTCACCCGTGTCGGATTCGATTTCCCCCAACAAGCACTTCAACAGAGTCGACTTACCCGATCCGTTCGAGCCTAAAATAGCCCATGTTTCACCACGCTCGATCTGAACGGATAGCTTTTCAAAAAGCAATTTGTCATAGGTCTTGGAAAGATCTTTCGCACGGAGGACGATATCGCCCGTGCGGCTCACTTTCGGAAAATGAAACTTGGGAACCGGGATCTCGCGTGGCGGCGGCACCAACTTGATGCGTTCTAATTTCTTACGCCGGTCCTCGGCCTGGGTGCTTTTCTGGCCGTGATGATGCTTACGAATGAAGTCTTCGAGCTTTTCGATCTCCTCCCGATTCTTTTCGTACGTCTTACGTTGAACCTGCAAGCGTTCTTCTTTTTGACGCACATAGGCTGAGTAGTTGCCTTTGAAACGATCCAAGCCAGCATCCACAAGTTCCAGCACCGTGTTGGCTGTACGATCAAGAAAGAAGCGATCGTGCGACACGAGCAGAAATGCACCTGGCCAATCAGCAAGCGTGTTCTCCAACCATTCCGTAGACTCGATGTCCAAGTGGTTGTTCGGCTCGTCCAGAATCAACAGGTCAGGCTGCTGGAGCAGAAGACATGCCAACATCAGCCGGTTTTGCTGGCCACCACTCATCTGCTGCACGTTGCGATGACGCCAACTTGAGTCGAAGCCTAGCCCTTGAAGAACCCGTTCAACTCGATGTTCCCAATTGTATGCGTCGTGCTGCTGCAGCTTCGCCTGTAGAAGATCGAGCTCTTTCAGCAGCTCATCGTGAGCCGGGCCATCGGTGGTCTCCGCCAGCTTCTGTGCGATCTCCTCCGCTTTCGCCGCAAGCGTCACACTCTCGCCGACTGCAGCACTGGCGACACCCCAGACCGTGTCTTCCGATTCAAATTCGGGATGTTGCTGCAAATAGCCAACTGAGCACTTGGTTGGGTACTCAACATCCCCACCATCTGCCGGCAGTTCACCAGTCAAGATCTTCAAGAGAGTCGTCTTGCCAGTACCGTTGGGACCAACCAGCGCAACATGATCGCCAGGTCGCAATTCCAAACTTACGCCCTGGAGAATCTCTTTATCCCCAAACATCTTGGAGAGGTTGGTTGCGGAGAGCAGAACCATGCTGAGCAGAACCCTTGAATGTACCGCCGATTACCGTAGTCACAAAATACGAATTTCCAACATCTCTGACGGGAATCAAGCCCGCCCGCGAAGCAAAATCGCTGGGCCTATTCTTACAGCAAGACCGCTTTTTTCGTAGGCCCGCCAACCTCCATGTGAGATGTAACTTCGTTGCTCGAATGCGGCACCCAATCTTCGCTTATCAAGAGCTCTAGCAGACGGTCTAATGACTCCATCTACGACTCCTTTGAAACCCCTTTGGGAGCAAGGCCAACCATGCTCAACCTAGCTAGTACCTCCAAACACCGCTGGCTCGAACAGGTCGACCAAGGTCTAGAAGACGTGCTGATTGACCACGCGCATTGTGAGCACAAAGCGGCCGCCACAGCGATGAGCCTCATGGGTGCCTACATCGACAATCAGGAATTGTGCGAGGAAATGACTCGGATCGTGGAAGAAGAACTCGAACACTTTCACATGGTCCTGAAGCTCCTGGCGAGCCGATCCATTACTTTCGTCCGTCAGCAGCCTGGACACTACGGCAAAGCACTCAAACAACTGGTGCGCCCGAACGAACCGAACCGTGCTGTGGATCGGCTGCTAGTCGCCGGCCTCATTGAAGCACGCAGCTGTGAACGTTTCAGTCTATTGGCTGAACATGTTCGCGAGCGGGACGAAGAACTCTCCGAATTCTACAGTTCGCTATTTGAGTCGGAGGCTCGGCATCACACGACTTACGTCAAGCTCGCCAAGCAATTTGCCTCAAGCGACGAAGTACACAAACGGCTTAAAGAGCTGGCAACGCTGGAGGCCGAGGTCATCGACCGAGGGAATCCACTGCCACGCATGCACAGCTAAATCCCTAGACGTCAATGGAAGAGTGTGTGCACTTGTCGCAAGCCCTTCGCCATCACTTTCTCTGTACCAGTCTCGCCGCCTCCTTTCAACATCCGGAATCATGACACAGCTACTACCGCCCCACCTTCAACCCTACGAAGATTCAATTGAAGGCCTCCGTCGAGTCGGACGACTTTGTTGGGAGCGCGGATGGAGCCGCGGTACGAGCAGTAATTACAGCGTGGTCGTCAATCGAAACCCAATTCAGATTTTGGTCACCGCGAGCGGCAAAGACAAAGGCAACCTCGCTCAAGATGACTTTGTGCTCGTCGATGAACGCGGGAAGCCTGTTGTCGAAGGCCAGCCCAAGTCTTCAGCGGAAACGCTGCTGCATTGCGTTGCGGCTGAGAGCGAAAACGTCGGAGCGATCCTGCATACGCATAGCATTTGGAGCACCGTTCTTTCCGATCGTTTCGCTCCACAGAAGGGAATTCTGCTCGAAGGATACGAGATGCTCAAAGGCCTCTCGGGTGTCACCACGCACGAACATTCGGAGTGGCTGCCGATCTACGAAAACACACAAGACATCCCAGTGCTGGCCGAAAAAATCCGGCAAGACATGCAATCCAAGACAGAGCCACTCAAGCACGGATACGTCATTCGGCGGCACGGAATCTACACCTGGGGGCAAGACCTCGATGAGGCATTTCGCCAAATCGAGATCTTGGAATTTCTCCTAGAATGCGTCGGCCGAACCGCAACACTTGGCTAAGCGCAAAATCAATGCAATGAGCAAACGCTACGGCCGTCCCGAACAGGGCACTGGGACAGCCATAGCAAACCTGCTCAACAAAGCGACGCAGCCATGGAAGGCTACTCGTCCGAAGTCGACGTCACCTCATCTCTTTCGGATGCGTAAGTAAGTTCGGCGTCGCCGAGGTCCATTTCCTCTACTTCCGCCAATAACAGCTCGACAGCACGATCGAGTTGGCGGTCGATCCCCGCAGGCAACTCACCCGGCATCGGCCAAATCGTTTCATTCGGGAGACACCCGTTGCGCTCCATATCCTGCCCATCATTCAGCAGGAACCAGCCGCGGAATGGAACTCGAATTCGCCCAACGTCATCGATCGTTGCCGAGCCAGTGCTCACAACACCGCCGGCAGTCTGCACCCCGACAACCTGCCCACGCTTCAGAGTCTTGATCGCATGCGAAAAGATCTCCGCGTTGCTGTAGCTATTTTGATTGCACAGCACGATGATCGGCTTCGACCAGGAAGCGAAGACAGCTCTGTCCTGGGGATAACCCTGGCCACCGCCGCGAGGGACCGTGATGGCATGTCGAGGCTGGGTAAGTGCGGTGAGCAGCAAATCCGTTGTCGATCCGCCACCGTTGTCACGAACATCAATCACGAGACCGTCCTTGCCGTAGCCCACGTTGTAGAGCTGGCGCTCAAATTCATAGAAGCTACTCATATTCATCGCGCGAATATGCAAGTAACCAAGTCGGCCTTTGCTGCCCTCTTCGACCGACTGACGATTGTTATCCAACCAGTGTTCATACAGCAGCGAACGAGCTCGAGAGAAACTGATGGGACGAACCGCCAGTTCGACAACTTCAGCGTCCACACCCTCCTCGCCTTCTTCAGCACTTCGCTGGACTCGCAACAGAACGTCACGATCCAAGCGACCGTTCAACACTTTGGTCAGATCCATGTCGGGGTCTACAACCTGGCCATCAATGGCTAGCACCGTGTCGCCAGCGTACACACGCTTGCCAGCTTTGTCCGATGGACCATCTTGGATCACATCTCGAACCAATAAACCGGGGCCGTTATAGTCCTCTTCAAATCGTAGTCCGAGGTGCGCAGTCTCGTCCGACCAGCCTTCGTTCTCTCCACGGGAAAATGACCGGTTAGGAGAAAAGCCAAGGTGCGAACCGTTCAACTCACCGAGCATCAGCTGAATTACATCAGCTAATCCAGAAATGTCGGGCATCGCCGCAGCTGCATCCACGTACTTTCGTCGGATCGCGGACCAGTTCTTATTGGCGTAACGCGAGTCGTACCATACCTCTCGCATCGTCAACCACGCTTTCTCAAAGCCAGCTTTCAGTCGATCTGAGCGGCTCATCTCGTGCGCGACTTCAAACGTGTACCGTTCGGCTTTCCCGCTCGCGTCAATCTTGGCAGGCGTTCCACCAACGGAGCACAGAATGCCTCCCGCCTCCTTCGACCAAACCGCCCCTCGGCCCGTGGTCGACGTGTAAAACTTCGGAGCCAGCTCATCCGGAAACTCCACGGTGTACCAACCTCGCTTCCCATCGACGCTGGCATTAAACGCCAACTTGCTGCCATCAGGTGAAAAGAGCAGACCACTTTCGTAGCTGTCCGGGATCGAAATCCTGCGCACTCTTTCGTGAATATCCTTCAGATCGATCTGAATTTTGTCCACACTGGAATTGTCGTCGACTTCCTTGCTTGCTTTCGCTTCCGGCTTCTCCTCGGATTCGTCTGGCTTGTTGTCTTTCGCTTTCTTACCGCCCTGCCCTTTGGAGCTCTCGTCTGAGCCCTTGCTTCCGGACTTTGACTTCCGCTTCTTCTTCATCAGCTCGACAGCTTCCTCTAATTTACGCTGCCTCGACGTCTGATCGTCGAACTCCTCTTGCAAGTACACGTAGTAGATGTCGACTTCCTGATCCACACGTCGCCCGGTGAAGGCAAGTATCTTGCCATCAGGCGAGAAGACCGGCGATCCATCATTGTCAGGATGCCGAGAGACGTTCACAGGCTCCATCGAGCCATCAAGCTTCGTGATCCAAATCTCTCGATTGAAGTTGTCATCTTGCTTCGAATAGGCGATCCACTGGCTATCTGCGGACAGATCGAACTCGATGCCGCTAAAGCCCGTGAGCAGCGTCTCCTTCTCTCCAGACTCAATATCGAGGACGCCGAGCGAGCCGCGTCCGTCTTGGTAAACCAGCCGCGATTGATCTGCGGTCAAGCGAATACCACTCTCGGAGTCAGCATCGTTTGTGACGGACTCGAGTGTAAACTCTTGGTTCTGCCACCAGTACTGCTCCTCGTCGATTCGAGTCGCCTTCCAAATATCAGGCTGGCCATCGGTCACCGAAGTGAACCAGAGCTCAGTTCCTTCACCATTGAAGACCAAATTCTCCTCGCGTCCCGGAGTGAAAGTAACTTGCTTGGGCTCACGCAGTGTTGTGTCCATGACCCAAATGTCGCCACCCGCCACAAAAGCGATCTCTAAACCATCAGCACTAAATGCAACATCCGAAGCCGAGTCGATTTCGCGACGCAGTTCTTGCGCTGGAAGATCCACGTCGGACGCAATGGTCAACTCGAGCTCTTCCGGAAGATCCTCCGATGTCGGATCCATGACGTAGAGATCGAACAAGTGTCGGAAGAGAAGCTGCTTACCGTCAGAAGAGATCGACGGGTAAACGACCGAGTCATCTTCGTAGGCGAAGACTCGCTTTTGCTTCGCAGGCTTACCCTCTTTTTTCGGAAAGCGATAACGCCACAGCTCGAATCCAGTCTGCGACCCCTTGGTGAAATAGAAACCCTTTCCGTCGGGCATCCAAATAGGCCACATGCACTCAACGCCTTCGTGCAACAGTTCGCTAAATTCTCCGGATTCAAGATCCAACTTCCAGACCTGCGAAGAACGCTCTCCCTCGTAGCCTTTTCGCCACCAGCGTTCGCCTTCACGAGTAAACAAAATCGACTTTCCATCGGGAGAGAGCTTGGCGGCTTCGACCATCGCGTCCGCCAAGACTTCCTCTTTCGCTCTCTTCTCGGCGTTTACCTTCAAGAGTCGAGTCGTATCGCGGTGGTAGTGATCGCGCGAGCCGAGAGCAAGAATCGACCGACCGTCCGGAAACCAATCTGAGAGTGTGTAGCCAGCCGAGTGGAACGTAACCTGCCGAATACCGCTACCATCTGCGTTCATCACAAAGATCTGGTTCGATCCAGTGCGATTGCTCACGAACGCTATCTTCGATCCGTCGGGCGAGAACAACGGGCTAGACTCGGTTGCCCTGCTATTGGTTAGGCGTTTCGCATCGCCACCATCGATACTGGAGGTCCAGATCTCCCCCATCCAAGAGAACGCTATGTGCATCCCATCGGGACTGATACCTGGATCCTGCGGCATCTTTATCGTCGTCGATTCGACTGCTTCGACAGCGGATGCCAGCCCTCCGAGCAACACCACTGCGACCACTGCACAGCGCGTTGCGTGAAGACCGGGCACTCGATCAATCAGGTTCATAGCAACTCCGAAAAATTCTTGTGTGGATACTAATTCGCGCCAGGCTAGCAGATCGCAAGCGGCTGTCGTGCCTCGTACGCACCGAACTTGCACCGATGTAATCTGGAAGCGGCAATCGGTCGATCATGACCCGCCAGCAGTTCCTTTTCAACTGACAAAGCAAAAACAGCCGCGTTTCGCCAGGCAGCCCCAGCTCAGGTTAGAAGCTGGCAGCTTTCGGTTGCTGAGAAGCGATGCTCCGCTTAAGTTAATGGGTTCCATTTGTTGTTGCAGCTGTTGCCATTCCTCCCTGTGCACATCTTGATCTAGGGGACAGCAGGCATCGCTCGCATCGACTCCGAGTTTATTACACACCCCCGCAAGCCTGTTTTGAAGCTGGAGACTCCTCATGGCAAGAGTCATTGTTCCTGAAGAGAATCGCACACTTTCGAACGTGCAAGAGATTCGTGAATACCTTGAACCGCACGGCATTTGGTACGAGCACTGGCCAGTCGAGGAACGGCTTCCCTCTGATGCGACGAACGAGCAAATCCTGGAAGAGTTCGCTCCAGAGATCGAATCGCTAAAGAAGCGTGGTGGCTTCGTGACGGCAGACGTCATCAATGTAAACCGAGAGACACCTAACTTAGATGAACTGCTCGCGAAGTTCGACAAAGAACACACACACTCCGAAGACGAAGTTCGCTTCACAGTGACAGGTCGAGGATTATTTCACATCAACCCGGAGAACGGTCCTGTGTTTGCCGTCGAAGTCGAGTCTGGTGACTTAATCAATGTCCCTGAAGGCACCAAGCACTGGTTCAACCTCTGCGAGGACAAAGCAATCCGTTGCATCCGCCTATTCGAAGACGTCTCGGGCTGGACACCTGAATACATGGACGAGGGCGTCCACAGCGAGTACCAACCGTTGTGCTTCGGCCCCAAGTATGTAGACGGCGACGAATCCATGGATCCGATCATCAAGATCTAGAAAAGTCAGGTCGAACTAAACAGTGGAACATCCGATCCAAGCCATCCTACTGGATATCGAAGGTACGACATCGAGCATTTCGTTTGTGCACGATGAGATGTTCCCGTTCGTCTTAGAACGCCTTTCAAATTTCCTCGACCAATCGTTTGACGCCCCGACCGTCCAAGCTGCGGCAGAACAGATTGCGATCGATGCTGGCTACAGTTCTCTAAACAACTGGAGTTCGAAGCTCGGCCAAGAACCACGCACTTTGGTGCAAGCTGAAGTCCGACGCCTCATGTCCGACGACGCTAAGGCAACTGGGCTAAAGGCTCTACAAGGCGTCATCTGGAAAGACGGTTTTGAGTCGGGTCAGTTGGAGGCACACATCTACGCGGACGTCATCCCGAAGATCCGCGATTGGAACTCGCAAGGCATCGACGTTCGCATCTACTCTTCGGGAAGTATTGCTGCTCAGAAGCTGTTCTTCGGACACCTGGCTGGAGAAGGTGATTGCCTCAGTCTCTTTTCCGGTCACTATGACACTACGAGCGGTGGCAAGAAAGAAATGCAAAGTTACCTAAATATTGCAGAAGACTGGAAGATTGCCCCCCAGAGAATTCTCTTTGTAAGCGATATCCCGGAGGAACTTGCCGCGGCAGAAGAAGCGGGGTTTCGCGTGCTACTGAGCATTCGCGCTGGTAACAAACCTGTTGGACAAACCTGCAGCTTCAATCGAATCCAGTCGTTTGAAGAAATAGCATTGAATATAGCTGGCGATTAACAGTACCGCACCGCACGACACTTGCACTCGAAATGCGGCAGACGTCAAAGTCCCGGGCAGTACCCCTGGGGCCGGGGGGAGCTCAGTGGACCGGCCTTCAAGACGAAGTCAACAGTTCAGTCGTCGCATTCAGCGGATGACCGAACTTATCCAGCGACTCGCCGGTTGCGAGGGCAGACAAGCCATCGCTTCCCTCCCAAAAATCTAGGATTGCGATGCGTAAATCCAGGGGCAGTCGGTGCGAATGCCCTTCTAGGTATTGTCCTCGAGGTCCAAATAGAACTTGTTGGACATAGTCCTCAGGGATACGCGGCTCCACAACCGACATCGCTGCACCTATCTGATGAAAGATAGTCGGATGCGAAGCGCGCTCAACGTCCTTGCGTTTCGCCACTGCCACGTCTCGAACCTGCTGTTCCAATCGAACAAAGTCCTGAGCCCGAGCTTTAGCCACTGTGTCTCCCTCCCGGAAAACGGCTACCCAGCATTGCGTGCTGGCCAATTCAGTAAACCCGCTAAACGTATTCCGCGCATGCCGAGTTCCGAAGGCTTTTACAGTCACTAGTAGCTTGTCCGCTCGCCATACCTTGGGAACCTGTGCAAGCAGGGCCGTTTCACGTGCTCCTTCAAGACCAACATTGTGGCCTGCCCGAAACTTGAAGAAGACCCCAGCTCCCCGGTTCGCGTGCCCAGCCAACGCCACACTCTGCGACTCCGGAAGCCGCTCATACGTTTCTTTGGTGGTTGAATTCGAACGGTGGCTTGCCTCGAGAGTCCCGTTCGCGACTACTGCAAAACCACCGGACGCTTTGGCACCAAACTTGGACTCGCTTTGGTTGGATTGTTCAACGCGCACATTCCCGGCTACGTTGGTCACCGACTCGCGCCGCGGCCAGTAGTCACGAACTTGGAGCGTCCGCAGTGGACTCTCAATTTGCACAACGTACTCGGAAACTGTCCCCTGAAACCGCGGCTCAATGTAGGCAGAAACCGGAATCTGAATTCGCACTAAGCTCCCGTCTTGCGCATGCGATCCGATCGACGCAGGATCGACCATTTGCGCACACGCCAGCGTCGGAACATCAAAAGTAATGTCTGGCTGCTTGGCAAGAAGCGCGACACCCGACGGAGCCACCAAGCAGAGGAGCAAAGACACCCCGGCGACGCGCATTTGCGAAGTCGGGCTGTTGCGACAAGCCCAGGCATGCAGCAGTGTCCGCCCACCTCGTGAACTCCGTAAAGCACTTAAACCATCCATGTCAGCCCCTCCATTTGCTCAATCCGATTTCCACGACTGAGCGAACCAGCGATAGTTGGACGGCACCGAATTGACCGAATTGCAGCTCACGGCAAACGTGAAGCAATCTATCAGGACACCTGCCAACTTCAGCAAAACAACAAGACAAACCTGTTGCTCCTGCCTTCCCTGCTTCCCCAGAAATCAAACGCTTGGCCGCCATTAGTCCCACGACTTGGCAGCCCTGCTTGAAAGATCGAACGCCCATGGACACGTCTGGTCCAAGGCGGATCGGGGTATTCATCCTGAATGTTTTTAGCAATGCGAGAGCACTGTCATGCTAGCGCTGCCGATTCGCAGGTCAAGCCTGCGATTGCCCGACAGTCGCCGATTCCGTCAACATAACTAGGCCGAAAAGAAATGCAGTCATTGGCGTAATCGATAACACGATCGTCCAGAGGTCCCTTTGAATTAAAGCCGAGCCCCACGCAATCGAATAAGATCTGCACTCCACTCCTGGAACAACGCATTCCGCTCAAACTTCGCTTTAAAGGTACGTACATCAAGCTTGTTGTAGCGTTCATCCTGCATGAGGACACCAAACAGTTCGCGACGTTCTCCACTCGCTTCCCCTCGTTCGCGAACTTCAACTCGGAACACAAAAACTTGAAGCCAACCCGGCCTTTGAACGGCTGCCAAACGCAGCCCGTCGAACTTCGCCGACTCACCAAAAAATCCTTGTCGATCTAGGTGCCCACGCAAGGCGACCTCAAGATCGCGATCGCCTATCCAAGAAGACCACTTGGTAGCTAGCTGTTTAATGAACTGAATCATGGTCCCTCCACTCGCGTAGCCGCGGTCACGCCGTTCTCAGACTTGGTTCTGGATCTTCTTGAATGGCAGCTACTACGGCTTCCGCCGCAAGTCGCCCGCTCTTCATCGCACCCTGGATGGAGGATGTCTCCATATGATCACCGCAATAGTAGATGCCCCGTTCATCTCTGAGTGGGCTCTTTTTGCCATAGAAACCAGGTTTCTGTTCTGGCAAAGCATCTGGAATGACGTACTCCGTCAGTCGTCGCCATTGCCCCGCGTCAGCTCCAAACCAATCTACCAATTGCTGCCGAATCGGAGCATCAAGTGCCCGGGGCTCTTCCGAGCAACCGACGACAGAAACACTAATGAGCGACTTGCCCTTGGGAGCCAGAGATGGCACGGTATTCGTCGGAATAAAGACGTGATTGATGGGGCCTGCACTTGGACCGTCACCATTCAACATGAGTGTTTTTTCATTCGGAGCAGAGTCGGACACAAAGTACTGGCATAGAGTTCCGTTTAAGGGGCGTGGCTTTACCTGGCCGCCAAGCTGACTTGCCGCTTCGAGATCAGCGGAAACAACAACGGCCCCCGCCTCGAGCCTGTCTCCGTGATCCAAAACGACTCCGTTCGCGTCCACAGATTGCACGCGAGTTCCAGTCCGAACCTCGCCGTCAATCTGCTCGGCCAATTGCATCGGAATCGATTGCATTCCACCAACTGGATATGCGATCTCAGCCGTGCTCAGCATCTTGAAAACGAATTCGAAATATCCAGCGGAGGTGGCCAAGTCTGGCTCCAGAAACATCCCAGAAACCCAAGGTCGCATAAACTTCTGAATAAAGGAATCAGAGAAGCCGCAATCCTTCGCGAGATACTCTGCCGTCGAAGTGTCATTTGGTCGGGCAAGTTGCGTGGCCACCTGCTCACGCATGACACGCCAGCGAAGAGTCAGCAGACGGATTCGGTCGGTTAAGTTGCCAACTCCATTGAACAACGTGCCGAACAAGTGCTGCGGGCAGCGTATGGGATCTGCCATCCGATGCCAGCGACCTTCCGACCTTACCAACGCACCGGGTTGAAGGCTCGCCAAGTCGAGCTTGTCATAGTCGAGTGCTGCTTGAGCTTCTGGGTATGCCGTTTGGAAAACTTGGAATCCACGATCGACTGTAAAGCCCTCAACGCTATCCGTGCGTACGCGGCCACCAATGCCATCCGATGCCTCCAGCACAATGACTTCGATATCGTGCTGCGACAATTCACGGGCGCAATTAAGACCGGCCAGCCCCGCACCAACGACAACAACTTTTTTCCGCAAGCGACCGCTCCACTATACTCAACTCACAATCCGAGAATCGCGGTAGTATAGCCCTCTGCCAAACCACGCCAGTTGATCGGCGGCGGACTGACGCTCGTTCTTACTAAGAGCTAGACGGGTTGTGCACAACTAGCTGCGAACTGAAATCCCATAGGCTGGAACTCTGGCATCGGTAGAGGCGAATTGATCTTAACCACAGCAATCGAATCTAAGCCAACCACTGCCTTGCGTGCCCCAGCCGGATCAGGCGTGTTACGCTCAAGCAGCACAAGTCCTTCTGCCAGCATGAAGCTACAGAACGGAACGCTCTCGCCAAACTTCGTCACCAAGGTGCCGTTCTTATCGATTCCTTCAGGCCAATTTTTGAAAATCGCGCACCAGTTTTGTGAAGATTCCATGACTTGCCTTGCAGGAGTGTGAAGAGTTTCGTTTCGCAAAAGTAGCTCATCCTTTTGGGAAGGCGCAAACAACCTTGTCATTCAAGGACAAGGCGGCAGAAAGGTATGCCTCCATTCGTCCACGTGCTTAATTGACAGTAAATCCAACAGCACTTGTGCAGCGTACTCATGCCTCGAAAACCCGAGACGCTCAGAACCAGACGGCAACAATGAAGAGGCCGCACACCACCGTGCCGCACACCACTTTTGCAAAAGTTCCCAAGAGTCGCCCCCAGAATGCGGCGGAACCAATCTGCAGACTTGAATCCCAGTCCTTGCCAGCCCAACGCTCGCCAAGTATCGCTCCACCAAACGCGCCAGCAGCGCCCAACATTAGCGATGCAATCAATTGACCGATGATGGGCACACCCAAGCCGAAGAAGAGTCCAGCAATCGCCCCCACGATTGAGCCGACCATAGCCAACAAGGTACCTCGCCTACTACCACCTTTACTGCTAACGCCCAACGCACTTGCCGCAAACTCGACCAGCTCTCCGATCCCCGCCGCAACGACAATCCCAATCAAGAACTCGAGCCCCACGTGCGTTGCAAGGTTCTCCGGCCGCAACCAATAGCTCAAGCCTGCAACACACGCCGCAACCCAATTACCCGGCAGTCCGAGCACATTGGCCGCACAACAAGTCAATGCGAGAAAAGTGAGCGTTATGGCCAGCCCGATTTCGAACCAAGTTTCCAATTTAAACGCCTCAACGTGGATCAAGTGAATTTCATCGTCGCCACTGCCAGCCCTAGACCGCAGCCGATCTACTCGACACAACTTCGCGGAGCCGCTCGCTCATCTGCGAAAAGACTCCGCCCCAATCCCCCATAGAGGGCTGCCTAAAAAGACGGACAGACGAGTACCAGGGAGAGTCATCGCGTCCCAGCAACCAGCGCCAGTCAGGTACGTAGCCCAACGCAATCCAAGTCGGAATCCCAAGAGCCCCCGCTAAGTGAGCAATCGAAGTGTCGCTGGTAATGACTAGATCAAGCTGCTTCATGATCGAAGCTGTATCCATAAACGACCCGTTGGTAGTATCAACTCCCTCCGGCAAACGATGAATCGGCCTACGCCCCTGCCATTGAACCAATTGTTCAGTGCCAAATCCCGACTGCAGACTGACCAACTCCACTCCGTCCATCTCGCTGAGCACTTCAAATTGCGAGAGCGGAGTACTTCGAAAGACGTCTGCTTGGTGTTCCGGATTACCCTGCCAAGCGATCCCAATTCGTAGCTGCGATGCGTCGCCGGGTGTCCGCTTCTTCCAGTATTGATCTAGCTTCGCGTTAGATTGCAAATATGCTTCGTCCCCTGGTATCGTAACAGCCGTGGTTTTCGTTAGGTCGGCAACATCTAGCAAAGAAGACTGCTGATGGACTGCGTGATTCAAGGCACCAGAATTTGGAAACACGGTTCCAAACGTTCCAGTCGCTTGAAGGATCGGAACTAACATCGGCTGGCAGTACACCAGTGTGTTCGCACCGCGATCTTGCAACATGCTAGCGAACCTCACAAAGTTGAGCGTATCGCCGAGTCCTTGTTCGGCCGTCAGGACGATCGCCTTACCTTCGAGGTCGCTTCCGTCCCAAACCGGAACATTTTGAAAAGGACGATGTAGGTCGCCGACTTTCCACCGCCATCGATACTCGTCCCAACCGCGTTCGAAGTCACCTTGCAGTAGGTAGATGACTCCAAGGTTCCGGTGCAGCTCGGCATCATCTGGGCTAAGTTCCAACGCTTTTGCGTAGTAGCTCAACCCTAGTTCTAAGTTCCCGGTCCAAACGTGCAGGGTTCCCCGATTTTTGAACGCATTGAGATAGTCTGGCTTGAGTTCAAGTGCGCGTTGGAAGCTGCGGTCGGCTTCAACAAACTCGCCAATGTAGCGAAGCGAGTTCCCCAAGTTGTTGAGTGCGACGGGAAAACTCGGATTCAGCTTCAACGCTGCCCGATAGGCGTCCACGGCTTCGGCGTACTTGCGCTGATCGTGCAAAACGATGCCCAGATAGCACCAACCATTGCCATTACTCGGATGCTGGCTCAGAACGCTTCGATAGATCTGTTCCGCTTCGGCATACTGCTTCTGCTGATGAATTTGCCAACCACGCCGGAGTTCCTGCTCCGCCAATGACATACGACACCTCGTCTGTAGAGCGTTCTTCGATTCACTGTGACCAGTCGGGCACGAGCGAGCATTAAGTTACCCCAACCGCAAGCACCATTGCTGGTGTACGGAAAAGGCGAATTTGCTTCTGTCTCCGTGTCATGCAGATCGCGAGAACATGAAAAAACCCCGAGTCGAAAACGGCTCGGGGTTCTTGAATTCAATTTCTCGCGACCCTCCCAAGCGGGAAGCTCATGTCATTGCCTCACACTTAGTCCAAGAAGCCAACTAAGTCTTGGCTGCGACTAGGCTGCTGCAATTTGCGAACGGCCTTTGCCTCAATTTGACGAATCCGCTCACGTGTCACCTTGAAGATATGTCCAACTTCTTCGAGCGTGTAGCTGTATCCATCGCCTAAGCCGTAACGGAGTTTGATAATCTCGCGTTCCCGATAGCTCAACGTCTTGAGGACGTGATTGATTCGGTCTCGCAACATTTCCTGCCCCGCACCGATAGCGGGACTTTCCGCTGTGCCATCGGGCAGCAGGTCACCAAACTGGCTATCCTCGCTGTTCCCAACCGGTCGATCCAAACTGATCGGATAACGGCTCATCGCGAGAACTCTTCGAGCTTCCTCGATGGTGGTCTCTGCTCGTCTTGCTGTTTCTTCCAGAGTCGGTTCGCGACCAAGCTCTTGTAGAAGCTGTCGTGAGACATTTCGAACCCTCGACATGGTTTCAACCATGTGGACTGGGATTCGAATTGTTCGGCTCTGGTCGGCAACGGCTCGCGTGATGGCCTGTCGAATCCACCAAGTCGCATAAGTACAGAACTTGAAGCCACGTCGGTATTCGAACTTATCGACGGCTCGCATGAGCCCGGCGTTACCCTCCTGGATCAGATCCAGGAAGCTTAGCCCGCGATTTCGATACTTTTTGGCAATCGAGACAACAAGTCGCAAGTTGCCCTCAGAAAGCGCCTTCTTCGCACGTTGGTATTCGAGGAATACGTTCGTTACCGTATCAACACGATTACGAAGACTGCTGGGAGTTTCCTGAGTCGCAACCAGCAACTCGCGATATTCCTTCAGCAATTCGGCTCGTTGTGCTGCCGAGGCGCGATCGCCTTGCAGCATGTCGATTTCCTTCCGCAATTCGTCGATACGGCGACTGAACTTCATCAGATCAATGATCCGAGGTTCAAGCCGTTGAGTTCGCAGGCCCAACTCTTCAATCAGGCGAACAGCCTTTCGGCGTCGCCTAGCCAAAGCGGCCCAGGCCTGCTTGCGAACCGTTTTCGGTTGCGAACGGCTCAGTGCGACACGATAGTCGCGTGCGTTTCGCTTCAGCAAAACGTCTAGGGTTCTTAAGTTGTGAGGCAATCGTCCGAGAATTTGTTCTTTCTCTAGGCGATCGGTGACCGAGACTTGAACAGTCCGATCGAAAGGCAGTTCGCTTGAGTGGACCCGTTTAAGGATCTTGTAAGCGTACTGCATGACGTAGTCACACTCGAGTAGCTTTGTCCGGAATCGTCTTCGCGTTACTTCAATAGCTTTCGCAAGTCGAATTTCCTCTTCCCTAGTCAGGAGGGGAATTTCGCCCATTTGCGTTAGATACATGCGAACAGGATCGTCGGACCAGGTTTCCGCTTCTTCTTCAGCGGCTGCAAGCAACTCCTCATCACTCTCAAGCTGAACTTCACCCTCGGCCGCTAAGCCATCATCGTCCGCGTTCTTTTCCGTAGACGAGGAATCATCTTCATCGATAGGCAGCTTCTGAAAGCGCTCGATGTCATCCTCAGGCGTACGCTGGGTGTCGTCATCAAATTCGTCCAGCAATGTGTCGAACAAGGCGATACTCCTAAAGTTGCCGTTTGACCAAGTTGTTCGTCAGGTCAGTTGTTTATCAAAGTCGGTGGTTCAGACGAAACACAGGGAAGTCTACCACCTTCTTAAGTTGCTTTAGACGTGACGGCTTAATTTGTAAAAGGTTGCGGTTGGGCAAAATAATCATCTCACCCGAAACGCGTGGCAGCACACTCCATGACTCGTCTGCCGAACCAAACTCTGCGTCGGTACCTCAGCCCTTCACGCGTTATCGAGCGGAAAGATCCGCGATGCGTGGGACGCTGAATTACGTTGGCGAGAACTCGGTCATCCACACAGCCTGCTGACTCTGGAACCACTCGCGTTGACACACTCGCAAACATGAAAGTCTGCAAAGTGCCGCTACCGCAAATGCGATCCGGATATCCTCAGCCCGCGTACAACCCCTAGAACTTCGCCAAGTGCATCAACTGTACTTCGCCAAAATCCGTACTGCAGTGACTGCGACGAACGCGTCGCTGGATGAAACACCAAAGCCTTTTAAGCTTTCGCGATGGATGCGAATTCGAAGACTGCTGTCGGCTAGCGCTTGCGATCTGAACTGGACACTGCTTCCAGTGAACCATCAAATTCCAAAACTAACCACGCCGCTCGCACCATCCTCCATCGTTGGAATGGCTCAAAGCTCATCTTCTCGTTCGCACTATGTCTGGAGATAGGCCGCCGTAGTGAATTATCACCGTGCCGTCAAAATTGACTGGTCTCGCCAAAGGCTCTGCTCAGTAATCTCCTTGTTTCACCCGCTGGATCTCGTGACAAAATTTGCCACAATCGTCCAACATCACTGAACCAGTACCGCCAGTCTCCTACCATGCGGAGGGTTCGAAGGTCCAACAGATAAGTCCTAGCTCCGCCCAACTTGAACGATTTAGCACCAATCATCTCAGCCAAAGCGAGTTAAACTCGCAACGCGATTTTTCCGTAGAAGCTCTCTAATGATTAGAGTAACCCTAGGCATTCGCTGGCCGACGACGATTCACGCCTGGTGAGAACCAGAAATCGCAGCTCGTTTGCATCCCAATGACGTCTGTCGAAACCTCAAGCTAATTTTAACTAGAAGGCCTTGACGGTCCAGCGGCAAAGCTGTTTTTCGCTGGTATTGTTCGTTCGAGAAACACCATGGAATACTTGTTAACCTGCCACTGCGGCAAAGAACATCGCGTCACCAAGAGCCAAGCTGGCCAAGAGCTCCCCTGTAGCTGCGGCGCAAGCGTAAAGATTCCAACATTAAGAGCTCTGACCGCGCTGCCAGCCATCGATGCCACCAGTGAGAACGACGATACGAAGTCCGCGAAACAATCTCGCTCTCGCGAAAAGTCCCCCGCCTGGTCTGGCTGGCGGGGCCCTGCATTGGCGATTTCCGTGCTTCTCCTACTCATTTCCACGATCACAACGGGATACTGGATTTCCCAGGCCCTCCGCAACGACGTGGGAGTATCAACCGAAGTATTCATTGAAGGCAGCGACGAAGCTATCGATTCGTACGGGCCAGGCGAACTGAGCGTCGCGTGGAATGACTTCCAACAAATCGGCCTAAAGACCAGAACGGCTCCGACGTTTCATCTCTATAACGTCTATGTCGAGGAGCAATGGACGAAAGCCAAGTTCGGTGGGATCGCCATTGGAGTGCTAGCACTCCTGACTGTCTCCATCATCGTCTCCGCCAAACTGTCCAAGCCAGAATCTGCAGCCAGCTGAGCCGAAGAGGGCGAACGACTTCCAAAAAACACTTCGAATTTCCACCGCTCGAAATTCCTGACGCAATTCAGAACATCGGCCGTAAGAATTCCCCACTCAGCGGTTCGATCGGAGGATGGCAATGATGTCTTCTGTTTCTCCATCAATCTTGATGGGCTGGTCGATTTCGTAGCCAAAGTCGTAAAACTCGAGCAGTTCCATGCTGGGAACTTTGTCTAGAAGCTGCGTGAACTGCTTCGCCGTGTAAGAACGAAGCTCTAACACGTCTTCAATCCGAAACGAGTCGGTGGGCTTGTAGACATCAAAGCGAATCCCAAACCGTTCGAGTCGTTTCCTGGGGTTCTTATCTACAGGCCACATGTAGGTGTTGATAGACAATTGCCCGCGTCGGGCAGACCAGCTCTCTTCATCGGTCGCCTCGCCACGCGTCGGAGTCAAATGCAGACCAAGTACGTAGATTCCGCCCGGCTTTAGCGCCTGGGACATGCACTCCAAATGCCCGATGGCTGACTCCTCCGATTGAAGATGCCGAAAGCTGTTGATCGTATTGAAGGCAAAATCAAACGGCTTACGGACTTCGAAGTCGGACATATCCTGCACTTCGGCCCGCCCCTTTAGCTTCAGTCGTTCCATGCGTTTGTTGCAGTAGCCGACAGCTTTCTCATTCAAGTCGTTTCCACAGACTTCAATACCCGTCTGAGCGAGCCGATACATCAGTCGTCCAGTGCCACACGCGGGCTCAAACGCGCGCCGCATTTTGCCCCCCACGAAGCGTTTGAAACAATCGTTCAAAAATCGCAGCTCGGCAGCGGTATCACTTCCGAAAACAAGATCATAGTATGTGGGAAAATCGTAGATGCTAGCTGTTGTTTTTCTCATGGCGGCATCGTCGGTTGGAATTCTGACAACGTCAAGGCCACGCCAGAGGATGCACCGAAGACGGAGCCGGACCTATAGAGTCCGACCCGGCAAACTTCTCGCCTCTTGCCGCAATTCGAACTAACCAACTCCAACAACTGCCCGAAGCATGCAATCTTTCGAGAACTCGCCGCCCCCAACGTCGGACGAACAACTGTCTGCGGGGAGAGACCAAATGTTGGCCCAAATGAAGTGGGCCCGCCAATACACAATGCAACTGATCGAATCCTTCGATGAGGACGATTGGTACACGCTACCGGAAGGCCTGCCAACGAACCTGGCGTGGCAAGTTGGCCACTTAGCGGTTTCGCAGTACGGGCTGATGCTGTTCCGTCAACGCGGCCGCGGCCCGGGCGACTTAGAATTGATGCCTGGCTGGCTCCGCAAGCAATTTGGTCGAGGCACTCAACCGAAACCGATGACTGAAAAATCGCAGTCCCCCGGTGAATTACTCGAACGTCTGCACAAGATTCATGAACAAGCCTTGCACGAGGTCGAAAACCTAGAAACGAGCGTGCTAGCAGAAGCTACCGAAATGCCCTACGCTGCGTTCCCGATCAAGCTTGGGGCTCTTTTATTCTGCCCGATTCACGAATCGCTCCACGCTGGACAAATCGGCCTCCTGAGGCGTGCGTTAGGCAAGGATCCCATTCGATAGACTGGTCTCGTTCTCAATTGGCGACAAGCAGAAAAGAAGCAGTTGACGGACGAAAGCGAAGCCGTAGACGGGATGAACAATGAAAAAAGTTAAGTGGATTTTGTTGCTACTCGTGGTCGCCCTGTTGCTGGTCATCGTCTTCCGCAACTTGGAGACGATCAGCGTTGAGCTGCTCTTTACGACTGTCGAGCTGCCTTTGGCCGCTCTTCTTCTCGCCACCTTGTTGGCTGGGTTCGCACTTGGTTTTCTCACGAACACCATGTGGAAAGTAAGGCAGTGGAGGTTGGGACGATCGCGTAATAAATCCGATCAGCGGACAGCTACGACGGCGGATGAACCCGCCAGCACGAACTCATAAGCTCCACAGGGCCCGGAAACCTCGATAGCCCTAGTGACGCCAGCTTGGACACATCGTCCTGACCAGACGACGGGTTATTTAGGAGTTGATCAAGGAGGAACAAACATGGATTTCGTCGCCATCGATTTCGAGACCGCGTCCGGCAACGCCAATAGTGCTTGCCAATTGGGCGCCGTACGCGTCAGAAATTCGAAGATCGTTGACGAGAAGTGCTGGATGATTTGTCCGCCACGTTTGTACTTCTCCCCACGCAATATCGCGGTTCACGGCATTCGCCCGAGGGACGTCTCTGCGTCGCCAAAGTTCGACAGACTCTGGCCGGAAGTCCAAAACTTTGTCGGCGAGCAAGTCTTAGTCGCGCACAACGCTCGATTCGATCTCGGAGTACTCATCGCCACACTCGCTGCCTACAACCTGAAGCCTGGGCAGCTAACTTTCCACTGCACACGCACCATGGCACGAGCGGCTTGGCCTGGACGTTCGCGCTATGGACTGAAGCCACTGGCCGAGTCGCTGCGCATTCAGTTTAAACACCACGATGCGCTCGAAGACGCTCGATCTTGCGCATTGATCGCCATCGCGACAGCCGAGGATGTACCACCAAATGCCAACTGGAAAGCCGTCGAGGAGCAACTGAAAATCAAACCGGGGCAATTCCGTGACGGAAGGCTAACCAGTCCCATTGCGATCGGACGAGGCCGGAAGGCGATCTCAAGCGGTGGCCGGCAAGCGACGGACAAATGGGGTTTCCCGGACGCCCGCGCTCGGCAAATTGGTAGTGTCGAACCTCAGTCGATCGTACGCGCCTCCGACGGTTCCAAACCGTTGCAAGGAAAAACGATCGCGTTGCTTGGTTCACTACGCGGAACCTCTGTCGATCAGTCGCAACAGCTAATCAATTCGCTGGGCGGAGAGTGCGCCTCAAACATTGACTCTAACACAACGTACGTGGTTGCTTGCGGCATCACTCTAGAGGAAGCCCGACGCATCGTGCGAGATACATTGACTCCAAAGATCGCTTCTTCGGATGAGGGCAAGAACCAGCAGGCAGCAGATTCCGAAGAACGCCCGAACAAAATTCGAATTCTCAGCGAACGGCAGTTTCGCGCGCTCCTGCCTGGTGGCAAAGCCGCGGCTTGGTAAAGTACCTCAACCACTCTTTCAAATTCGTACCAATTCCTGCTGAATGGAGTTCCGATGTCTACAGTTCCCGCCATGATTGCCGACGCCGCTTCGATGGGTCCTCTCTACGCAAAGCGATTGTTGGGCGGAATTCCTGAGGACCGCTTCGCGAGGATGTCGAGCCCCGGGGGTTCTCAGATTCAGGCGAATCATCCAGCGTTCATCCTGGGCCACCTATGCTTGTACCCTCAGCGCGTCCTAGAGTTCCTCGGACAAGATCCTGGTGTAGCCAAAGCACCCGAAAACTACGACGCGATCTTCTCGAAGACAGCTCAATGCCAAGACGACTCAGACGGCAGTATTTATCCATCAGCGGACGAGCTAACAGCGTTCATGGAGCAGAGCTACTCAGCGGCTATCGACGCACTTCGAAATTGCACCGACGAACAACTCGCCGCCGAGAATCCAGTCGACAATCCCATGCGCAAGATTTGCCCAACACTGGGTAGCCTACTGACCTTCTACCTCACGAGCCACTTCATGACTCACCTCGGGCAGCTCAGCACCTGGCGTCGAATGGAAGGACTGCCTCCCGCGTAACCGGTAGGACACCAACGATATTCCACCAACGGAGCTGCAGTTGGGCTAGAAGTTCGCTGCTTGCTTAGCAACCAGGATTGCTCCGCCGATCCTCTTTGGTGATATCTGCAGGGCTGACGTCGTCGTCTTTTTCATCCGCGACAAACTCTTGCGTGTCTTCTAACTCTGGAGATGTGAATTCCAGAATGCTGTTCGCTTCCCAGTCAGTACCACTGATATCTGCTGGGAGTGACCAGCGGGAAGCCGAGCCAAACAGATCTTCTTCGCAGATCGGACACTTCGCATTCTCGGCATCCGGGAATTGTTTTTCGGTGCTCGTATCCGGCTCGAGCCAAATCGCTTCACATTCGTCGCACATAGCAAAGTGTTGAACACCAGCATTGCCTCCAGTGCAGGTACGAATTCTCACAAGACCTTGCACGCACACCGGACAGTCCCCAATATGAATCCAAGGGTTGGGTGGCGTTTCTTTCATCAGTTTCTCCGATTCAGATGAGGTGGAGTCTATTCGCTATATCTGCCCCAAACCCATCGTCTTGAGTCGGCGCAATGCACGGATCGGACGACCGTTCAAAAAGGATAAGCCGTGATGACCCTGTCGCCGTCCAGAACCAACTTCAAACTCTTCGCGTCCGGATTCCCTTTGCGTTTTCCAGTCGCACCACCGACGTAGCCGATCGGCTTGCCGAAGGAAGCCTCGATGACCACGCGTCCTCGATCCTTCTTTTTCTTCGTTCCTTTGCCCCCCTGCTCGGCACGCTCGAACGCGTCATCGATCCAACGCAAGACTTGCTGCATATCACCGTAGAACACACCGTGGGACTGAGGTCGAGTCGGCTGATCTTCCAAGTGCCGCTCAACGTGCTTTAGGCGATGCCCCTCATTGCTACCTTTGGTGTAGCGAAGGCCGGCAGGTGAAAGATAGTTCTCGCCGCCCAAATCCTTGAGCAAGCCATATCGCAGATTCGTCCCAGAGCTGCTTGATGATGCGGGCGGCCCTCGCTCCGATCTCGAGTCCTTACGCAATGCGGTGCCGTTCTGTGGAGCACCCGCGTTCTGCGAGTATTCGCCAGAAGCCCCGGAATTACCGCTCTTTCCCGAACGACTCTCCGCGTTTGAGCCAGACTCTTGGTCGAGATTCTCAATTTCGGAACCAGCACGTTCATCGCTTTGCGCTCGTGTCGAACGGTCGTCCGCCTTTGCGTCTTCACCTTGCCCGTTCAAGCTCGCCAGCGAGGGCAACCCCCAGCCGAATCGTTGGTTGACGAATGGCTGAGCTACCGAGTAGCCAATCAAGCAGAGTACTAGCGCGACGGCCCACTTGGTAGGCAGCTTACGCAACACATTTCCAGTAGTCGGTTTTCGATTCATATCTTTCTACTCGTAATCCGCCCAGGAACTCGTCACCCGCGTTAAGTCCTAAGAAATCTGCATCGTGCTATACAAGAGCCCAAACGCTCAAGAGCTCCAAGCCTTCAATAAATCCTGCACAGCTTCAGTAAGAGCGGTTTTCCATAAAACTAACCGCAGAAACGAGCCGACGAAAAAAATAGGTGGCCTTTAATTCTGCAGGATTGCAACTTCGCCGCGATCTCTAGTACCCAGCGCCGAGTAGATCTTCGCATCAATCCCTTCGGCTAAATACTGCACATGACCATCGGCAAAGACAAAATAGCTTCCGCCTGTGTGCCGACTAGAAAAGCCTATCTCTTTCGAATCGATCGGCACGTCCTTGTTGAGCCAATTCAATGGAACTCCTGTTGAACCAATAGCTTCCGAGACTTCTCGCATTCCGGTCTCGTGCCACAAGACTCCGTCGCTTCCGATGTACCAGTGGTCCACAATTTGATGGGAATAGTTATCCAAGTCGAGACCAGTGGTTTCCACGCTAAAAATGGCCTCACCAATAGCAAGCGTGTTCGACGTCCCGTCCGTGATTGAAGCAATCCTTGTCGAGCTACCGAGATACATCACACCGTTTCGCCTCAAAAGACCAAGGTGATCAGAAACAGCCCCCGATTCATGTGTATCCGTTCCACTCCCCACAGCGATGTAATTGCAAGGCACACGCCCCGGAACGCCCTGAACGTCCATACGTTCCGGTGCATTCCCGCTTGGACAACGAAAGACACTTAGAAACGTAGCGCAAGCTTTCCCATTCGGATGCTCAGCAGACGACCAGCCTTGGGAAAAATCCAGCGAGCGGAACAAATTATCCTGCTCCATGTAGGGCAACAAGGATGCGGACCAGAAGGTGTGATTGTCCGGGATGATACCGACGGGAAAACGACGCAGGGCGTTGTGATAGTTGTGCAACGCGATACCCATCTGATGCAAATTGTTCGAACACTTCACGCGACGAGCCGCTTCACGGGCAGCTTGTACAGCCGGTAGGAGAAGTGCGACAAGAATGCCGATGATCCCAATCACGACTAACAACTCAACTAGCGTAAAGCCAAGTCGGGAGGAGGTACCGTCAGACTCAAATCCGATAGGGAGCGAGGGTTCGCTACGTCGCCTAGCCTCAAAGCTTTTTCGCACCATTGCCCGAGCCTCACCGGAATCTACTGCATATCGCAGGCTAGCCACTACTGGGCGCCCAGGTCGTCAGATTTTAACTCAGACGAACGAGACTGTCGGTAAAAGACAGTACAAAAGCGGGACTTGTGCCGAGAGCACGAGCCCCAAAAGTCTCTTAGCCTACACGGTCCAGACCGTCTCCGGATCGAAATCTTGCTACCAAGCTTACCGCCGGATGCTCGATCGGATCACTGTTGGCCTATGCCGACGAGGCATCCATCAACCCATACGCTAACGCGTTCTACGTAATGGCTAGCAGCAATCGGCTAGGGGCTTCGAGATATCCTATGACATCGTTCAAGAAGCGAGCCGCCGTACCACCATCAACCAATCGGTGGTCGTAAGACAGGCTAAGTGGCATCATCTGCCGAGCCTGAATCGTGTCATCTTCCATCACAACGGGTAGCTTGCGAGTTCGTCCGACTAAAAGGATCGCAACCTCAGGCACATTGACGATCGGCGTGCTGTAGGTGCCACCAATCGCACCAAGGTTGCTAATCGTAAACGTCCCCCCACGAAGTTCATTAACTCCGAAGTCGCCGGTCCGCGCCCGCGACGCCAGGTCCGCAAGCCCCTTGGCAATGTCTGGAATGCTCAGCACATCTACGTTGCGAATATTGGGTACGACGAGCCCACGCTCGGTATCCACCGCAATCCCGACGTTCACGTAGTCCCGATAAACGATCTGTTCGGACTCTGTGTCCAGCACGGCGTTGATCGAAGGGTGAAGTCGCAGAGCGGTTGCAACGGCCTTTATCAAGAACGGCATCGTCGTCAGCTTGATACCCTGCGAGGCGTAGTCTTCCTTGCTTGATTTACGGAACGTCTCCAGGTCGGTCACGTCCGCATCATCAAAGTTCGTCACTCGCGGAACAGTCGACCAAGACTTGTGCATTTGATTCGCAATTGTCTTACGAATCTTACTCATCCGCTCCACTCGGACCGGACCATAATCATCCTGGCCTGCATCACCCGGCAAATCAGTTTGGGCGATACCGGAAGGCCTAGCCACAGGATTCGCCGTAGTCGCCAAACCCGTCGACGCAATCGTTGCCGCCGCAGGCCGACTGCTCGATTCACGGACGGCACGCAAGACGTCCTCTCGTAGGATGCGTCCACCTTCTCCAGTACCAGTGACAGTCGCCAAATCCACTCCGACTTCACGCGCGAATCGACGGATTGCGGGACTAGCCGGAATGAGCGATGGATCACCAGACGTATCCGTGGCTGGCGCTGGGCTCGACACAGGAGGAGCCGAGGCGACCGGAGCCGTCGGTGGCGGTGTTACCGGTGTGGGGGCTGGTGCTGGAGAAGCAGGTGGCGGTGAAGCAGGAGCTGGCTCGGGTGCAGGAGCTGGAGCAGCAGCCTCTGGTGCCTTCTCTTCCACAGGTGCTGGCGCTGGTGCGGGCTCAGGTGCTGGGGCCGCAGAGGCGCCCGCCTCAATCTGGCCGATCACCTCACCAACGGCAACGGTCTGGCCAACCTTCAAAGCCAACTTGAGCAACTTGCCTGCCGCTGGGCTCGGCACGCTCACCGTGGCCTTGTCGGTTTCCAGTTCGAAAAGATCCTGATCCTTGCCTACGGTCTCGCCTTCGCTGACGAACAATTCCAGAACGTCGCCTGACTCAATGCCGTCACCAAGATCGGGGAGAGTGATATCTGTAGCCATAGTTATTCTGAATCTCGAATAGCAGTTTTCTGGTCGCAGTTTTCTAGTAGCAGTTTCGGCAGCCGACAGAATCCGCCGCCTGGGCTCAATCGTCAATGAATGTCGTCAATGAATGTCGTCAAACGACACGCAACCGCAGGATTCACCTTCATCAACAAGTGAAACACCCCCGCCGCAACGTGCCGACTAAGCAAACATTGGATTCACTTTCTCAGGATCGTAATCCAATTCCTTGATTGCCTTCGCAACCTCTTCCATCTTCAGCGTCCCAGCCTTGGCCAAACGATACAAAGCCGCAATGACCACAGACTCCGCGTCCACCTCGAAGTGGCGTCGCAACGCTTCGCGAGTTTCACTGCGTCCCATACCATCGGTACCGAGCACGTAGTAGTCTCCTGGGATGTAACTTTGGAGTTGTTCAGGCAGAGCTCGCACGTGATCGCTGGCCGCGATAAATGGCCCTTCGACTCCTTCCAGAACCTTCTCAATGTAGCTCTGGCGTGGCGTCTCGGTCGGGTGAAGCACGTTCCATCGCTCGCAGTCCTGAGCCTCTCGGCGCAACTGCGTGTAACTGGTCACGCTCCACAC
>JBGCCZ010000086.1:0-17109 GCA_045105035.1 Pirellulaceae bacterium | reverse complement strand
GGGGCCTAGTTCGGGATCGGTGAGCGTCGAACCGAACGTGCAGTGAAGGATCTGGCGTCCCGGCTCGGTAAATCCAACCCCTTGCTCCACATCCGCCCAGCACTCGAGGTACACCTGTTCCAGACGTTTCGCGTCCAGGCTGCCATCCTCGGGCACTGCTGAGTTGGTCGCTGAAACGTGATAAGTCGCCTTGTCCGTGTCGTACCGGGCTCTTCCGAATTGTACAATGCGGCGGAATAGAGCTTCGTCGTGTCGAGCGACTACTCGGAGAGCCTCTAGGTAGCTCGTGCCCGCGGTCTTGACGTGAAATTTGCCTTTGGTGGCTCGAGCTAGAGCAGCGTACATTGAAATCTTGTCGGACCCCGAATGGAGGCTGAGTTTGTAAGGTCCGAGCATTTCCGCAATGGCGGCGTGGTCGTTCAGGGAAGCTTCCAGCGCCGCGACGTCTCCCTTGTAGTCGACGCCCTTTTCAAGCTCGCCAATAAAACGTGGTGCTAAACTGACTAGCTTCATGCCTCCCTTCAAACACTGGTCAGCAATGATGTAGTGTTCGGCAAGCGTCGTTGGTTGGTCGGTTTCGTCTACCGAAAGTTCGATTTCGTAATCATTCCCAGAAGCAGCGTGGACACTCTTGATGTGGTCGCCCAGCTTGAGTGCTTCTGCGATCGCTGGACCGTACTTTACGGCGGCTCGCATGCAGGCTTCTTCGTCGAGGGAGATCGAACTTCCGGTTGGAAGGTCGATTGTCTTGCCCAAGTAGTCGTCGTACCAAGGTGCGGACCCCTGGGCGTCTTCGAACTTCGTCCGTAAATCCGATGCGTTGTAGTCGTCCGCTTTTTGGTCGACGTGATCGGAAGGGTCAATCGTGAAAAAAGTGAAACCCTCCGCTGCTGTCACGTTGACGTCTTCGGGAGTCTTCAAGTGGTCGGCGTCTGCACCGATGCGTCCCGTCCAACCGGAGTTTCGGGCGCCTGACATCGCATCGGACATGACCTGTTCAGCCGTCCGCTGTGTCCGCGTCATTTCACGAATGGACTGCTGAGGAAAGATGGGTTCAATCGATCCACCGGACCGCTTCATGGCTTCCACGTGACCGGGGGTGGCTAGTCCGATTCGATCTCCAAAGCCGAAGCTGGGAGCCATACCAAGCGGAACGCACTTATCTTCTGACGACATTAGAAATACCTGTAGGTCCTTGGGGGCAATTTGTGTGAATAAAGACAGCGAACATCAGCGGAACAACTTCTTGAATGTATCGATCGTATGCTTGGCTGCCGTCGCTGAATCGGGAATCGGAAAAGCCTCAGCGGAGAGATAACCTTCGTAGCCAATGCCTTTGATTGCCTCAGCAATGGGAGCATAGTCCATGTGGCCGAGGCCTGTTGCTTGACGGTTTGAATCGACAAAGTGGATGTGACCAATGTCGCTTCCGCCAGCGCGAATCGCGTCGGCCAAGTTTGCTTCTTCGATATTCATGTGGAACAAGTCGGCGAGCAGCTTGATGTTGTCAGTCCCAAGTGTCTTCAGGTAGTCGACCCCTTCTTGGACCGTCTTCAAGAGGTTGGTTTCGTAGCGATTAAGAGGTTCATAGATGAGGCAGACCCCGTGCTTGGCCGCATAGGGCCCGAGTTCGTCGAGTGACGCCTTCAAGTATCCGAGAGCCTGGTCACGTGAAATTTCGCCGCCCCATTTGCCCTGCATCGAACCAATGATTGCGGGGGCGCCGAACGGTCCGCCAAAGTCGATCATCGACTTCACAAATGCGATCGCTTGTTCGCGTCTGGCCGAGTCGGCATCAGTGAGACTCAAACCATGCTTCACCATGCCAGCGCCGGTGCCAACGGCAGCGACTTTCAATCCGTGCGTCTTGATCAGCCCTTCGAGGGCTTGGGTGTCGACGGCATCCGGGCCGGGAGCGAAGATCTCGATAGCGTCAAACCCCAGTCCGGCCGCGTGTTCAAAGGCGGCGTTTAGTCCATCCCAGTAGACAAAGGGTCCACCACGGGCTTCTTCAACGAGACTAACTGTAATGGCTGACTTGACCACGTTTCTATTTCCTGGTTTCAAATGAGGGCGGGCGGTGGAATGGGCGAGACCGCAGTTTTTCGTTGCAAAGTCTCAGACTTAGAGTTCGATGACGGCTTTAATGACGCCCGATTCTGGCTGGGTGAACGTTTCAAACTCGTCGATCACAGTGTCGAATGAAGTGCGGTGAGTGACCCATGGGTTCGTATTGATCGTGCCGTCTTCGATCAATGCGATGATTCTCGCAAAGTCCGCGGGCAGGGCGTTCCTTGAGCCTTTAAGAGTGACCTCCGGCTTGTGTAACGTTGGGTGTTCGAAGGAGATTTCCTGCGTTGTGATGCCGACGTAGACAAGTGATCCAGTGTGTGCGACGTAGTGCATCGCGTTAGCCATGGACCGATTGTTGCCCGTAGCATCCGTGACGACGAAGTACTTGTCGCCTCCGGTGATCTCCATGGCCTGCTCAACTTCCGAGCCGTCTCCTTTGAACTGAATCGTGTGCGGCACTCCATAGGTCTCACGGCAGAACTGCAGCCGCGATTCCACCATGTCCATGACCGTGATCGTCGCTCCGGTGAGCCGCGTAAACTCGAGTGTTGCCAACCCGATCGGCCCCGCGCCGATGATCAGCACATGGTCGCCTTCCGTTGGCGCTCCTCGGTCGCACGCGTGGCAGCCAATAGCGAGCGTTTCTACCAAGGCGAGTTGCTCATAGCTAAGCGATTTGGAGGGATGTAGCTTCTCCGCGCGAATCAGAAACTGCTCGCAAAGACCGCCGTCCACCATGACTCCAATGACGTTCAGCTTCGCGCAGCAATTTGAGTTGCCTTTTCTACACGCGAAGCACTCTCCGCAATTCATGTAGGGTTCGACGCTGCAGCGATCACCGACGTTTATGTTGTCGACTCCATCGCCAACCGCGAGGACTTCGACACCGAGTTCATGGCCGGGAATTCTGGGATAGCTGAAGAACGGCATTTTGCCGAGGTAACCGCTGTAGTCGGTGCCGCAGATCCCCATGCGATGCGTTCGCACCAAGGCTTGCCCCGCCGCGGGTTGTCCGGGCTCGGCAACGTCGACGATCTCGAATCTCTTGGGTTCTTCTAAGCGAATTGCTCTCATCGATTAAACTCGGTGGAAAGAGGGGCATCGGAGCGACGCCGTTCACCTCGCGAAAGGAGGGCGAGGACAAAACGGGTACATTCAATCCTGATCTTTTCTGCTCGAAGAGCCCGCCGAGTACCAGCGTTGGTCTCGAGCTTGCCGCCAAGCGGAAAGTGCGGCGATCGGAATTGCGCATCACCACCCGAAAACAGGAGGTCGTAAGGATAGCCGTATGCGGCAATTTCACAACCAGCAGAATCTGCCGGTTGTTGCTAGTCTGCGTATCCAGTAGTTGGACTCAAGTGCAGATTTGCCCCGCTGTTTTACTCTTGCAGATTACGCATGAAGGCGACGAGTTCAAGAATCTCGTCCTTGCTGAAGCGATCCATCAAGCCTTTGGGCATCATGGAGTTGGACGTCTTTACGATTTGATCGATGTCGTCCTGCAGAATGACCGTGGCTTCTTTCGCTTCGGGGTTTTCCAGCAACTCAATTTTTTCCTTGTTCTGAGAAACGATAAGCCCACTGAAGGTCTGACCGTCCAGGTCCAGGATTAGGTGCACGGCATACTTCTCATCAATGCGATGCGATGGGTCGAGGACTTCCTGTAAGACAGTTTTCGAATCGCCTTTAAACTTGGCGAAAGTCTTCGACAGCTCTGGACCGACCCCACCAACGCCGTATTGACCAATCTTATGGCACTGGGCACAAGTCGCTTCGGTGAAGATCCTCTCGCCGATTTGAGGCGAACGGCCCTGCAGTCCCTTTTCTAAACTGTCGTCAAAATCCTTCACATTCCAGGCCTGGACGAACGAACGGTTGCTGCCCACTGGATCCTTGGGCTCCACCGGATCTTTCGACCAAGCGTCCAGGTCCTCGACGACGACCATGACTCCATACATCCGCATCCAGTGGCGTGGGAAAGTGCACACGTACGGGTATTCACCCGGCTCGCTCGGTGCCGTAAAGGTCAATTGCTCCGTCTCTAATGAACCGATCATCTGCGTCGCGAACAGCACATCATCGGATTTCGGCACGTACTGTTTTCCGTCGAGGCCGTTTTTGGGCCCAATCGCCAACCCTTCTTCGGCGACTTCTTTCAAAGTGCCTGGCTTGCAGATCACCAGGTTATGCGGCATCAAGTCCTCGTTCACTAGTACGACTTGGACGGGGCGCCCGGCTTCCACTGCAAAGAAGGGGATGTCGTATCGCATCTCTTCCTCAACGGTATGTACTCGGACAACACGGACGACAGTCTCGCTCAGTCGATCTCGAAACTTTTTGGCCAGATCGGAAGGTGCGGAGGCAAGCAGCTGGTCAACTAATTGCATTGCGTCCAGAAACTTGGCCTCGGTGCGGTTGGCAGCAGGAGTTTGCTCGGCGTAGTCCACCAGAGCTTTGATCAAATCCGGAGCCAGCAATTCGTCCCGTGCACTGGTGGGGATCTTCAGCATCGTTCGCACCGCGGCCGTGCGAAGCTCCGGTGAACCGATTTTACTGGCTGCGAGCTCGTAGGTTGCCGCAAGGTTCGTTGGAATGGCGGCCAACGCTCTGAGTGCCGCAACCTGAATAGGCGTTTTACTTGCGTCGACGAGCTTTGCGACTCGGGCATGCAACTTGCCTCGGATTTTCTCGTTTGGAACTAGCGTGATGGAATTCAAGAGTTGGTTTATTCCTGAATTCTCGTTTGCCAACTCCCAGGCTTGGTCCGTTTGTTCGGCGGCCAACAAGCCACCGTAGCCTGCGGCAGCGATGAACTGGTTGTCACTCGTTGCTAGTTCGATGAGTTCGTCCGAAGCAGTGAGGAGTTGATCTGATGGTTGACTAAGCAGCACAGTGGCCAGCGTTCGCACTGTTCGCTTGGCGGATTGGTCCGAACCTTTGATGCCACGCACTGCTTCGGCAAGCTCTGCCACTGCATTGGATTTATTGATCGTGACCATACCGGCCAAAGCATCTTCTCGGTACGCTCGCGACATTCCATCTCGAGTAAGAATCGCATTGAAAACTGGAAGATACTTTGGGTCATCGGTGGCGGTTTCAATCGCCAGCAATTGTTCGTTGCTGAGTCGCTTCAATTGATAGGCTACGATACGCGGGCTCTTGTCCAAGAAGACCCTCGGTGCTTTAACCTTTGAGTCGCCTTCGTGATCGTGCTGGGCATGAGCAGTTCCAGGAAACGCAGTGCATACGATGCTGGCCAGGACTGCGTAACGAAAGAGCTCGCTATATCGACTTGGTTGAGTTAATGAATGGCAAAGTGCCGTGAGATTCATCAATTCACTTTCTTCACAAGAGAGTAGATACTTAGCGCACGGGGGAGGAACCGCGAATTGCCGAGCCCCGCAACACGGCGAGGTCGGAGAGTGGCGTTACTACGTGACGCTAGACCAGTCGCTTACGTCTTCTTTGGGAACTTCAGCTCGGCGAGCCTTTTGGCCACGTTTTCGCCATCCGTTCGCGCGCTCACCTTTGGGTCAATAAAAGCGACCTTGCCGTCCTTACCTACGTAAACCGTTACTCGGCTTGCAAACCCGCGACTGCTTAGTACCCCGAAGGCCTTGGCCGCCTTTTTCTCAGGGTCGCTGAGAATCGGATAGTCGAGGTGCAGGGACTCTGCGAACTCTTTGTTCTTGGCGATTGGATCCACGCTGGCAGTAAAATACGCGACGTCAAACTCACGAATGGCCTTGCCGTTTTCACGAAACGACTTGCATTGAGCCGTTCAGCCACCGGTAAACGCCTTAGGGAACCAGGCGATCACATAGGCCCGCTTGCCATTCAAGTCCTCCGATTTATACGTCTTTCCGTCGCTGCCGATCATTTCAAAGGTCGGCGCCTTGTCGCCTACTTCAAGTTCCGCGGCCCTAGCATCGGTAGCTCCATCGCCGGCTCCAAGTGCCGCCACGACGATTGCACTTACGAGCAACATTGTCTTGAGTCGAGTTGTTTTTGATATTCGCATCATTGAATCGCTCTTTGCCTTTTTGCCTCTTTAAAACGTGTGCTTCGCACCCGGAGATGCGGCCGTTTCCGCTACTGTTCCCGTTTCCCCTAGGATAGCTGAAATACCTTGAATTGGGACGGTCCAGCTCGGAGAACTTTCTTTCCTAACGAATCGCTTTGCGAATGACGAAAGCACGCGGCTGCCAGGACTCGCAGCCATTCAGAGGAGTCTGTGCTGCTTCGTCAATACAGCTGGCTTCCTAGGCGTGTTGCTGCAAAGTCTTGTCCGCAGAGTGCGGATGTGACGCTACGGTCGAACGGGTCTTCAAGCAATTTCGTAGCCAGCAGGACAACTCACTTTTTCAGTTTGGGCACGATAGTAGCCGGGCCGTTCCAGCCTGAACGTAGCCTGAGCGCAGCCTATTTTCGGCTCGGAGATCCGAGCTGCGTTGTGTAGCTTGAAAAACTGCTGAGCCCTGTTCATGGCCATACGTGCAACCGTAGTGGCCTCCCGTACTTGGTACAATTGATGCGTTCCTGCGCTCGGCGATTTGCCGCTCCCCTCACTCTGTCTCCCTCCGCAATCTTCCGGCTCCCTCGGACAAACAAATGGAGTTCGCTATGTTCGCTATGGAATCTCACTCCAGAGCAAAATGCTCCCGAAACCGATGCATCTTCTTGCTTCTCGCCTGGGTAATGACCTTTGCAAACGCTGCCCGAGCCGATGAATCGTACTTTGGGTGTTCCAAAATCGACATTACACCAACCGAGCCCATACGGCTGTCCGGCTATGGCAGTCGACGTGAGCCGAGCGTGGGAGTTGATTCGCGATTGTTTGTTCGTGTGCTCGCCTTTGGTTCAGAATCCTCTACCGACAAGCCCAAGGTAGAACGGATACTAGTGAGTATTGAATCGATCGGTTTTCCAGGTTCGTTTACCAACGAGATTTTCTTAGAAGTCGCCTCCAAGTACTCCGTGAAGCGTGAGGACTTCGTGCTTTGTTTCACCCACGACCATACCGCCCCGCATATCGACAATGGGTTGAGCAACTTGTTCTCTGGGCCTATCCCTTCAGCACACCAGCGAGTGCTCGAGGCCTACACGGCGTCGCTCAAAACGAAAACGCTCGAAGCAGTGCAGCGAGCGGTCGAGGATCTGCAGCCGGGCCGCATGCTAGTTGCCCAAGGCACAGCAACGTTTGCGCGAAACAGAAGAGTCTTAAAGGACGGCGTGTGGACGGGCTTTGGTGAACAAGCGGATGGACCGGTCGACCACAGTTTGCCCGTGATTCGAATTACCGATTTGACTGGGAAGAAGACTCGGGCGATCGTCTTCAACTATGCCTGCCACTGCACCACGTTTGGTGGAGAATACAACCGAGTTAACGGTGATTGGGCAGGCTATGCGGCGGAGTATCTCGAGGCTGAGTACTCGGGTGCAACGGCTCTGTGCACGATTGGTTGCGGTGCCGATGCGAACCCAGCTCGGGATTCTGGTCGTGCGTTAGAGCTGGCGCAAGCCCAAGGCCGGGAAATCTGCACTGAAGTATCAAGACTCATGGAGGAGGCGAGATGGAAGGAGATCAACGTCCAGCCGGCACAGAGCGGATATGGCTTTGCCGGTTTGCCGATCCAGAGGCCAACGCAGCAGGACTTACAAGAGGCGCTGAAAGACTCGCGTTTTCAAGTCCGTCGTCACGCAGAGAAGATGCTGGAACTCGAACAGAAAATGGGGCGGCTGCCCGAAACGTATCCCATGCCAATCCAAGCGTGGCGTTTTTGTACCGCAGACGACAAGACGAACGACTTTGTGATGCTCTTCCTTGGCGGCGAAGTTTGTGTGGACTACGCGTTGCGGGTGAAAGCTGAGATTGTGGCCAAGTCCAAGAGTGGAGAGCTCGGGACAGATGAACTATCGGCGGCCGATGTTTGGGTCTCGGCGTATGCGAACGACGTCTTTGGCTATGTCGCTCCTGAAAAGATGCAGTCCGAGGGCGGCTACGAAGTCGACTACTCGATGATCTACTACTTGCAGCCCGGGCGGTGGGCGAGCGGCACTGAAGAGGTCATCATGCGACGGATTCACGAACTGACGCGGCCTGCACAGAAGTCAAGTGAAGTCGACGAGCTGGGATTCCAGGTCTCCGATGGTTACGAAGTTCGTCTCTTGGCGTCCGAGCCGGTGATCCGGGACCCGATCAACATGGTGGTCGACGCGCGGGGGCAACTGTGGGTCGTGGAAATGGGAGACTACCCCAGTGGCGATCCAAAGGCTGTCGAGCCGGGGGCGATTTTTCGGAATGAACGGGCCTATCGTGGAACCGATCAAAAGCCCTGGGATGGCGAACCCGGCGGGAGAGTGAAATTGCTCCGGGATTCAGATGGAGATGGCGTCTACGAGGACGCGACAGTGTTTCTCGACAATCTAACGTTTCCGACCGGAGTTTTTCCGTGGGAAGACGGATTGCTGGTCTGTGCGGCTCCCAACGTTCTGCTCGCATGGGATACAGACGGAGACGGGACCGCCGATAAACAGAAAGTTCTCTACACAGGCTTTGAAGAAGCGAATCCACAGCATCGGGTGAACGGATTCGAATGGGGACTAGATGGTTGGCTATACCTTGCGGCAGGCAATCACGACAATGGCCAAGTTACCAGTTTGGTGACCGGGGAAACCGTCGAAACTTCTGGGCGAGATATTCGTATTGAGCCGGCGACTGGACGCATTGAAGTGGTGAGCGGCGCGAGCCAGTGGTGTCGGGCCCGAGACGATTGCGGTAACTGGTACGGAAACGACAACACGCGACCTTTGTTTCAGTTCGTTTTGGAGGAGCGTTTCCTGAACCGAAATCCCTTCGTGGCGTCCCCCACGCCTCGGCAGGATTTGACGAATCCACCGCGCTCTCCCGAGGTCTTCCCTGTCAGTCGCACTGTAGACAGGTTCAATGATTTGCACACGCTAAATCGTTTTACTTCTGCTTGCAGTCCCACTATCCGCCGCGATGTGATAAGCGGCGATGAGCAAGGCGCGCTCGAGGCTTTCGTGTGCGAGCCTGTGCACAACTTGGTGAGCCGGCTTGCGATAGACCGAGGTGATTTTCCATTCGCGGCAGAGCGATTGGCGCAGGATACCGAGTCCGAGTTTTTAGCTTCGACCGACAACTGGTTTCGTCCAGTGCGCGTGATCACGCCACCAAACCGTGATGTGATGTGGGTCTGTGATATGTACCGGCAGGTCGTTGAGCACCCTGAGTGGATTCCTGAATCGTGGCAGGCGTCGCTGGATCTGTACGCGGGTTCCGATAAAGGTCGAATCTATGCAGTGAGCCAAAAAGGTACCGCTCCAAACGCAGTAGCTGATCTCCAGTCCATGACGTCACCTCAGATCACCGAACAACTGCAAGGTCGAAACGGTTGGGTGCGGGACACGGCTCAGCGCTTGCTCATGGAACGTTCGCGAAGTGGGGCTCTAGAACCAGGAGTCGTTAGGGCCATCAGAAGGCTCGCGAACCATTCGGCTCAAGTGACCGCGGTGCGGATCCAAGCGATGTGGACGTTGGCAGCAGTCGCTCCGCAAGAGTTGCAGTGTGCAGAGTGGTGTCTTAGTCCGAATTCAAATGTGGTTTGCAATGCACTGCGAATCATGGAGCTACACGCAGCTCAGTTGCCCGAAGCGACTTGGCAGAAGCTGGTCGCACATCGGAATCCACAAGTTCGCTTCGAAGCAGCGCTTGCTCTGGGAGGGCTCGCCCTGCATCAAAAATCCGAATTGCTTGGCGTATTTGAAACGCTATTTGCAGAGAACGCCGGTGATTCCTATTTGCGAGCCGCAGCGATGAGCTCCGTAGTTGGAGTTGCCGATCAGATTCTTGTGCGACTTGCGGCAAACGGATTGCTCGCTGGTCGAGGTGAAGAAGTTGTGAATGGTCTCGTTCGGTCCGCGCTCGCTGACCAACCCAAGGAACGTGCAGAGCGTATCTTGGAATCGCTTGGAGCCGGGTTCGGCGGGCAGCTAGATTCCTCGGTAGATATTCCCGCGGCGGATCAATGCGGGGCAGAGCTATTAGTGCTCAAGCAGCTTTCGCGACAAGGTATCAATGTGACGCAATTCCTCCTTGAATCCGATGCCGAATCGGCTTGGGGGAAACTGCGTTCCAGAATCGCCGCGATCGGGGCTGCTGTTGAATCGACTGAAGCCGAGCAGGCCTCACCGCAATTGAGAGCGGAACATCTTCAATTGCTGCGATACGCCGAAGCTGAGAACGGTGGCTCTAAACTCGCACAGTCGCTTCGCAAGTTCCTGTCGTCTCGCTTTCAAGCATCGATGCAGCTCGCGGCCGCGCAGACGTTGGCGGATCGAGAGCAAGTCGAAATGGTGGTCGGCTCCTTAGGCAAAGTGACACCGAGTGTGCGGGCGGGTTTCGAGAATATCATTTTGTCGCGGACGCAATGGACGGAAACGCTACTGGCAGGTTTTGAGTCAGGCAGCGTGGAGCTGCTTTGGATTTCTCCAGCCACGCAACAGGCGTTGGCAGACCATCGGCAAAATCGAATCCGTGAACGTTTCCAAGAATTTAAACCAGCCAGCGTACACTCGGTTGGTCGTGATGACTTAGTCGCCAAGTACCGCGAGGCACTGCAAAGCGAGGGACTGCACAACGTTGCTTCGGAAGTTGAAACTGCGGAGAAGGTCGCCAGCGGTCGCAGCCTGTTCAAGCAGCATTGCTCGGCCTGCCATCGTTTGGATGGAGTTGGGCAAGACGTCGGACCACAGCTGTCGAGCCTCGTTGGCAAAGACTCCGATTATTTGCTGACTGCGATCTTGGATCCGAATCGAGCGGTGGAGTCGAAATATCGAGCCTACTCGGTGCTGACTGACGATGATCGACTGATTACTGGGATGATCGCGGAGGAGTCGGCAACTAGCCTGCGGCTTGCACGCTCCGATGGAACCCAAGTCTCGCTTTTGCGCAGCGAGATTGCCGAGATGCGTCCGACCGATCGATCTCCAATGCCGGAGGGTTTTGAGTCGGCCTTGTCATCGAGCCAAATGTCGGATTTGTTGGCCTATATCGATCACGCACGATCGGCGAAGCCAGCCGCAGCGCAGTAGGACTTCGCTTGTCTCGCAAGATCGATAGTGAGCGAGGCAAGTCGACGATCCTGCACGTTACAATGGCGACTTTCCCCCCTCCCCTGCCCGTCCACTTCAAAGGAGAACCAGCGTGCCGCGCCAAGCCACAGGTCGACGCTCCCAACATTGGTGTCAGTCCGTCTTCTGCCCGCCGACCGCTCTCGTCTTGCTCTTGCTAGTCCTCTGCTGCAAGAGTGCGGGAGCCGACGAGCGGCCGAACATTCTGTTCATCATGTCTGATGATCACACGGCTCAAGCTGTCGGAGCCTACGCAACGGTGCTGAAGTCTCTCAACGTTACGCCCAACTTGGACGAGCTAGCCCGCGGTGGCATGGTCTTTGAAAACGCGTTTTGTACCAATGGTATTTGCACTCCGTCCCGAGCTTGCATCATCACGGGGCAATACAACCACGTGAATGGTGTATTCGATCTTGGCGGTCGCATTACTCCTGAGAATCAAATGCTGCCGATGCAAATGCGCTCGGCTGGCTACCAGACCGCGATGATTGGCAAGTGGCATTTGAAGGAGGAGCCGAATTACGACTTCTACAAGGTGTTGCCAGGACAAGGGAAATATTACGATCCGGTGTTTCGGGTTCAAGGCGAGAAGGCGTGGCCGAAGAATACGGTCGAGCATCAAGACCAGCATTCGACGGATGCCATCACCGACTCGCTCTTGGATTGGTTCGAAGAAGAGAGGGATCCGGATAAGCCGTTCTTCATCTCGCATCACTACAAAGCGCCGCATGACTTCTTCGAAAATGCGCCGCGTTACCAATCGTATTTGGCCGACGTGACCATTCCGGAGCCGTCCACGCTGTATGACGTTCCCGAGTCATGGGGTTCCATGGGGACGCGTGGACACAACAACGAGTTGGTGACTCACATTGGAACATCGATTGGCTCGCGGAATCCGCGGCGGTCCTATGCAGTCGATTTGTACGAGCGGTTTCCAGAGGAATTCCCGCCTGGCTACGATCCGAAGAAAATGAGCGAAGTGGAAACAACTCGTTTGGCATACCAGGCGTATCTCAAGAAATACTTGCGATGCGTAAAGGGCGTGGATGACAATTTGAAACGAGTCTTTGACTACTTAAAGGAAAAGGATCTCTTCGATAGCACGCTGATTGTATACACGGGCGATCAAGGATTTTGGTTGGGCGAAAACGATTTTCAAGACAAGCGTTGGGCCTACGACCCTTCGCAACGCATGCCCTTTATCGTGCACTATCCGAAAGCCGTTCCGGCTGGAACACGCACGAATGCGATTGTCGAAAACGTCGACTATCCAGCGATGCTCTTAGATTTCGCTGGAGCGGAAATTCCCAGTTCCGTCCAAGGCCGATCGTTCCGTTCACTCTGTGAATCAGGGCAGGAACCGAGTGATTGGAAGCAAGCTGCCTACTACCGCTACTGGATGCACATGGCCCATCATGACAATCCCGGCGAGATGGCCATGCGGACAAAGGACTACAAGTTGATCTACTTCTACGGCGCGAATTACGCTGGCGAGAATCTCACGCCTGCCGGATGGGAGCTCTACGATCTGACGAAAGATCCGCAGGAGCTAAACAACGTCTACGATGCTCTGGAGTATCGAGAGCTCCGTGAGAAGCTGAAGGCGCAGTTCGCGGAGTTGAGATTGCAAGTCGGCGATGATGGATCGCATCATGCCGCTTGCGAAGCCGTCGTGCAAGAGTTCTGGGACTATGGCGAGGCCGACCAGGAGCGTGCAATTCAGATTTCGCATGAGTTCAAGGCCCGCCGCGAAGCCATGTTGGAAGCGCGCGAGTCTGGCCAAAAATGAGCCCCACCGGCTCGAGCGCTCGCCACCTCCCCTAAGGGGAGGTAACGATTTTGAGCTCCGCCTACGCACTGTCACCTTCCCTCCGGGAAGGTCGGGCGCCCACGCCCGGGTAGGGGCTTCTCTGCGTTTCCAGATTCCCCATTCGATGTGACGATGGAGTCCAATTCGCTAACGCGTCTACCCAATTGGCAACTTGCCAGCCTCTTCACGGTGCCATGATCCCGCTCAAAGGGGCTGGCCAATCGAGTTTTGCATGCGCTTCGATCAAACGGTCAAACGCACTGGCCACATCAGAGGGCATGGGGGCCATTCGGCGAATCGACAAGTCCACGTGGGCCCCGACCAACTCCAAAGCCGCGGCCACTGAACGTTTCGTCTCGTTGGTAATATACTGCACGACGTGATAACGCTTCTCGGATCGCCCAACGACCCGAGCGAAGACTTGAACTGCATCATGCTCACGACACTCAGATAGATAATGCGTGTGGCCTTCGAGGGCAAACGTTCCACGCTGATGCTGGAGCACGGTGTCCCAGTCCAGCCCGACTTGTGCGAAAAGACCGCCCATGCCTTGGCTAAAAAAGTGCGTGTACCACATGACGTTCATGTGTCCCATCGCATCCAAGTGGTCCTTGGTGATCGTTGCGTCGAAGTAGCTTGGGAGTTCGTGGACTTCGTCGTAAGTGGTGGTAACGCGTGGCATGTCGGTGGTCGGTATGGGTGGCAGAGGGTGAGTCTTGCAAACGGTTGCACGAGTCGAGTCTTCGAAGGTTATCGCATTTTCAGAACCAGTTGAACTCTCTGGCTCCACGACTGTACGAAAAACAGTCCCGTCGTTAGTCACTGAATCGTCCGGAAATAAGACTATGACAACTTCAGATTCAGCGCCCGTGCAAGCTCAACGTCTGGGCGAGCTGGGCCACATTCGACTCAATCGTCCAAAGGCCTTGAACGCCATTAACTTGGAGATGGTCCGTTTGCTCACCGCGCAGCTACAGGACTGGGCGAGCGATCCGGCAGTTCATATGGTGCTCGTCACGGGGGCTGGCGAGAAGGCGTTTTGTGCGGGCGGTGACGTGAAGAGTGTTGCTCTGGCCATTGGGGAAGACCAATACGGCGAACCGGGTACTCTGGGGGTCGATATGTTTCGAGAAGAGTATGCGTTGAACTACCAGATTGCGACCTACCCGAAGCCCTATTTCGCATTGATGGATGGGATCACGATGGGGGGCGGAGTTGGAGTCTCTTTGCACGGAGACGTTGCCATCGCCACGAACCGAACAAAATGGGCGATGCCGGAAACTGCTATTGGCTTTTTCCCCGATGTCGGCGGCACTTACTTCTTGTCCAGGCTCGGCCCCTTGGGAACGCTGTTAGGGCTAACTGGCTGGACGCTCAGCGGTGCTGAGGCGAAGGCTGCGGGTGTGGCCAGTTACTTCGTTGCGGAGTTGGATGAGGCCCGCTTGCTGCAGGCAGCAGAGTCTGCGGGATTCAGTGCACTCAAGCTTAAGCAGTGGCTCGCGGGCGAAGAGGCCTTGGGGCCGAGTGCCAGCGAGATGGGGACTAGCGAGGCAAGTTTCGCGGCCCTAGACGGAATTGCCAAGCGGTGTTTCGGGCAGTGGAAGCTGTCTACCACTTTTGAATCACTCGAACAACTTGCAGAAGGGACCGCTCCGCATGAGTCCGTCGAACTTGGTCGTTCAGCCGCCGATCAAGTGACTGAGTTGGCGAAGCGGTTGTTGGAACAGCTCGGCCAGCGAGCACCGACTAGTCTGCGAGTGACCCTCGAGGCGCTCCGGCGCAGCCGCCACCTGGACTTGGCTGCTTGCTTGCATATGGAGTACCGGCTGAGTCAGTCGCTCACGTTGCATCCGGACTTTCGTGAAGGTATCCGAGCCGTCTTGATCGACAAAGACTATCAACCCAATTGGAATCCGGCCGATTCGTCAAATATCGAAAGCGCTTCCGTTGAACGCTTCTTTCGCCACGATCCAAACAACCAATTGAACTTGGGCTAAAGCTCGTGGAAGCCCCACCGGCTCGAGCGCTCGCCACCTCCCCGGAGGGGAGGTAACGGCTTTCGTGATTCCAGTTTCGCTGCTTTCCTGAGACTTTAACCCCCTGTCACCTTCCCCCTGGGAAGGTCGGGCGCGCACGCCCGGGTAGGGTCGTCTTGGTTCGGCCAAAGACGCAGCCTAGTCATCGGTGTTGAGGTAACGTCTCAGCAAGATTGTTTCCTCGACGTTGTTGTCCTGACCCGTTTGGTAGCCGACCGGTCGAGAACGATCGATGATGTAGAACGCTTTGTAACGTTCTCCTTCACCACGGTCAGCGCCATACTCAGCACCTACACTGTTCGTGGCCGGGTCGTACTCGAAGAACGCCATCGTCATGTACACAGCAAACACGTTCGAGCGTTCCGTGGTCAGGTTCTTCAACCGCGTAATCGGATAGAAGTCCGTAAACGGATTCCGCTGCGTACGGTCAGCGATCAAAGCGGGTACCTGACCAAACTTGTTCACTCCTGCGGAATCCGGCACTGAGTCTCCATCGATGTCAGCGACTGTTGCTGGAGTGGGGATGCCTCGGAGCAAGCCCGTGTGGACTGGATTGTTTCGAGCGTAGAGATCCAAGACTCCCTTCTCGTTTGCTTCGCGTGCCAACAGTTGATCTTCATCTGTTGTTATGCCTGCATACGTATTGCGCGTCTTCGGTACCATTCCAGCTTCGGAAGCCGGTTTGAAGGGACTTGCGAAACGCGTTGGGAAGTTGGGATTAAAGACTCCTGCAGCGGACGCTGGCGGCGTGTAGAAACCACTGTAGCTTCCTAATGCCTGGGTGTAACCTTGGCGACTTGAGCTCAAAGCGTTCGCAACTGTGTCTACGGCAGGTCGCGTCACTAGATTAGTTCGTTGCCCGATGTCGGAAATGCCATCCCCGTTGTGGTCAATATCAGTCGGATCCATTGTTCCATCGGCATCGAAATCACGGTCCGTCGGAGGTAATACATTGGCAAGGAGACCATGCAGCACATTGGTGCTTTGCATCGTGTTCAAATTCACTCGGCCGGGTTCAACCTGCCGCGGAATCTGGTTGTAAGGTGCTCGGTACGGACCGAAGATGATGTTTGCAGACGCTAGTTCGAGACTTGTCGGAGATTGCCAAGCCAGGCTAGAAGGCGTTTCCGTTCGGTAAGCGTCAACCCAAGGAGAGGGCGTTTCCAGCAGGTCAAGTAGCGTGGTCAACGGTGCCGACTTGGCAAAACGTTGGTGGGCCGCAACGGAAATGGGACTCAATCCGTCCACGTCCAGCTCTGGGCCTTCTTGCAGGAAATTGAAAAGGTACGAATACGGAGTGACCGAGGCGAATTCGATTACTGCTGAGGTCGAGCTGTCGACGCGAGCTGTATCATTCGCCCGGCCCGTCGCGTTCAGCGGTGCGGGCGAGATCGGTTTCGTTGGCGTTCTCGCATCCTGGTCCATCCAACTCGCATCTTCAGTGCGATAGGCTGACGCATAGGGCGACTCAGTTCCAGCAGCAATCGTCGCTGAGAACTCCTGGTTAAGCTGTCCAGGTGCACTCAATGGCACCAATATCAGCTCAAGGTTGTTCACGAAACTGCGGTTTG
The DNA here is from genome assembly GCA_045105035.1 of Pirellulaceae bacterium. Lineage (GTDB taxonomy): Bacteria > Planctomycetota > Planctomycetia > Pirellulales > Pirellulaceae > Aureliella. Next base: position 466 of record JBGCCZ010000086.1, on the reverse strand, counting down.
GCCAGAACATCGAATCGGGCCGCCAATTGCGAGCGTTTGCCGGAAGCCCATCCGTAGGATCTGGATCTGCTGGTGCTCCCGTGTAAGCCGCTGGTACCGCTGGGGCGGCAGCGTTACCCGAAAGCTGGAAAGCAGAATTTAAGAATCCAAAAGTACTGAATGTGTTGGTGCCGTCCGCGCCAGTCGGGCGCACTGTAGCCTTGCTTGGATCGTCTCCATCCATCTGAACTGCCAGAACGGATTCCGTGATCGATCCATCAGGCTGGGTGATTTGAGGATCGTTGGTCATGACAGACAAGAACGTATGGCCAGTAGGCTTCGTGCCCGCCGCCGCCCCGAGGTCATACTGCAAAGTGCGCGAGTCCAACGGTTGACCGATCTTTTGGCGGCTTTCGAATCGTAGTTCGGTGTCAGGCATGTCGTTCGTGTCGACGGCCCAGCGAGATAACGCAGGATCGAAGTCCGA
>JBGCCZ010000085.1:0-2630 GCA_045105035.1 Pirellulaceae bacterium | reverse complement strand
GCAGTGAAGAAGAGCTTGTTTCCGACAGCGACCAAGGCTTCAGGATCTGAGCTCGTTGTGTAGCCATTGTCCTGCGTGATGTCCTTCAGCAAGAACGTTCCCGCAGAGGTGCCGTTACTAGTCCAGAGCTCGTTTCCGAGGCCGAAATCATAGTAGGTGAAGAACAGTGCCGTATTTGTACCTGTAAGCTGCTGGGGAGAGCTGAATAGATCATTCTTGACAATGACAGTTCCACCGACCGTTCCGTCTGTCTTCCAAAGTTCGTAGTCTCCATCGCTGCCGTCGTACTTGGTGAAGAACAGCTCGCTGCCCACCACGGCCTTTTCGGTTGCGCCGAGAAATAGCTCATTGTCGGCAAGCTTGATGGTCCCGGCCGAAGTGCCGTCTGAGTACCACAGTCCCGATCCAGAAGCATCGTCGGCATCGAAAACGAAACCAGAATCGAACGCCAGAAAACCTCTTGGGTAGGACGAATTGTAGTTCCCACCGGGGCTGATGTCCGCAAGTCGAAACGTCCCTGCCGTAGTCCCGTCGCTTCGCCACAGTTCTGTGCCGGCTTCGTCGGTGTAAGGGAAGTAGGCGATGTCGCTGACTACGACGCCTTCATCTGGCGTGATGGCGGAATCGCTGGTGTCGATGTCTACGAGTAGGTCTGCTGCTAAGAGCCTCCGATCTTCTAAACGTTCAAAGTAACGCTTACGCTGTGCACGGGTTCGAAGTTTACGACTTTCTTTATTGAACCATCTCATGGTGAATCTCTTGGTTGGGCAGTTTAGGTGGGTGGCCAGCGGAGGCGATGACTGATTTAGGGGAGGGGCCGGGCTTGTGAGCTCAATGGGAGCAGAACCTTAAGGTTCGTTGAGCTGCGGTATGATCCACAGCTCCTTGTCATCTCCCTCCAGCGTATGGTTATGCAATAGGGCAGGAAACGAGTTGGGTATTACTTCGACGGCAAAGATCTCTTCGACACCATTCTTGAATTCAAACCAAGCAACCGATTTGCCTGTGCTCAAGTCGACGACTGCGATTCCGCATCGCAGCTGTTCCGGTTTTTCGCCTATTGGCAGGCCGCCGAAGACATTTGATTCCCGAATCTGCGACATTCCTACGAAAGCGAATTGCCCAGCAAAGCTGAGTCCTCGTGTGTAACCAGGCACACGGTCAATTTCTTCGGGCTTGCCATCCTCGGAGAGCTGAACCAAAGAACCATGGCCAGAATTGAGAAAGTAGAGCTTCTCCCGATATAATCGAGGAGAATGGGGCATGCATAAGCCGGATGCAACGTCCTCTCCAGAACGGACATCGACTATGCATCCGCCATCGACCTTGTGATCTCTCCAGCCCTCTGGCTTATTGGTCTTTGCCAGCAACGAGACGTATCGAGGGCCGGTGCTGTCTACGGCAAGACCGTTGAGATGACAACGGTCTTGCGGGGCAAGCTCAGAAATGCAATCGGGCTTCCAGGTGGGCACGAAGTTGTGTTGATTGTCCAATGTACAGATACACGAGAACAACGTGTTCACCAGCCACAGACGATCTCCTTCCCACGCGAGATCGTGGACCGCAATGTTTCCGGTAATGTGATTCTGTCGCGCAATGTACGCCGTGTTGGTTGGCTTGCTGAATCGGTTTGGAATGTTGGGATTTCGTTCTGCGTTCAAGGTCCAAATACTTCGCCGCGTTCCTACGGCTAGGCGATTTCGCGAGGCTGCAACTCCCATCGCCTGTTCGAAAGACTTGAAATCTACGAGTAGTTCGGCGCCATCAGTTTGAATAATCGCAACTTTCCCCAGCTTGTAGGTGCTAACCAAGAGCGCAGCATTGAGGTGTTGCATGATCGGAATGAACTGCTTCGAGCAATGGAATCCAATTTCTTCCGCAGTTGGGGACATTTCTCGAGTTTCCGTGCGCGGATATGCTTCCGGGGGCAGGGGGAGGGTTCCACCTGAAAGTCGGGTATTTTGGCACGGGAATTACCTGGTGCAACCCCTCTCAAGAGGTGGTGCGGGTATTTTGCGGTGCATGCGGGTTTTGTAGGGATTGCTTGCCGGTGGGAACTCGCCGCTTCTCGCGGCAACAGGCGGCCGTCTTGGAAGGCGTCGATAGCGGTAGTGTCTGGCTGGAAATTGCCAAATGCTGAGCAGATTCGTTGGCTCGGCTGGGCAGGATCATGTGATGGGGGGCCGCTTGCACGAGTCTACGCGGAGAGGTGAAGTGGGGACGCGTCTCTCTTGAGCATAGAACGCTTATCCTGGTCTCTTACACGCCGAGTGTAGGCAGTATCCGAACAAATCGCTCACACAGAGAAGGCTTGCTGAACTTTGGCCCGGACTCGGAAACGCAGTTTGCGGCCGCGCGAGCGAGAGCGGGCGATCTCATGCGGCTCCCGCGCCCCATGATGGCAGAATTCTCCGACGCCTCGCACCAGCTTGTTTTGGATCTTGGTGCGGGCGGCTTCGTTGGCTTGGGCAACTCGCTCGGACTCCTTTTCTAGATGGCCTCGCATGCGGTAAATGTCGCCTTCCATCTTGGTGAGCTGAGATTGAAGCGATTCGTTTTCCTTTTGCTGCCGTTCTTGTGCGTACAACAACTCGGTTGCATTCGGTGGTTCGCAGGAATTTGCACCCGAG
>JBGCCZ010000084.1:0-3653 GCA_045105035.1 Pirellulaceae bacterium | reverse complement strand
TTCCTTGCGGATGCGAGCTCATGCGAAGACGGCTCTGGCGGCTGTTCGGGCTTTTGTCCAAAAACTGACGGCGATCCAGCTCCCCGACGTTCTCGCTATTTGCGGAACTAAGGTCGGTCGATCTACCGTCAGCCGCCAGTGTTTTGAGCTCTTCGCTACGCTCAGAACTCAAAGCACTGGCAAGATTCATTGGAACACCTGATGGTTCAGAAACAACCATACAAGGTCGGGCGCCCACGCCCGGGTGGGGCCTACGCAATCCACACTAAGCCTGAACCAACAACTCCTCAGGCGGAAAACACGCGAGTTGAATCGACTTGCCCGCCGTGGGCGAAAGGAAGCGTAGGCGATGTGCGTGCAAGTGATAACCGGAATCGCCTGGCAATCCGGCATTGTCCTTAAGTCCCCCGAAGGCCGCGTACACCGGGTCGCCAACGAGCGGCATTCCCATAGAAGCAAGGTGAATGCGGATTTGATGAGGTCGCCCCGTCAGTAAATCCACTTCGAACAGCGTCGCGTCGTCCCTAATCTCAACCGCCGTTGCCAGACTCTTCGACCGCTTCCCATCCGCCGCGGCGCCATAGATACTGCCAAGTCGCGGATGCTTGATCGGACCGATCCGAGTGGTGATTTCGTAGAAGGAATTCCTGGCAACGCCATCAGCTAACGCACGGTACGATTTTCGGATCGTGGGCCATTGTGCCGACAGCCGACTCCGCGCGTAGGAGTTCAACGCAAAAAGCACAATACCGGACGTCGCCCGTCCCAAGCGATGGACCGGAGTCGCGCCGCGGTAATTTCTGCGAACAAAACTGAGCAGCGTATTATCCAAGAAACCACCACCGGGAATCGTCGGCAATCCGCTCGGCTTTTGAACCGCCAGACAATCTTCATCCTCGTAAAGAACAGCGAAGTCCTGCGGTGTCGCTGCTTCAATCCAAGGCGGGCGACTCCAAACGACACTAGAGCCCGCCTTCACTGGTCGGCAGGCCTCCATCTCTTGATCGTCGATCCGTACCTCACCGCGATTGATTCGATCCTCCCAACAGCGACGACTTGAATGCGGGAACTTTGAAGCAAGATAGTCCAATAGCTGCCGCCCCGCCCAACACTCCTCAACCTGCGAGCAGTACTGGTAACCCGAATTGACCGTCGTCCTCCACTCACTGCTCAGCCCAACCATACAACTCATTCGATCGCTTCGCCTCACACGCCAGCTGAAGAACCTATGAACAGGGAAGTCCACTCGCCCGACCCACCAGAACGAACTTGCCGCAAATCTACTTGATGTCAGCTCAACGTCACCTCCCCTTTCCGAGTCCCACGAGGAATTCTGCGGAGGTCGGGCGCCCACGCACGGGTGGGGCCGCAGCTCATGCAGCATTCAACCCTTTACCCGCGTTGCCCGGAAGCTAAACAAACTTAGCCCATAGCCCTAGCGCCCCAGCCCGGTCACTGAACGCCACACTTCATTCTGACGGAGCACTAACGCACGAACGACCCGCCTTCTTATCCTGCGTCGCGAGTTCTCCTCCCGCTAAATCGCCCTCTTACCAGCTCAACGTCACCTCCCCTTTCCGAGTCCCACGAGGAATTCTGGGGAGGTCGGGCGCCCACGCCCGGGTGGGGCCGCAGCTTCCCCAAGCACGCACTCTGGTTCTCTTGCAATTCGAACCAAACTCACATTCCCAACTACAGATCATCCAATGGACTTCGCACCCCCTGCGGCCCTAACTTCGCGACATGAGTGTAGATCATCGTCGTTGCCACGTCTGAATGCCCCAACAACTCCTGAATCGTTCGAATGTCCTTACCATCCTCCAACAGATGTGTCGCGAAACTATGGCGAAGTGAATGGCATGTTGCATGCTTGCGAATTCCTGCTCGCAACATCCCTTTTCTCACCGCCTTCCGAACCGCATCGTCGTGGATATGGTGACGGCGGACTCTGCTAGGTGCCGACGGCAATTCACGCTCCTGCTCTTGCGGTGGCCGCGGATCATAACCAACTCTAGGACTCGGAAACACATATTGCCACGCCAACTGATTTCCGAACCCCGGGTACTTCGCAGCGAGAGCGTACGGCATGCTGGCCCATCCGGCACCCGCCTCTAAGTCCTGTTGATGCAAACGCTCGGCAAGCGAGATCTGTCGCGCCATCCGGTCCAGTAACGTCGCCGGTAACGGCACATAGCGATCCTTGCCGCCCTTTGCGTTGATAATCAGCAACTGCGACCGCTCCAAGTCGACTTCCTTGACACGCAATCGGCAACACTCCTTCAGCCTCAACCCCGCGCCGTAGAGCAAGCAAGCCATCGTCCTATAGAAGTTGTCCTCCATCGACTTGAACAACAGCCGAACCTCCTTCTTCGACAGCACGACCGGCATCTTCTTCTTAGACTTCGCCCGCTCCGCATCGAAATTTAGCGGAGAATCCAGCACCTTCGTGTACAAGAACAATAAGGCCGCTAGTGCCTGGTTCTGAGTACTCGCACTCACCTTTCGCTCATTTGCGAGGTAGCTCAAGAAAGTGTTCACGCCGCGACTCGAAAGATCATTCGGATGCACCCAACTACCGCTGCGGTCGCGGTGAAATCGCAAGAAGCGTTCAATCCACTCGACGTAGGCCTTCTCAGTCGAAAATGCCAACTGCAATGTCCGTATTTGCCGCCGAACTGAATCGATCAACCTTTCACCGCTATTCCCAACGCCATCCCCTGCTCGATCCATCACTGCGTTCCACCTAAAAACTAAAAGCCAATTGCAACCGAGAATCAAAAACCACGATGATCTAGCCCTGCGCTGATGTTCGCATTCGTCTTAGTTAGAAAGCGTAGAATCCCAAGAGAATGAGAAAACGTGCTTTACAGGCCTTCAGCTAGATGACGGATAGAAAACAACCGCCTTACACGAAAACCTGGAAATATATTGAAAAGCTACCGCTCGAGCGTTAGGATGCCCAATAGACGTCGGGAAGATTTATCTCGACAACGACAGAATTTACGTTCGTCGACACTTCGATTTGAAACTTTCGCAATGAAAGCAGTTTGGCTCCTTTTCGTATTCTTCTCGCTTTTCATGCTATTGGGCGGGTGTATGGTGCTATACACGCTCATGGGAATCATGAAAGCGAGAGCGATAGAGAAATGGCCGATGGTGGACGCGACAATCCAGCACAGCGAGTTGGTCACATCCAAAGATGAAGGCAGCGAATCTTACGAGGTTGTCGTGAGATACGATTACGCAGTTGATGGAATCGAGTATGTGAACGACAAGATCCTTCCAGGGTATACTGCATCTGGTTTCAAGGGGCACCGTGAGCTCTTCAAGAGAATCGACGAATGCTCTGTTGTTCGAGCAAGATACAATGAATCTGATCCTTCCGAGTCCTATATTGTGATGGGAGTTTTCAGCTCCTCCCTGTCGCTACTGTTTGCTGGGTGTCTCTTCTTTTGCTTCGGTCTGTTCTTTTTCCTGACATTCTATTTTGGTGTTGAGGGGAACTCAGATTATGCCGGTGGCTTGGAAATCGTCCGGTAGGCTTTAGGTTATAAGACGGAAAGTCGACGAACCATGCGATCAAACGAAGTCGCCGAGTTCATCCGACTTTACATCCTGAATCAACCACGGCGACTCGCTTATCGCCGACGTTC
>JBGCCZ010000083.1:0-3595 GCA_045105035.1 Pirellulaceae bacterium | reverse complement strand
TGCCTTCGGTGATGCCCGGTCGTGGTTCAGTGGATGCCGCGTTGTGGGAGAACCGGGAGCGAGATCCAGTTGCGTTGCGACAGGAGTTTAATGGACCCAAGGGGCGAGAATGGTTGATGCGTTGGTTGCCCGCTCGCGCGTTTGAGAATGGTGTTTATGCGGTCTTTTCGAATCCCATTGGTCGAGACTACAACACGATCAAGCCTGGCCTGTCGATGATCTTGGATCCGTTCGGTGAAGTGTTGGCCGAAAGCCAAATGCTGGGAGATGAAGTCGTCGTCGGGCTGCTAACGCCAGAGAAACTGGAGCAAGCGTCCGGCCGCCGCTATCGCCTGGCTCGCCGACCGGAACTCTACGGCAAACTGGTCGAGCCTCAAGAATCAGTGACGCTTCCTGGCTGGCAAATGGAACACGAGCGTTCGTCGTGATTTGAATGCTCTCGTGATTTCAATGCTCAATAGGTGTTACGCTTGGAGCACGAATTTGGGGGCATCTATGGTCGGCAATTGAACAGCGCCTTCACGATCGGCGCAGAAGATTGGGAACCGATCGGCGTGGCGACGATGGTGGGTTTCCAAGGCGACTTCGGGTGAGTTGTTTTCGCCGGAGAGGTGACCGAGGCACGCCCACTGAAGTTGGCCAGCCTGACAGACGTCCAGCAACCTTGCTGCGTCGTCGTTGGAGATGTGACCGCGCCGACCAGCGATGCGGTTTTTTAATCGCTGCGGATAGGGACCATTCTGCAACATCGCTTCGTCGTAGTTGCTTTCGACCAGTACGGCATCAAGTCCTTGAAGGGCTTGTTCTAACCCGCTGAAAGCGTGCCCCAGATCGGTGAAGATTCCGAAGCGTTGTCCCTCCTCAATATCTTCAACGATGAAGCAAACACCTTCGACCGCATCGTGAGGTGTTCTTAGCGACTCAATACGCAGGGAGCCAATTTGGAAGCATCCGCCGGCTTCGAAATGGCGTGAGTCGCTGAGTGAGCCGATTGAGGGCTTTGCGCGAACGGCGTTCCAAGTCCGCTGAGTTGCGTAGATTGGCAATCCAAACTTGCGTTGGATCACACCCAAGCCGCAAATGTGATCGCTATGTTCATGCGAGACGACCACGGCGTCGCAATCACGGATGTCGTAGCCGCAGGACGCCAGTCGAGTTTGCGCCTTGCGACCGCTGATCCCGGCATCAAAAAGAAGACTCGTTGATCCACTGCGCACATACACGCAGTTGCCATTACTTCCTGATTGCAATGCGATGACTTCCATGCGAAAAGTTTAACACTTCCCGGATTTCGCGGGAAGCCAGAGGACGATTCAGGAAAGGACGATTCAGGAAAGTGCCAATCACTATTTCAATTTGGACAAGATCGTAGCCCGGCTGCCCCAGCCGGGACGCAGTAGATTCTGGGCTCGGAGATCCGAGCTACTTTGTGTAGCTTGAAACTCTGATAAGCCCTGGCTATTCGGGTTCGCCCCATACGGCTGGGGATTTGAATTGGGCAGGCGCACGATTCGGTGGAATGTTGGGCTCGACGGCTTGGCTTGCGTAGCCGTCCAAAGCGCTCTGAAGGCGTGCTGCGATTCCGGGACGCTTGGAATACAAATTTTCGCTCTCAGTGGGATCCGTGGCCAAGTTAAAGAGCTCCCAAGTGTCGCCGGAGGGAGCTTGTGTCTGGTTGGCAGCGATTTGCCCATTGCGAACCAGTTTCCAGTCGCCTTCCAAAATGGCTGCCGTGAATGGAGTGTTGTTGAGCAGGATCGTGTCGTGCGGAGATGGCTTTCCGTCGGCGATCGTTGGCCAGGCATTGATCCCATCGAGTTCTTTGTCTTGTTCCAAATCAGCACCGGCGATTCTCAGCAGCGTCGGGTATAGATCGACAATGTGCAGCGGCTCGTCGACTTGGTGTCCCGCCGCCAGTTGTCCTTGCCAAACGGCAACGGTAGGCGATCGAACTCCGCCCTCGTAGAGCTTCCCTTTCTGGCCTCTCCATGGTCCGACTGAGCCGAATTGACGGATGCCTCCGTTGTCACTGGTGAAAAGGACCAGCGTTTCTTCAGCAGCGAAACCACTGTCGTCCAACTGCTTCATGATTTGACCAATTGCGTTGTCCATGCACGCTACCATGCCTGCATAGATACGGCGTTTCTGCTGCTTGATCTCGGGGTACTGCTCAATGTAGTTTTGCGGTGCCTGGTTGGGTGTATGCGGTGCGTTGAACGGGACGTACAGAAATAGCGGTTCGTCTGGGTCGTGCTGTTGGATGACCCGCACCGCTTCGTCTGCAATCAACTCTGTTGTGTAGCCTTCGTCATTGTTGCGTCGGTCATTGCGGTGCCAGTCATGCCCACCGTCTCGAATGTGCGTGAAATAGTCCAGCGCTCCGTTGTAGTGACCGTATTGATGATCGAAACCTCGTTGGGTTGGCAGAAAAGCGGGATCGTTGTGCCCTAAATGCCATTTGCCAATGATGGCCGTTTTGTAGCCGACATTGCGGAGCGCTTGCGGCAAAGTGCGTTCGTCAGTCGGCAGACCGTGAGATGCCCAAGGTCGAACGACACCGCATTGCAAACCCAAACGGATCGGGTGTCGCCCGGTGAGCAACGCTCCGCGCGTTGGAGAGCATACTGGCATCACATAGAAGCGATTCAATCGAGTGCCCGCCGCCGCCAGCGCATCGATGTGAGGTGTCTTGATCGGGCTGCCGTGGTAGCCCACATCGCCCCATCCTAAGTCGTCTGCGAGAAATACGACGATATGCGGCCGAGATGTCTGCGCAGCGGATTCTGCATGGACCAAATATTGGGAGAAAAAGAACTGAATGCTGCCAAGCAACAGACTGACTGAAAAACGCAGATTGCGATGCATCCGGATGGGTACTCCTTGGTTGGCTTAAGAGCTGTATTCGTCCGGAGCAGTTGCTAGTACAGGAATTCGATTCAGGCGGACCTCGTATCCCAGGACGCGCTCGTCAGCCCCTTGGGTTTCATAATTCGGAACCGGCGCTATTGTACGCCAACACGGTTCGGTAAGCCTGTAGATATGGCCGATTCTCGCGCGATCCAAGCTGATCATTCGACTTGGTCCTGTAGCGAACGTCGCGGCAAGTGAATCACTCGGAGAACTACTGAATAGGCGCGTGAACGAGTGTGACGCCGAGAAGCAAACCGAACCACGAGCCATAGAGAAAACGAGCGGACCCTGGGCGAGATCACGACTAAGTTGGCACGCAAGAAAGCCAGTTGCGCACCCAATTGACGACATCAGAAACCGTGTTGATCTCGGAAAAAGTCTCCTGATTGAACTCACCAACTATCTCGAAATCCATCGATGCCATCTGTGCTGCTTTGATGTTGGGATATTCCATGTTGTCGAGGGCAGGAAAGTGAGCAGAGAATTGCGCAGCGAAATCCTGGCAGGTAATATCGCCATTCTCAAGCTGTTGAACGAGCACTTCGATACGTTTGACTATGGATACGTTTGACATTGGGAGAGCCTGAGTTGACCAGCGGAAGGTCCTTCCCGCACTGACGCAATGGAAACGAGCGACGTCTGAACCACGAGAGATTCTACTAAGGCCAGCCCACGTCGCCAAACG
>JBGCCZ010000082.1:0-13418 GCA_045105035.1 Pirellulaceae bacterium | reverse complement strand
CGGCTATCGGAATCACTCTGCGGGACTTCAGGCGAATTCGGTCTAGCGATTGGATCATCGCTTTCGGCTTGGGATTCCCTGAGTGAGACACGAGGCACTTCGTCCAGTGTGTTCCCCAACATCTTCAGCACACTGTGGTTCGCATCGCCAATCACAACTGCGTCGCTGACCGAAAACGCCGTCGAAAGTCCAGCATTCATCGAGGCGGAACGATTTTCGCCGGTAGCGTCCGGCGCGATCGTCGCTTCAAGACCAGGAGCGGCCTTTTCGAGGAAGCTGCCGGCATGTTGATCCGACTGGAGCAATTGCTCAATCTGCTGGCGAAGATCGAGATCGTCACCACAGGCGTCCGCCAGGAAAGCATCGCGCCCAGCCTTTGATTCGATCTCGGAGGCAGCCAGAAAGAGCGAATCTAGATTCGGTTTGTTGTCGGACATAGGTCTTCCGATCGCTTAGTTGACGGAATTGAATGATTCGTGTTGCAGGTCAGTGCGAAAAGCAGCCGATCATCCCATCATGTTTTCTTGCAAAAAAAAGTAGCTCGCCTCTCCGAGGCGAAAATCGCAAATACTTTCGCGTCGGCGAGCTACTGTAATTGCGAATGCAACCAAGCTCGGGCGAACTTCCAATACCGCTCAGCGGTCGCCGTTGAGACGCTCAATGCCTCCGGCGCTTCTGGAATCGTCAGGCCGGCAAAGTACTTCAATTTCACCAGCTTCGCCTTGTCGGGCCATTGCTGTTCAAACCGGGGCAAGGCTTCATCCAACGCCAGCAAATCCGCCGCGGGGGCATCGATCGCAGGGCTGGCAACGTCCAGGTCGACCCGCTGCAAATGGCCGCCACGCTTTTTGACTCTGCTTTTGTCGAGCTTTCTCGATCAGAATTCGTCGCATGGCTTCAGCGGCGGCTCCGAAGAAGTGGCCTCGTCCATTCCACTGTTGCGGCTGATCCACATCGACCAGTCGCACGTACGCCTCGTGGACCAGCCTCGTGGGCTGCAGCGTCTGGCCGGGCTTCTCCTTGGACAGCTTCGCAGCGGCTAGCCTCCGCAATTCCTGATAGACCAGGGGAAGTAGTTTGTCTGTCGCATTTTGATCGCCGCGGTCGATGGCCGATAGGATTTTGGTGATGTCACTCATTCGGCCATTGTAATGAAATAACGTTCGTCTATCTCTCCGCGCATGTGCGTCTTCAGGGCAAGTCACTTTTTCAGTTTGGGCAGGATAGTTGCCCGGCTGTCCGAGCCGGAACGCAGGCTATTCTCGGCTCGGAGATCCGAACTGAATACTTTGCGTAGCTTCAAAAACTGATTAGCCCTGTATGCGTCTTCTGCAAGTAGCGTCGGAGCTTAAACTTCCTGTTGGGGTAGTCAGCTAGGTAGATTCCAACCGTCTTGCGAGATGACATGGCTTGGTGAATCCGAACCTGGAAATTGAGTTCCGCTCGGTTTTGCTGGGCTTCGCCGAATGTGCGTTGTTGATGCGCGGGGAGCTTAGAACTCGAGAGGGATGTGTTCGCGGAGGCGGGCGTGAGCTTCTTCGGCCCAAGGGCTCGAGGGTGCGAGTTCTACAAAGCGTTGCCAGTGAACCGCAGCTTTGCCGCATTCACTACGTCGGTCGAGGGCACGAGCGAGATGAAAGTGGACGTCAGCGTAGTCTGGAAATTGATCCAGGGCTCCTTCGAAGGCGGCGATGGCTAAGTCGATTTGATCACATTCGACGAGGACACAGCCCAGGTTGGCCCGCGCTTCGACCATATCGGGATCGATTTCCAAAGCAACAAAGTACCGTTCACGAGCTCCTTGGATATCTCCCATGCGATAAAGTAATTCGGCGATTTGGAAACACACGTCAGCTTGCAAGCCAAAACGTGTCAACGCACAGCGATACCACTCGATGGCGGCTTCGAAATCATCGTCATCCTCCGCTTGTACGGCTTCTTCAATAATGGTTTCCAGCGGGATGAGCGTCGGATCTTTTGGATCGACTTGAACGGAATTCCGTTTTGCCGCTTCAAAACAAATTGTTGGCGGGCGTTCTTCGACGTCGAAGGTCGTTGCGCCGTCAAATCCGAAACGAAGTTGGCCAGAAGCCTCCAAGAAGTCATCGCCGTGCCGAAGGACAAGGCTGCCTCCGGACGCAGTGATCGGGAGATCCTCAATGGCGACTTCCCCGCCAATCCGCTCCCGGTGGGCTTCGAGTTGTCGCTGGATGGAAGCGACAGAGACGCCGTCATGCATCCACGTGGCTAAGCATCTGGCCTTCGTGAGACCCGGGAAATCGAACTGCGGTAGTTGCATGGTCTCGCTGACCGGACAGATCAAACCAGCCCGTTGCCAGCGACGCACCGTACGGACAGAGACGCCTACTAGCTCAGCGAGCATTGCGGGCGAATAGAGTTGACGGTCCGCTTCTTCCGATTGTTCTCGAAAGATTCGCGGCCCAGGAGACGAGTCAAAACTCACGCTAGGCTCATCCCTTTGGGTTGGTGCTGGGAGGCGATGGACACAAGAGCAGACTTACCGGAAAATTGGACCCGTCTTACTCTACTGGGGAAGTTTCGTTTCAGTCGCATGAAGATGCTGAACGCAAGCGTGCTACGAAAGTGATGCAGTTGGTCCACTGCAACGAAATTGATCTGCTGAATTGCTAATAGCGCAGCATGCAATATAGGGCTCGGACTCCATCACGCCACCCGATTTTCTTGCCTTCGTCAAAGCCGCGTCGATCGTAGCGAATGGGACGCTCGTAGAATCGTGCTCGCATGCGAGCGAGTTTGACGGTTAACTCGATTTCAATGCCAAAACGATTCTCGCGAAGGTCCGGAGCGATTTGTTGAATGAGCTCCCGTTTCATGACTTTGTAGCACGTCTCAACGTCACTCAAATAAAGTCCGGTTCTCAAGTTGGCTAGTCGCGTGATTAGTCGGTTGACCATCACGTGCCATAGCGGTGGAACCGGTCGGTCGTGGTGACCGTATCGCGTTCCGTAGACGACGTCCGCCAAGTCCTCGATGATTGGCTGAATGAGGAAGCGAAAGTCGTCTGGGTCGTACTCCAAGTCGGCATCTTGAACGACAACCGCAGTCCCGGTGGCTTCCGCAAAGCCGGTTCGAAGAGCGGCTCCCTTGCCCCGATTCTCTTCGTGAAAGATGACTTTGACGTCGTCCGAGGTCGGCATCTCAGCGAGTTTATCGCGCGTCCCATCTGTACTTCCGTCATCGACGAGGATGATCTCCAAGGGTAAGCCGGTACGTTTGACGCGTGCTACAACGTCGACAACCGTTTTCACTTCGTTGAAGACCGGAATCACGACGCTCAATCGGAAGTCGGCGGGCAACTGAAAGATACCAAGTCGCCGACAAACATCGTCGGTCAATACTTGATCGAGGCGGCTCGCTTGCAGATTGCTGAGATGGAGGTCTTGTTCGTCGCTAGGTGCAGTTTCCAAGTCATCAACTCGATAGGAGAAGAGGTGGTTGATTAGAGGTCATCAGTGAGTGAGTAAATTCGTTTCGAAGTCCGCAAAGCGTCGCCGATTTGACTGAACCTCCCGAGCGTTGCTTATTCTACGACGTCATGGCTATCGCAAGTTCGCTAACTTGATGTTGCCTGCCGCCTGCTTGCGTGGATCGTTAAAGAACGCGAGCGGAACGCGGGTTGCGATCAAACTTCTGCCTCGTGGTTCGAATTGAAGTTTGCAACGTCGGAGTTTACCTATTTACTCCGACTCTGTGTTGCACCGCGCGTTGCTCTTGTTGGAGCGTCGCTACCTATTGTTTTCATTTGTATCGAGCAAAGCGACACGTCTGCTTAGATTGTGTCAGCACGGACTACGCGCCGCAAACTTTTTTTTTCTAGCGCTTGACAACTGCAACGCAGATTTACACAATCCGTACTCATCGCAAGTCGCGTTGCAGAGACGCGATTGATTCAACGCCGCCCTCTTCTGTTTGTTGTCTCTCTGCTTTGTGGAGCACACTTACTTTCTGGTTGAAGCCGCAGTAGTAAGATTGTCGTTCATCGACGAGTCCGTCGTCGAGATGAACCTTCGCAAGACTTACTCTGCCAGCAGCGACCGCAATTTCTTTTCCTGACAAGCACAAAGCGAATTCGATTTTTGCCATCATCTCAATAGCCGCACACGCCCGAACGTTGGGACATCATTCTCGCTGTAGCGGATCTTATTCTGGCAAGAACTGTAAAAGTGAACATCGCCGTTTGAAGTGCGAAACGCGCATCAAGGGCTGGATGTTCGTTTGAGACACACTTGATATTCATGCCTCCGCTTCGGCGTGGCAAGGAGGATCTCTTGGTCATGGAAGACCAATTTTCTTGTGTTGTTGAACAGTCGAAGTGACTCGGTTGCGTACTGCGTGTTCCTTCTCCTCTGCTTCACCTAGCATCGGTGAACGACGAGCGCGTTAATGGGCTTGAACGCGTTTCACACGACGTGTCTATCGCCTCCAAGCTAGCGTTCGCTCCAGTGCTCGGTGTCGCCCAGCCCTCGAGTGACGGTCTCAATCCGGCCCATTTCGTGCAAGAGAATGCGGATGTCGTTGTCGTACTCGCTGGCGAGATCACCGAAAACAAGCTGGCGGTGAAATTCTGCAGCTCCTCCCTCGCGAAGCTCCGCTGCTTCGGCGCTGCTGAAGCGTTTTTCTGGATCGGTTGCGATAAGCCGCCGACAAAGATTCATGAGATGGCTGTTGCAGGCGACCTCAGGCGGAAGAAACTCGTGAAGTCGATTTGCGAGAGAACGTTTGGCTTCCAATAGCGTTTTGAATTCCATATCGAGCGGAAAGCACGGTCTGCCTGCAAGCAACTCGATCAGAACATAGCCAAGACTAGCCAAGTCGCTTCGCTGATCGCAACACGCGCCCTCCAGCACTTCCGGCGCGGAATAGGCCGGTGTACAAGCCCGTTTGTTCGGCGGATTGATGAGCTCAAATGCAGAGCCCATATCGATTAACTTGGCGTGCCCAGTCTTTTTCAGCATGATGTTGGCTGGCTTAATGTCGCTGTGCACGATTCCTTCGCGGTGCATGGCTGACAACGCGGCTAAGCACTCACGCATGATTGCTACCGCAACTCCAGCTTTGATGCGAACTTGTTCCGTACCGAAAGTTGCAATGACGGAGTCGATGTAATCCCAGCGCTTCGTAGTGACTACCGCACGCACGGACTTGAGACGATCTATGGAAAGAATTTGCCGAAGATCAAAACCGTCGATCCACTCCATGACCATGATTCGGATTCGGTTGCGGTCGACAAAGTCTTGAACTTGAAGCAGGTTGTCGTGTTGAATGGTCGCAATTCGTGACGCAACGTGTGCTACGCGCAGCATGGTTTCTTCGTAATCGCATGCAGCTGAGAAACGCTCGGGAGAGAAGACTTTCATCGCGACGGGTAGATTAAATCCGTCGGCGCCTTTTCGATAACTTAAGTAGACAGTCCCCTGCCCTCCATGCCCCAGTTCGCGGGCGAAGCGATGGTAGGTCGTCCACTGAGCACGTCGCGATTCGCTGAGCGTGCTGTATCGCTGGATGAGTTCTTCGATCGACTTGTCGCGAACTACCGATTCGCCATGCGCTTGGGTCTTACCCTCATCCATCATGGTTGTTCTTGGCATGGCGTGGACAGTCGAAACGGAAGCTCTGCGGGCGAAGTACCGAATTTAACAAAACCAATTGATCTGGCGCAGCCAATTTGACGCAGCCAATGGGTCTCATGAGCCTAGCTAGTGTCGGTAACGGGCTGGAAGCTGGCAATGCTAGGTCTCAATGAAATGGGTTTCGTCAAACAAATTTTGGTCGAATCAACACTCTTCACGGGCCCCCATCCTAATTGGTCAAACTTAGGAAATCGGGATGAGTGCAGGCCATGTGCTCGGGACGTGGAAATCCCAGTTTTTTGTCAACGACGTTAAAAAGCGTCTTTCCGTCGAGGAAACGACGCAGGTTAATGCAGGCAAGTCGTGTCGAGTCGTCAACTCGGCGCGCGGATTGTGCTCCGACGTGCGGGCTAATCAGGACGTTGGGCAGATTCCAAAGTGGGCTGTTTTCCGGCAGTGGCTCCACCTCCGTGACGTCCAGCCCGGCGGCTTTCAAATGATTTGACTCAAGTGCTGACACCAGGGCCGCTTCGTCGACGACTTGCCCGCGGGCGACGTTGATCAAATAGCTACCGGCGGGCATTCTTTCGAGCACCCGTTCATTGATCAAATGGTGGGTCTCTGCGTTTAGCGGAATTGCCAGGATCAGGATATCGCTGTTCTCAGCCAGTTGGTGTAGCTGTTCGCGGCCCCAGAGAGCTTGTAAGTGCTCGGATTTGTTCACGGGGTAGTAGTCCGTTGCTTGGATGGACACTTTGAATGGAGCGAGTGTCTCCGCGATCCGCCGGCCGTTTCCTCCGAAGCCGACGATCCCGACTCTCTTGCCTCGCAGGTCATCCGTGGGCCTCCGAACAAATTCCCTGGATAGGGATTGTTGGAAGAAGACTGGGAGACTGCGAATCAACCCAAGAAGAAGGCTCATGCACTGTTCAGCCACCTGATCGGCGAACAATCCCGACGCGCTGCACACAGGAATGTCGGATGCAATCACGGGTGGTACTAGGCAGTGGTCTAGTCCAGCAGCAGAACTTTGAATCAGCTTTAAACGTCCGCCATCGACGACTCTATTCCAGTCGACGGGTACCTTGGCATGCCCAACAAAGAAGTCGGCTTTGGGCAGCGTATCATTGATGCCTTCTTGTCCAGCATTCACGACGCGAAATTCGGGGAGCAGCTCTGCGTAGGTCTGTAGATGTCGATCTTCAACTGGGTAGCAAAGGGCGACTGTTGGTGGTGAATTCATTTGGCTTGGAAGTGGGGAGTAAAAAACAAATTGACTGAAAGGCGTACAGCCTAGGGAATCGAACAACCCCTGTCATCGTCGCAGGATGCTCAAAACGTTTTACCGGCTGTGTTTTTTTAACTGCCGCGTTTCCGGCATAACGCCCCGATTTTTGGCAGCAAGCTGTCGGGGAAACGCCGCGATCAAGTGCTTCTTACTGCCCTCGCGGGAGATTCGTAAGTGCTTCGGTCGCACAGCGTGAATTGGTCTCCGCTGCGTGACGAAAAGTCGTCTCCTGATTCGTGCGTCTTTTACGCAGATCTCATTCTAGTGTTCAGGAGCTGCACAACTTGATCCCCGAAGAACACTAGAGAGACACCTAATGAATTGGCAGTACGCGCAACAAGCGTCTCGAATGGTACGGTCCGAAAGCCAGGAAGAGCGCCGAACGGAGTCCAGCAAGATAGAAGCAAATTACCGCAAGACGCGGCGGTGCACTTTCGAAACTCTCAGCTCTCGTGAGTTGCTAGCCGCAGACCTCGCCTCCGATGTTAGCGATGTGCCGAACGATTCAGATGATGCAGTCGAAATTCGCACTTTCAAAACGAACTCGTCGGAAAACAACAGCAACGCGAAGGGCAACGGAAAAGGGAGTGGAAAAGGCAACGGAAATGAAGTCGCGGAGGCTGCGAGTGCTAAACGCGGGAACTCGAACCAAGCGCAAGTTGGTCCAGTGCAGTATGGCAAAGTTCGCAGCGTCGAAGCACGCGAAAACAACCCGGGGAAATCGAAGTCTCTCGCGAAGCAAAGCGCTGGCCAAGGCTCGTCACTTTCGGGCTGGGTTTTCATCGACGCGAATCAAAACGGACTGTTCGAAAGCGAAGACGAGGCACTGTTTGAGTCAGTTGTCGCGCTGTCCGGTCTCACTCGAGCTGGTGAGATTGTTGAAAGTAAAATTAAAGTCGATTCGGAGGGATACTACGAATTCCCCGAGCTCGAGCCGGGTACTTACAAACTTGAAGTCAACTTCTCGACCAAAGCGAGTGCAGGTAACAACTATGTAGGAACTCTTGGCGGACAACTGGTTGCTGAGGGAATCGATGCAATCGAGATACCGAGTGCAGGGGAGCATAGTGGCGAAGAGTACAACTTTACGCAGTCGTCGCTGACTTGGATTTCCGGCCGCGTGTTCTTGGACGCTGATGGCAGCGGAGACATGGGAGAGAAAGAAGAAGGACTCTCCGGAGTCGAACTGAGGTTGAGAGGTGAGACGGACAGCGGACAGCAAGTCGCACGCGTCACGCGGACCGATGGGTTCGGCCATTATTGGTTCTTCAATCTGCCCTCTGGCGTCTACTCCATTGAGCAAGTCCAGCCAGAAGGGTTGGCCGATGGGGCTGAAATTCTGGGGACCGCTGGCGGCATTGCGGAACTGAATGGGTTTTCCAGGATTTCCGCGCGGGTTGGACAGCCGGGTGAAGGCTATTTGTTCGGAGAGCTCAGTACGTCGTCGATCGAGGGGCGGATCTATCTCGACGTGGACCACGATGACGCAAGAGGTTCCGTGGACGGTGCGGTTGCAGGGCTGCAGGTTATTCTGTCGGGGGTCGATGACCGTGGTGAGGCGGTTTGGCACGAAACGTCGACGGACTTTGACGGGCTCTACCGGTTCACCGATCTTCGTCCTGGAAGTTATTCGATTCAATCGGAAGTGATCAGTGGATTCGGCGTCGGCGCGTCCACGGTCGGCAGCTTTCAATCGGGGGCGCCGGTGAACTATGGATTCGCCGACGTTCAGATTCCCGCAGGTGGAGCTGGCCAGAACTATGACATGGGGCATACGGACCCCAATCAACTGGGAAACGAAGGTGATCGGCATTTGATTTTGAATGGAGGCGACGACGCGGACTTGTTCGCATTGGATTTCTCTGGCGAGGTTGGCCAACTAGATTTTAACGGCGATGTTCTGGAACTATCTCCGGATGACCGTTGGACAGTGCGTGTGTTGGGGAGCTTTGGAGAGGACGTTGCCCTCGTCGCTGGCTCCGTCGGTGACGATGATCTCAACGTCCGAGATTTTTCCTCTTCGCTGCGAGGGAGTTGGTTCAATGTGTTGTTCTATGGCCTCGAGCGTCTAGAGTTCACGGGGGCAGGCGGCAACGACGTGGCTCGATTCTACGACTCGGCTGGCGACGATTCCTTCGTAGCCGAACCGTTCTCGGCGCTTTGGAGCGGTGATGGTTTCTCGCATTCGGTGAATGGAGTCAGTCGTATGCACGTCTTCGGCGGTGTGGGAGGCGTTGACTCTGCCACATTGACTGGCTCCGCAGGGCGAGATAGTTACATTGCCCGTCAGGGGGAAAGTAAGTTCTACAATGACGACTTTTACATTCGTGTCGTCGATGTTCAGAACGTTTACGCATCAGCGAATGATGCGGAAGATCGAGCGTATTTGCATGGGGATCAAACGGTCGACGATGTGCTTACGGCTAGTAGCGGACGCGCCACACTATCCGGGGAAGCCTATTTAGTCGCCGCTGATGGGTTCAGCTACGTACTCGCATCGGCGGGCGTTGGTGGAAACGATACCGCGAGTGTGGAAGGCACTGAAGCCGACGAACAATTTCGATCGGAGCACACTACGTCGATCTGGGACGAGGCCTTAGGCCGGCTCATCCTGAAAGGCTTTGAGTCGGTCGACGTGGCGGGCGGGGGCGGTAATGATACTGCCAGCCTGACGGGCTCGCACCTTGATGAGCACTTTGCTGCTGACGGTGAGACCACTTCGCTCACATCGAGTGCTATGGCTGTTTCCACGACTGGTTTCAGCCGAGTGGACGTGTTCAGCGAAGGTGGGCAAGACTCGGCTGCAGTTCGTGGTGGCGAGGGTTCGGATGTCTTCCGGGGTTGGTCGGACCGCTGGAGTCTAATTGGCAGTGGAATCACTCTGGTGGGTCATGGTTTTGAGTACGTAGCGGCCGAGGCGACTGACTCGAGCGACATTGCCTATCTCTACGATTCAGCTCAAGACGACTGGTTGGAAATGTGGTCCGATCGAGCTGTTCTTCGCGGAGATGGCTTCGAAAACGCAGCGGCTGGATTTGGCCGCGTCGTTGCCGAAGGGCACAGCGGTGGAACGGATCGAGCAACCTACCATGACGACGCGTCGCGATCGACAGTTCGTTACAACGGAGACCGACTGACAGTGTTCGGTCGTGGTTTTAGCAACAATGCCAAAGGTTTCGAGGTGATCGAGTCACTTTACGAAACGTTGGACGGAAACGACCGGGTAGAGCTGTCTGGGGATCTCCAAGTTCAGCTTATTGTCGACGATCTCGCCGAGCTTTATCGGTTGACCTTGGCCTCAGGCTCTGATGGCCAGGACGATACACTGCAAGACCGGGTCAGTGCCATCCCGCTGACGTAGAGATCGCTTCGATCCAATTCTTCTATCCGTCTCCCGTCTGAAATATTGCGCTACCAAGTGCGTTTCGGCGTACTTGGTCGTCCCAGTTTGGATCTGTGTGTGGGCGTTTGAGCACTCTCTGGTTTTCTTCACAGGCGACTCAGTGGGACGGAACGAGTTTTAGTAGGCGGATCTTCTCTTGCGGCTGTTGCCCGAGCTTTCTTCGCGGTATTAAATCCCGCGATTCGCTTTCGAGCAGAAGTCTCTGAAAGAATTTCTGGCACTCGATTCAGGCTTTAGGGGGTGGAAAAGAAACTAGCGTGTTTTACCCAGTGTTTATCACGCATGGCCGAGTTCTCGTCCTACGGTTTCATGATGCTCTGCGTAAGACACGCATCGTGCACTTTGACGGCGATTTTATTGCGTTGTTCAGCTGGTGTAACGGAGCCGCTCCTCCCCCCAAATACTGTTGAGACCGAATCATGACTGTAACGCCAGAACTCGTAACTTCCCTCATCGAGCGTTATCAATCGATCCTGAGCAATGATCATACCCCGGACATCTCGTTCGTCATTCCAGTGATGAATGAGGAAGAGACGTTGCCGGAGCTTGTGGAGGGTATCGAAGCGAATGTTCCATCGGGATTGAGTTTTGAGATTATCTTCATTGATGACGGAAGCACTGATAGTTCCTGGGAGGTTATCAAAGCGCTAGCCGATGTTAAGCATGGCGTGGTGATGGGGATTCGCTTCCGAGCGAATCGTGGTAAAGCGGCCGGCCTACAGACTGGGTTTGACGCAGCACGCGGCGACATTGTTTTCACGATGGATGCTGATTTGCAGGACGATCCGGCAGAAATTCCGAGTTTCCTCGAGAAGCTCGACGAGGGCTTTGACTTAGTCAGTGGTTGGAAGCAGGTTCGCCATGACCCGTGGCACAAAGTGTTTCCGAGCCGCGTGTTCAACAAGATGTTAAGCTATTTCAGCGGTGTTTCGCTGCATGACCACAACTGTGGGTTTAAGTGCTACCGCAAGATGGTCGTGAAGAATGTTCAGTTGTTCGGTGAGTTGCACCGGATGGTCCCGTCGCTGGCCGGTATCCACGGTTTTCGCGTGAGTGAAATTACGGTCACGCACCACCCACGCAAGCATGGCGTTTCGAAGTATGGGATTGAGCGTTTCATCCGAGGGTTTAGCGACATGTTGACCGTTGGCTTCTTGCGGATTTATCGCGAGCGTCCCGCACACTTTGCCAACACTGCCGCTACTACCTATGCCGCCGTTGCGATGGCGATCGTTATTGCCGCAGCTGTGGTTGGTTTGACGAGCTCGGTTGGAATTCTGATGACTTTGACTGCCCTGCTCTTCCTTGGAATGGCCGGTATGTGCGTTGTGACTGGACTGTTAAGTGAACTCATGATTCGTCAAAAGCAGCGTACTCTGTCTCCTGTTCTGACCGACACACGTGGTGAGCATAGCGAAGGTGGGATCCGTGTTCAGACGGGTTCGGTGGAGCAGGTTTGGCAACAGCCAGAGGACAGGGTCGTCGAGTTCGTTTAGAGCGACTCTGCTCTCAAGCTTGACCTCTCTACCCTCGAACGCCTTCCTGAAAACTCTTCTTCCAACAAGGACCTCTCCGCACTCTCGCAGGTTTTGGAGGAGCCTTGTCGCCCGGAGCAAAGACTGTGAAAACCGATTCAAAGAAGCTACGAATCCTCGTCATTTCCTCGACCTACCCACGCCACGAGGAGGACTACGCGGTTCCGTGGATGCGAGAAGCGCACCGCAGGATCATGAACCGCGGACACGAGGTGACCGTTCTCGCGCCAGCCTATAAAGGCCTCCGGGATCACGAGATAGACGGCGCGAGCGTGAAGCGTTTTCGCTACGCCCCGGCTAGCTACGAGACGCTGACTCACGAACAGGGCGCTCCGTTGAAAGTGCGGAAGATCGCCAAGCAGTTGTTAGCAATCCCCTACATTCTGTGTGGATGCTGGGCGGCCATGCGTGCGGCAATGTTTGGTAAGTTCGATTTGGTGCATGTCCACTGGCCATTTCCCCACGGGATGATGGGCCAAGTCGCACGCTTCGTGTCGGGAGCGCCGCTGGTGATCATGTCGCACGGAGCCGAGTTCGCATTGGCAAGGCGCAAGAAGTGGATTCGGCCTTTTCTACGGCAGTCGCTGCGCGCGGCTGATTTGCGTATCGCGAACAGCTCGGACACGGCACGGCAGGTCCAAGAGGTTTCGGGAGTTGATTGCAACGTGCTGCCGTACGGCACAACCGTCTCAGCTGCCGATTTTGAAGCGGAACGGAATGAAAAACCCCGAGTGCTTTTCACTGGACGTCTCATCGAACGCAAAGGCGTCGAGTACTTATTACGCGCGATTCCTGAAGTGCTCGCTCAGCGGGACGTGCAATTCGTCATCACCGGCAGCGGCGAACAGAAAGAGCGACTTGAGAAACTTCACGACGAGTTGGGCTTGGGGGATTCGACTGAATTCCTCGGGTTCGTCTCGAACGAACAGCTGTCGGAAGAGTATGCCAAATGCGATGTCTGGGTGAATCCAGCGATCGTCGATGCTTGGGGTGACGCCGAGGGCTTAGGGGTCGGATCGATTGAAGCGTACGCATATCGTAAGCCCGTCATTGCGACACGGACCGGAGGAATCCCCGATACGATTCGCCACGGCGAGACGGGCTATTTAGTAGAAGAGAAGGATCCGCACGCACTCGCCGAAGCGATCTTGGATTTGATCAACGATCCGTTCAAGGCTCGCAAGTTCGGATGGGCGGGGCTACGGTTCGCGCGAGCAGCGTTTAGTTGGGACCAGATTACTCGCGACCTCGAAGCACTCTATGCCTCGACCCTGACTGCGCGGAACGAAGCGACGTTTGAGGCTGGACGCGACGGATGGGAAAGCCACGCCTCGCCATCGAGCACCGAAGTTGGCACCTCGGCCTAGAACAGCCTATTCTTCCTGAGGCACGAAGTCGAACTGGTAACGCTCTTTGAGGATGAAACGCGTCATGTGGACGATCTCTTGCACGTGGCCTCCGAAGTGAACGACGGAGTCTGCGATGGTTTCAAGTCCGTTGAGCTCGAACTCCTGAACGAGTCGCCCTTGCAGAAGCGAGTCTTGGCTTTGGCAGTCGATCTGTTGGCAAGCTTCTTCGAC
>JBGCCZ010000081.1:0-3331 GCA_045105035.1 Pirellulaceae bacterium | reverse complement strand
AACCCGTTGCGATCACTTCGCGTGATTCAGCGACGCCATCTGAGTCGCGGTCAGTGAGTTTCCATACGTCGGGCGCGATGGTCGCATAGACGTCACCGTTGAACGCGAGTACTCCAGCCGCGATGCCGGTGACTTCCGTCTTAAATTCCTCAGCAAAAGTCTTGATCTCGTCCGCTTTGCCGTCGCCATCAACATCCTGCAAGCGATAGATGGCCTCGCTAACGACCGTCAAGTCACGCCAATCGTGGTGCCCGTCTTCGTTCAGATCCTGGACATGCTTACTCTGCATGCCGTCATCGCCACCTACAGCCAGCGTCTCGCGAAAGAACTTCCGTTTATCTTCAACGGATGTAAACGACAGATCGTGCGGAATCCACTCCTGGTGCTGTCGGATGTCGAGGTCCTGAATCTTCCGACGCCGAGTCTGAGTCACGAACACTCGGCCTTGATCATCGACACTGATTGCCACCGGATCCGGCACATTGATATCACCACTCCACTTTTGAAACTTCAGCGACTGGTGCTCCACCCCAGACTCTTTCGACTCCTTCGTTTCTTGCCCAAAGCCCATCGACGCCGAGAGCGTTACAACTAGGAACGACACAAGAAGGAAGGCAGACCGGCCGGTCGTAACTCGAAAAAGCATCATCAGATTCCAGGGGACGGAGGCTAGGTGGGATGGGCCAGGGCGGGAACGCTTTCGTTACTACGAACCCATTCTAACTGCAATCGGAGTCTCGCCCACAGACTTGCCAACACGCTGGAATCCTAACGCATGGCCCATGCCATCTCCTCGCTTGCAGTTAGATCACGAGCTTCCAAGCGGACGCGGCTCTGCTCGGCCTCCCCTTCCAACCATCGAGGCAGTCCACATAGATGCGGACGAATTGCTCGTTTCATCGAGACCTCACAACGCCAAGTCTCGGTTACAATGAATATCCCGCCCCACTTGGCAAAGTGCCCTTCTAGCCCCACCTCTGGACCTTCGCATGATCACACGACGACAGGCACTGCAGCGTTGCGGAATCGGTTTCGGGTCGTTGGCACTTCAAGACCTGCTGGAGCACACTGCCAACGCTGGTGATGGAATCAATCCGCTTCTTCCTAAATCGCCGCCTCTACCGGCGAAGGCGAAACGCGTCATCCACATCTTCGCCAATGGAGGCCCCAGCCACGTCGATACGTGGGATCCAAAGCCTGCGCTCGAAAAGTACGCAGGGCAACCCATGCCCGGCAAGACGCCAAAGACGGAGCGCAAGACCGGTGCGCTCTATCCCTCACCTTTCAAATTCAAAAAGTACGGCGAATCGGGAACTGAGGTCTCCGAGTTGTTTGAACACACGGCCAAACACGCGGATGACATTTGCGTCATTCGATCCATGCACGCGAACGTTCCGAACCACGAACCGTCACTCTTGCTGATGAACACGGGCGAGGCCCGGTTGGTGCGACCAAGTATGGGATCGTGGCTGACCTACGGACTGGGGACTGAGAATCAGAACCTACCTGCATTCGTAGCCATGTGTCCCGAAGGCTATCCAATCCAAGAGTCGCAGAATTGGCAATCGGGCTTCCTCCCAGGTATCTATCAAGGCACTTACATCGATACCCAACACTCCGACGTCAACAAGCTGATTGAGTACATCAACAATCCGCGCGTCTCGAACTCGACACAGCGAAAACAACTCGATCTACTCCAACAGATGAATCGCGAGCACTTAATGCAACGCGAGCACGATCCGCAACTTGAAGCCCGCATTCAGTCCTTTGAACTTGCTTATCGCATGCAGCACGAAGCAGCGGAAGTATTCGACGTTGCCAGAGAGCCTCAACATGTTCTCGATGCCTATGGTCCTGGAGTTCAGGCAAGGCAATTATTGATCGCAAGGCGTCTTGTTGAGAACGGAGTCCGCTATGTACAAGTCTGGCACGGCAAAGGCCAGCCATGGGACAATCATGATGACATCGAAGATCGCCATCGGGCACTTGCGAAACAATCGGATCAAGCCATCGGTGCATTGCTGACTGACTTGAAGCAACGCGGCCTACTCGACGAAACACTCGTCCTCTGGGGCGGCGAGTTCGGAAGGACGCCGACAGTCGAACTTCCCAAAGAAGGTTCCAATCAAGGCAAAGTCAACGGTCGAGATCACAACCACTGGGGCTTCTCGATGTGGATGGCTGGTGGCGGAGTCAAAGGTGGGCACGTGCACGGCGCGACCGACGAGTTCGGTTTCAAAGCCGTTGAAGATCGAGTCCACGTGCACGATCTTCATGCCACGATGCTGCACTTGCTCGGTTTTGATCACGAAGAGTTCACCTACCGCTGGGCCGGTCGCGACTTCCGCCTCACCGACGTCCACGGCCGAGTCATCAAAGAAGTACTTGCTTAGCTCCCAACTCACCCGTGCAACTCTTGGGTGTTCTCCCAGTGCGCGTTCTTGCGAATTGCTATTCCTCGGGTGGCTCGAGCATTTTGACTAGCCCTCGAATCTTCTCCTCCGACAACTCGCCATCACACAAAACACTCACGCACAGCTGCCTGGCCTCGAGCCCAGTGACCACCTGATTCTTGAGCATGCCGAGACATACTATCCGGCGAACCAGCAATGCGACTTTGGCCAAAATAGCGCTTGTAATTCCAAACCAGGTCTCGCCACATGGAGGCATCGATACCCAGCCTGGACAAACCCCCCTGCAACCGGGGCGGTACCTTCCTTTGGGCACCTTGCTCTGCCAAAGGCGACGACCGCGCCGTCCAGCGTAACAAGCTCAGGTAATCACTCAATGTCATGCACAGAAACCCCTTGTCGCTGGCTCGCACACCACTGCGACTAACCTGCGGCTTCTCCGAGCTTACTCTCGGTGATAACTCGAGTCGTGCCAACCAAGCATCGCGGCGTATCTTCTTGCCAAGACCGTTCACTCGCTTTCGCTTACGCTCTTTAAGTTCATCCACTGGTGTACGGATAAGGTCCCCTGCAGCTACTTCCCGTGAGATCGGCACAAGATCAAAAGCTGCCGACGGCACTTCCTGCCCCCGTTCGCCACGAATTCGATCATAGGCCGACGTATGCTTGGCCTCGTCAGGCGAAGACGCCATTGCTGCCCGCACTGGATTCAAGTCCACATACATTGCACAGGCCAGCAAACCAGCTTCATCCGTGATCCGCTGCGCCTTAAACCTACCCTCCCAGAACCGACCCGTGCACTCATCCTGCTTGTTCGCCATTCGTGCAATGGGCTCGCTCAACGCACGCATAAACCAAGAGACATCAGCGAGTCGTCGTCGGACTTCGGCCAAACGCTCACTATCATTAACCAGAGTCTC
>JBGCCZ010000080.1:0-23466 GCA_045105035.1 Pirellulaceae bacterium | reverse complement strand
GATGCCTGCGAAAGCTCGTGAGCTTCAGAACGAGTGGGAAAGTCTCACGGAGCAGTTCATTGACCTGGCCGAAGAGAATGCCAAGTTCCGCGAGAAGAAGAACGCTCGACAAAAGAGCAAGTAAGTTGTGCCGTAGCCCAGGGCTATTCAGTTTTTCAAGCTACACAAAGTAGCTCTGATCTCCGAGCCGAGAGAATGCTGCGTTCCGGCCGGGAAGGTCGCGAGCGCTCGAGCGGGTAGGGCTCGAAAGCGCTACCCACTATGGGAGCATTGCCGAGTAGCAAAGCTCCCAGTTCAATTCGATGTTACCGCTCAAGTACAGATGGCAAGATTTTGTCTTGCCCTCCGCACTACTTCATCGGCTTGAATAGCTTGGCTGGCAACTTGATCGTTCCCATGTCATTCATGCCGGGCTTCAGCTCGACTTCCATTCTTCCGCCTCGCCACTTTTCTTCCTTACCGTCAACGATCGGCTTGTCGAGGGACTTCAGTTGGTGCTCGTGCCAAACCTTGAAGGTGATTTCGCCAGCAGGTAGGTCTTCGATTTCTAAAACGCCATCTTTGTCTGTTGCTCCGACAAAGGGGTGGTCCGTAACGACAATATGAGCTTTCATCCACGGATGCACATTACATTCAACGGGCATTGGGGCTGGCTCGTCGGCCTTGAGCGTCAGGTCTTTCTCCTGCCCCGAGGGAACTAAGAAGTTGACCGACTGGTTGTTGAAGAAACTGAAGTTGGCATTGTGTCCCGTTTCGTCGCTATTGGTCACAACGATCGTGTCTCCGGGCTGCGACAAGATAATTTTGGGAGTGAACAAACAGCCCTTGTTGTCCAGTACGTGTTTTTTGGCTTCCGCATCAAACTTAGGCAAATCAACCTTGGTCTTCCGCTTGTCGAGGTAGACAACAATGTTCTGGATTGCGCCATCTTTGCCGACGATCAATCGATCGTCTTTCATCTCTAGTTCAGCACAGTACGGATCTCGACTACCGTCGATCAATCCGGCCTCCGGAACATCACCGTCGATGACGAATTTGATCTTGAGTGTCGCCGAGTCGGCAGGAGCTGAAACCAGGTGAGTGCGAGCCGTTGGGCTCCAGTCGGTGGCAGACTCAATGACTGAAGTCGCAGGAGCCTGGCTCTCTGATTCGACCGAATTCTGAGCGGTTGTTGTCGATTGTTGCCCGCAGCCAGTCAGGCTGAATGCACATAGCGAAACCGAAAATATAGAAACTAGCAGGTGGATCCGTTTCATTTGTATCTCCAACGAGTTGGACACTTCTGTACGCGTGCCGGCAAGGGACGGTAAGTCACCGCGTGGCTTTGCGAGTGGTGTCGTTAATGAGTGAGTGGTGGGGTACTTGATGGGTGTGAATTAACACGAAAACGCCAAGTTGGCTGAGATGGGGATCCCTTCAAGACGATCAATAGTCGCCACAAAGCGGATTCAAGTCAAGGAAGGTACGAATAGCCGTTTCGAGCCAGTGGGTGGTCTCAAGGTCCTGCGTTTTCCTTGTTTCGTGAGTCTCAAGGATGGTTTCAATGGTAGGAAGTAAGGTGGGGCGACAGCAGCTATTACTCTGGATTCGCTCAACGCGAGAGCTGCCCTCGTGAGATCAATTTTACTGGAAAGTGAGCTGGAGTCCAAATTAGAAAAGAATTGAACAGGGCATGTCAGAGTTGGAAATCGGATAGAAATTCCGATTGGTTCAACTTGTCTGTGATCGACGCGGTGTTACGAAAGTGGCGCGATCTCGACGGGAATGGCCTTAAATGCGGGAGTCCGCGATTGTGGATCCAAGACTCTTGGCACGAGTACATTGGCCTCGGGGTAGTACATCAGGACATTGCCGGCCCGTATCGAGTCATAACCTCGCGCGAGATAGCCGGAGATTTCACCAACGCTGCTGCGAATCATAACGGGTTGATCCGGTTGTAATCCGAGTCGTTTGATATCGTCCGGATGCATCAGGATCAAATCGCGTCGCTCTTGGCCTCGGTAAAGGTCCTCTTCTTCGTAAACGACGGTGTTGAACTGCCCCTCGCTACGAACAGTCATGAGACGCAATTGTTGTTTGTCTCCGATCAACTCCGGCAAATCGTAAGTGTGCATGATGGCGCGACCATCGGCGGTTCCGAAAGTTGGTTCATGATAGGTGCGGCCTTCGATCTGGAATTCCTGCTTGGTCGCACCAATCTCAGCGATTTTTCCGTAGCCGGGGACGACTTTGGAAATCCAAGTCCTCAGAGTTTCTGCTTTGGCGAACTCGGTCCAGCTCAAGACGTCCGAGTCCCCGACGACTCGACCGCCGATCTCTGCGATGACGTCGATCTCACTCCGAGGTCCGGGCAATCTGGCTTCGCCACCGTCGCTGAGTCGGACAAAGTTGAACATCGATTCTTGCGTCGTCGGCTCCGGTTCTTCGTCGCGTGCGAGCACTGGCAAGATGATCGACTCGTCAGCGATCGTGTGCGCGTGACCGGTATTGAGCGTCGTGCTGAGCGTGACAAACATGTCTAGCTCGCAGAGGGCTCGTTTGGCATAGTCGGCATCTGGATTCGAACCGTACAAGTTGCCGCCGAGTGAAATCCCAACTTTGACTTTGCTTTCCATGGCCGCTTCCATACAAGCCATGGTGTCGAGGCCGGGTGAGGTTGGCAGTTTCAATCCGAATTCGTTCTGCAGTCCGTCAAAAATTTGATCCTTGAGCTTCGGTGTGACTCCGACCGAACCAATGCCCTGTACGTTCGAGTGGCCGCGGATCGGCATCATGCCGGCGCCCGGTCGACCCACCATGCCGCGAAGTAACGCCAGGTTGACGATCGCGTTTACGTTCTCGACGCCGTGCTGGTGGTGCGTAATACCCATTGTCCAACCGAAGATGGTGGCCTTGGACTCGGCGTAGAGATCCGCGATCTCGCGCATCTCGCGTTCGGAAATGCCGCTTTTCGCGGTCAATTCGCTCCACTCGAGTTGCATGACCCAATCGACGTACTCGTTGAGTCCATTGCAGTGGGCTTCGAGGAAGTCGTCGTCGGTATTTCCCGATTCTATCGTAGCCTTTGCCAAGCCGGTCAGTAGGGCCAGGTCGCCTCCAATGTGTGGTTGTACGAAGTGCGAGGCAATGTCCGAACCCAGTAGCATGCTGCGCACATCGCTGGGGATGCGAAACTTCATCATTCCCAACTCGCGAACTGGATTGACGACGACAACTTTGCCGCCCCGGCGTCTGAGATGGTTAAGCGAAGTCATGAGCCTGGGATGATTGCTGGCTGGATTACCGCCGATAATCATCGCCAGGTCGCAGTGTTCGATATCATCGAGCGTGACCGTCGCGGTTCCCGTGCCTAGCGACTTGCTGAGTCCAACGCCGCTCGCTTGATGGCAGTAGTAGCTGCAGTTATTGACGTTATTCGTGCCGTAGAGTCGTGCGAGTAGCTGAAGCAAGAACCCCGCTTCATTGCTGCTGCGACCGGAGAAGTACCAAAACGACTCGTCAGGTTCTATTTGGTTTAGCTTTGCCGCGATCGACTCGAAGGCTTCTTTCCAAGTGATGGTTTGAAAGTGGGTTTCACCTTTGCGGATGCGGACTGGCTGAATAAGTCGGCCTGAGATCTCCAGCTCTCTTGGCGACCAACCCTGCAGATCAGCCAGGCTATTTTTCGCCCAGAAGTCGGCGGTGATCGCTGGTTGCATGTCCGAAACCATCGCTTGCACGGACTTCTTACAAACCTCCGGGAACGAACCTTGCTCGTTCACCATACCGCCGGCTTGTCCACCCATTCCGAGTGCGCAGGTCTTGCAGGTGTTCTTGCTGCGTAGGGCTTTCCAAAGTTTCCAGATGCCGCCGGCCTGTTTGGCTTTGGAGAAGGTGTAGCGGACGGCGGCCCAGCCACCTCCGTTCTTCACTTTTCGCATAATGGATTGGATTGAGGGTTGGAGTTGTTGGGCGAATGACCCAATCGGTCAGAGCTACCAGCTGTAGGCCAAGGATCGCCAGGCACTACTTAAACGGCCTACCCAAGATTCTAGATGATGGAGCGATTTTTTGGTTAGCGGCAGGCCTGGGCAAGTCAGAGTTTCAAACTGCGATGACGAAATTGGTGTCATTCCGAGAGAGCCCTGGCGACCGAGGCATCTGTTTTTCTTGGACCAAAGGACAGATCTTTGTATCTTTGAGTGACGGGTTGTCACACGCCAGGGCTCCGTCAGGATGACTTCGGAAGGACTTTCAGCGACGTAGTTTCAAACTCTGACTTGTCCTGGGAGCAGCGGCGATTGACTTTCGCAGATGCTGATTTTACCTACAATCCCAACTTCGATTGGCATATCTCCTTGGGCGTTTTGGTGAGTTGGCTATGAAAGTCCTGATTGTCGGCAACGGTGGTCGTGAGCACGCGTTGGCTTGGAAGATCTCCCAGAGTTCACGAGTGGACGATGTCTTTGTGGCTCCAGGCAATGCCGGGACCGCCCGAGATGCCATCAATGTTGATCTGGAAGTCAGTGACATCCAGGGACTTGTGAAGTTCGCGAAGACAGAGAACATCGGACTCACAGTGATCGGTCCAGAAGTTCCCCTGGCTTTGGGCGTCGTCGATGCTTTCGAGTCAGAGAAATTGCGGGTCTTTGGCCCGACCCAATCGGCCGCTCAGCTTGAGAGCAGTAAGGCGTTTTGCAAGAACTTTTTACGCCAAGCCGATGTTCCCACAGCGGACTTCCAAGTCTTTCGCGATCCTGATGATGCGATGCGTTTCATTAAGGGGCGCTATCCTGGTGAACGCGATCGATGCCCTGTCGTTGTTAAAGCGGACGGGCTGGCTGCCGGTAAAGGCGTGATTGTCTGCCGGAAGCGAGAGGACGCATTGGAGGCTATTGATCGAATTGCGCGGCGGATGGAATTTGGCTCAGCGGGTGCTCAAATGATCATC
The DNA here is from genome assembly GCA_045105035.1 of Pirellulaceae bacterium. Lineage (GTDB taxonomy): Bacteria > Planctomycetota > Planctomycetia > Pirellulales > Pirellulaceae > Aureliella. Next base: position 18,536 of record JBGCCZ010000080.1, on the reverse strand, counting down.
GAGGAACGCCTCGAGGGACAGGAAGCCAGTGTTTTGGCGATTACGGATGGTAAGACCATTCTGCCGCTTCCTGCCGCACAAGATCACAAGCCTGCCTTTGATGGTGACAAAGGACCGAACACCGGTGGCATGGGCGCGTATTGCCCAACGCCGATGGTCGACGATGCGGCGATGGCTTGGATCGAGGAACACGTGTTGGTGCCAACGGTTCACACGATGAAGCGGAACCGCAGACCCTTTCGAGGCGTGCTCTACGCAGGCCTGATGTTAACGCCTCAAGCTGGTCCCAAATTACTCGAATACAACTGCAGGTTCGGCGACCCAGAGTGTCAGCCGTTGTTGATGCGGTTGAAGAGTGACATCGTAGATATCTTGGATGCAGTCGTCGATCAAAGCTTAGATCAAATCGAAACGCCCGAGTGGGACGAGCGACCGTCCATTTGCGTCGTGATGGCCAGTAAGGGCTATCCTGGCGACTACGAGAAGGGTGCCGAGATTACGGGCATTGATGCGGCGGACGGGCTTGAGGATGTCAAAGTCTTCCACGCAGGGACGAAGCTCGAGGATGGGAAGGTGATGACATCCGGCGGTCGGGTGCTGGGGGTGACAGCACTGGGCGATAGTATCGCCAGGGCCAAGCTCAACGCGTATACGGCCGTTCAACAAGTGCGTTGGGCCGGTTCCTGGTGCCGCAAAGACATTGGCGACAAGGCGATGCAGTACATCGAACAAAAAGCGGCTGAAGTCGTTTAGACGCGGGCGGACGCCGTTCGGAGGCGACTGTAGTTCAGCGTATTGCAAGAATCCGCGGGCTCTCTCTTGCAGTCACCCTCTCGCCAATGAGGTCCATCCGTTGTAGCAACGATCGCGCGCTTGAGGGTGACGGGCCAGGTTAGAAGCGAACCCGAAGCCGCAGGAGTGGCCCATACTATTGGTTCGATTTTCCCGCAGATGGCTTGTAGAACTTGCGGCCCATGCTTGGGTGGAACGCGGTCCATTCGCTGTCGGTGTTGCGATCCGACTGGATGACTTCGATAGCCGTATTCACTTTTGCATCCATGTTATCGATGTGAGCGAGAACGATGGCTTCGAGTGTCATTGGGACTTTCGGGCTACCATGGTCGAGCTGACCATGATGGCTCACGATCATGTGCTGCAGTCTCCAGACCAGGTTCTTCGGGATCTCTTTTCCGGTCTCCCGTGCGATCTTCTCGCAGCGTGCCGTCAGCTCGATCGTTCCTTGAACCAAGTGGCCGATCAGTTGGCCCGGATCGGTGTACGACAGATCTGAATCAAAACTGAGTTCTTCAATCTTCCCTAGGTCGTGCAAGAAGACCCCGACCAGTAGCAGTTCGGCGTCGAGCTGCGGGTAGCACGGCGCGATGGACTGGGCGATTGTCATGAGGTCGACGACGTGCCGTAGCAATCCACCTTCGTAGGCGTGATGCGTTTTGATGCCCGCTGGCGCTCTCTTGAGCTTATCCATCAGAGTTCCGTCGCTCAGATATGAATCGACGATGGGCTTGAGATCGGGATTGGTAACGCAGCGCAGTTTTTCAGTCAAAGCTTCGACGAGTTCTGTAATTTCACCAGTGTTCGTTTTCGCAAAGTCCTCTTCGTTTACCTTCGCGGGCGGAACCGCTTCGAAGTCTTGGACGATGATCTGCAGCATGCCGTTATGAAGTTGTGTCGTGCCGATAACTCGGAGGAAGTCACCTTTCTTAAAAGTTTCGTAGACCGCTTGGCCTGCGTTCCAGCGAAGACCGCTGATCTGCCCGGTGCGGTCCATCAACTGCAAAAGGATGTAGTCATTGCCTTGCCGGTTGGAACGCACTTGTTTGTCGGCGACTCGATAGATTTCATCCACGGTCTCGCGGGCTTGAAGGTCAGCGATCGCTTGACGTTGCATTTCGAAGTCCAAAACAGAGTTGCAGAGTTAAAAAGTGCATCCGTTGAGTTTGTATCTGGTACGGAATACCGGATGACTCGCACAGAATGCCCAATCTTAGCGGTGGAATTGAGGATGGTCAGGTCATTTGGCTGGTGCGGGCCAAGTCTTAAGCTGCTGTTCTGGGGTCTTCAGAAACAAATTCTTGAGGATTCACTGTTTGGAACTCGTAGTCTGGAAATGGCGGTGGGCGATTCGCGCAATAGATCTTTTCGCTTGGTATCTAGGGAATCAGGTGCAATCGGGCACGTGAAACCAACTGTCCTGTGCCACAATAGGTGGCCTGGCAACCGAAGTTGAATGCAAGGCTATTGCAGGACTCAGGTTTCAGCCCTTTCCCTGACTCAATCCCTTCGCCGAAACAGGCGACTGCTCTAACTTTCATCCATCCGCGACTGGGGCGATCGAGTGCAAGTTTTAATGAATCGCATATTTTGGGCGTTTTGTCGCTTGCTATTAAGTTTTCGATATCGGACGCAGGTATCGGGTGCCGAGCAACTCAAGGACCTCCAGGGGCCGACGCTTGTCATTCCAAATCACCCGGCCTATATCGATCCGGCAATTGTTTCCAGTCATGTGCGGCTGCATAAGCCGCTGCGACCGCTGGTCTTCTCGGGAACCTATCGCATGTGGTTCTTGCGGCCCCTTATGTCACTGGTGAACGCGTTTGAAGTTCCGGATATGTCGAGCCAAAGTCGCGATGCTCAGGCAAAGGCGATCGCGATGATTGACTCCGTGGTCGGACGATTGAACTCTGGCGATTGCATGTTGATCTATCCGTCGGGCCGGCTACAGCGCGGCGATGTGGAAGTAATCGGAGCTGCTCGAGCGGTTCACGAAATCGTTTCTCGAGTTCCCGATTTGAATGTTGTCAAAATCCGCACACGCGGAGTTTGGGGCAGCATGTTTAGTTGTGCAGAAGAAGGAACGACGCCCGATTTAGGTAAGGCGATTGGGCGAGCAGTGGGGTGGGTCTTTGCAAGCCTCTTTTTCTTCCTGCCGCGCCGTCCGGTCACGTTGCAGATCGAAGTCGTCAAAGCCAGGGATCTACCAGTCGAAAGTAAAGAATCCTTCAATCGCCATTTGGAGGATTGGTACAACGCGGATGGAGGCCAAATACCGGATTTTATTCGGTACAATTATTGGTTCGGTCCAAGCGAGGGCGACTATGGGAAGCAGCCGCAAGACGCCACGGTTGATATCGAAGCAATCAAGCCCAAGACGATTGAGCAAGTCAACCAGATCGTGACAAGCCACCTTGGGCGTGAACTGTCTGCAGAGGAGGGGGGCCCGTCGACGACTTTGGAGTCGATTGGGTTGGATAGCCTCGACCGCATGGATGTAGCACTTCAGATTGAGCAACAATTCGGTTTTCGAAGCGACAGTGTTGCAACTTCGCTCGGCGAACTTTGGGCGTTAGCGGAAGGACAGCTGCGGCAGGCGAGTGATGATCTCGAAGCTCCTGAAGCCTGGAACGCACCTTACGCGGCCAATGATCCACCTCAAGTGCTGGCGGATACTATTGCGGAGGCGTTTGTTCGAAGAACGCTGAAGAATCCGAACGATGTGGTGACTGCGGATGCACTTTCAGGCGTACTGACGCATCGCAAGATGCTGGTGGGTAGTCTGCTGATGGCTAAGCGCTTTCGTGAGTTCAAAGAAGATCATGTCGCGGTCATGCTTCCGGCTTCCGTCGCAGCCGATGTGGTTTTCTACGCGCTCCACCTGGCGGGCAAAGTGCCGGTGATGATGAATTGGACCACAGGCCCAGCCAATTTGGCCCATGGAATCGAAAAGACACAGGTCAAGCATGTCGTTACGTCTCGTAAGATGATTGACCGACTTGGCATCGAGGTCGAAGGCGCTGACTATGTATTTCTCGAAGAAGTCAAAGAGGGGATCGGCAAAGTCGAAGCGGCGATGACGTTGCTGAAAACTTACTTGAATGGCTCCGGCATTTTGCGAGGGCTCCCGAAGCAAAGCCCCTCGGATACAGCCGTCTTTCTCTTTACCTCCGGATCTGAGAGCTTGCCGAAGACGGTTCCGCTCACTCATGAAAACTTGATTGTGAATGTTGGCGATGGACTCGAAGTGCTTCAGGCGACCAATGATGATTCACTCCTCGGATTCTTGCCTCCCTTCCATAGCTTTGGGATGACGGGCAATCTCTTGATTTCGCACTTGGCCGGTATCAAGTGCGTTCGCTTTGCGGACCCCACCGATGCGTCTGGCCTCGTCCGAATGATCGATGCATATAAGCCTACGATGGTGTTCACCACACCAACCTTCCTGGGATTCATACTCGCATCCTGCAAACCTGGGCAACTCGACAGCTTGAAAACGATCGTAACAGGAGCGGAAAAGTGCCCTGAGTCGACTTTTGAAAAGTGCAAGCAGTTAGCGCCCAATGCCACGATTCTTGAAGGCTACGGAATCACGGAGTGCTCACCGGTCGTGTCCGCAAACTTGTTGGATCACTGCAAATCGGGCACAGTTGGGAAGCCGGTATCGAACGTCGAAGTTTGTATTTTGGACGTCGATACGAATGCGCAATTGGGCCTCAACGAGACGGGGATGCTCTTGGTTCGAGGTCCTTCGATCTTTGGGGGCTACTATCAACATGATGGGCCATCGCCTTTCGTTGAGTTTGAGGGTGAACGTTGGTACAAGACGGGCGATTTAGTTTCTCAGGACGAAGAAGGGTTCCTCCGCTTTCAGGGAAGACTAAAACGGTTCATTAAAGCGGGCGGCGAAATGATTTCGCTACCCGCGTTGGAAGAGCCACTGTCGAAAGCGTTTCCCGCGGATGAGAACGGTCCGAAGGTGGCCGTGGAAGGAGTGGAGACAGAGGGTGGGCGTCATATCGTCTTGTTCACGACCGAGCCGATTGCATTGGGCGAAGCAAGCGAGTTGTTGTTGAATGCTGGCTTGCGTGGTGTGATGCGTCTGGATGAAGTGCAGCAGGTCGAAGCGATTCCCGTCCTTGGAACTGGAAAAACAGATTACAAGCAGTTGCGACACCTGGTTCTCGAAGCTGTAGGAGCCGTCTCATGATCGATTTGGACAATATTTCGAAGAGCTATAACGGCCAGCAAGTCCTTCACCCAACGACACTCAGAATCGGTGAAGGAAAGACGGTCGTGATGATCGGCCCCAGCGGTTGTGGCAAGTCAACGCTGCTGCGAATCTTGATTGGCTTGATTCCTCCCGATACCGGATGCGTCCGATTTCGCGATCAAGAAATGAAGCCCGACAACGTGTTGGAGATGCGACACTCGATGGGCTACGTTTTGCAGGATGGGGGCCTGTTTCCTCATCTTACGGTCGAAGATAACGTGACACTGCTCGCAAGGCACTTGGGCCGTATGAATTCCGAGATGCAGGCTCGAGTCCGCGAGCTTGCCGATTTAACGAAGCTCCCTAAGGAGGCGCTGTCGCGTTTCCCAAATCAGATCTCCGGGGGACAACGGCAGCGAGTCGCCATCATGCGCGCGTTGATGATGGATCCTCCACTCCTGCTGCTCGACGAACCCATGGGCGCGCTTGATCCGCTGGTCCGATATGACTTGCAAGAAGACCTCAAGCAGATTTTTCGCGAATTGAAAAAGACCGTGGTCTTGGTGACTCACGACATGGGGGAAGCAGGTTTCTTCGGGGAAGACGTGATGCTTATGTCCTCTGGTAAGATCGTCCAAAGAGGGACGTTGAAGGACTTTATGGAAAACCCCGCCGATGAATTTGTTTCTAAATTCATCACCGCGCAGCGCATTGCCGAACTGGCTTACTGAACCCCTTTATCCAGAATGAGAAAAAGAACAATGAACGAAACGGTCAAGGTCGGGGCGCCATTGTGGTTCAAGATCATCAGCGCTCTTTTTGCGATTTGGAATCTGTTTGGGCTCATGGTGTTTGTTCTCGCCATGACCGTATTTAGAGGACGTGAGGCATTGGAGAATGCCGGTCTAAACGAACAGCAGGTTGATTTGACTTTGGCTACTCCAACATGGGTCAATGTTGCATTTGGAATCGCTGTCGTCTTTGGTGTGATCGGTTGCATCACGCTGCTCTTGAGATCTCAACTTGCAATTCCATTCCTTATCGTATCGCTTCTTGGCGTGCTTGCACAAAATGCTTACATGTATCTGTTGAGCGATACGATCAACGTTATGGGAGTCGGTGCATCGCCGTTCGTTATCATAGGGGCAATCGCTGTAATTCCGTACGCACTTTTCTGCTCAAGAAGTGTGTGGTTCAAGTAGCGCGTCTGCGCGTAGTCGCCTGTCAGTGAAGCTACTCGATGATCGATGGCTTTAGCAATTCTTTGATTCGCGCCTCCGCCATGTTGCTGGGAGTTGCGCAATACTCTCCGGTCGAAACGAAATCCTTCGTTTCCTTGCCGTTGATGGCATCGACAATGGTTATTACTGATTGGTATCCCATCTGGACAGGGTCTTGCAAGATGATGCCCGCGCATGATCCGTCTCCGAGGGCTTCGATAAGTGCGTCGCTCGGGTCAAAGGCGATAAACTTGACTTTCTCGTTGAGGCCTGCGTTGCGAAGAGCTTCCAGTGTTCCGTTGGCATTTGGCTCGCAGACGGCAAAGATGCCAGCGAGCTTCTCTCCGTGCACTTGGAGCAGTTGACCAACTTTCTCCTTCGATGAAGTTGCATTGTCGCCGCCACGCTGATCGGAGGACACAATTGCGATATCGGGGTACTTTTTGAGTCCCTCCAAGAATCCTTCTTCACGTTGCTCCGTGCTTTCGCTTCCGGCTAAGTACCGAAGCAAGATGACGTTGCCTTTTTCACCGATCGCTTTAGCCATCTCGTCCGCGGCCATCATGCCGCCTTTAAAATTGTCCGTGGCGACGTAACTCACGATCTCCGGTCCTTCGTCTAAGCCGCTGTCGAAGACGACAACCGGTATTTCTTCGTCGATTGCTTCGGTAACTGCATCGACTAGGCCGCCTTTTTGATTGGGTGCCAAGACGATACCGTCGACGCCGATGGTGATCATGCTTTTCACGACTTCGATTTGACTGCCCGTGTCGCTCTCTTTGTTGGGGCCCTTCCAAATGATTTCGATGCCACCCAATTCCTCGGCAGCCTTTTCTGCCCCGTAGTGCACCGACTTCCAGAACTCGTGACTCGTTCCCTTTGGAATCACAGCCAAAGTTAGTTGCTTTTGTGCTCCCGAGGCACCAGAGTTTGAGTCGCCCGCCTTATTTGAGGAGCCACAGCCAGCCGTTATGGCGATGACGGCGAGGAACAGGCAGCAAAGCAATTGTGTTGCACGTAGTTTATTGATCATGGAGTGAGCCACATTGGAATGGAGGGGAGAGCAACGAAACGCGGCAGCTACGAGGCCTCGTTTGGTCGTGTGGTGTAGGCGAGTAGGTTCAAATCTACCTTTTTTGCCCGCGAGTTGCCACGCAGTCTCTTAAGTTGTCAGAAAGCGATTCGACCTGTCTTGAGATTCGTCAAAGCGACATAGCGGAGCTAGGGACGCGTGGGTCCGAAGCAGCGGTGAGCTGATCTGGTCCGTTGAGACTCAAGCCTTGAGCCACGGCCGCTTTGCCAATCAACGATACTTCATGTCCCATTGCTCCCAGCTCTTCGATGATGGTTTTCTTGTTCGCTCGTTCGCAAACGGCTTTGTTGGGCGACCATTGGTGATGACAGCGAGGTGCAGACAGGGCTTCTTCGATGGATTCGTCGAGTAGCAGGCAGCGGACTAAGACTTGCAAGACGGTCGTGATAATCTTCGGACCTCCGGCAGCGCCGCAGGAGAGAACTGGGGCGCCGCTCGGATCGGTCACAATGGTAGGGCTCATGCTCGAGAGCGGTCGTTTGCCAGGCGCTATCAAATTGGCTTCGGAGCCTAGGAGCCCGAACGCATTGCGAACGCCCGGGGCAATGCTGAAGTCGTCCAGCTCGTTGTTCAGTACGACGCCTGTTCCCGGCATAATCATTTTGCAGCCGAAGGTGGTATTCACCGTCTGAGTGAGGGCGACGACGTTCCCTTCGGCGTCAGCGGTTGTTAAGTGCGTTGTGTGGCCTCCGTTGCCAAAGAGGTCGACATCGGCTCGGGGTGGCTGCCCGTGACTTTCGACGGCAATCGATTTCTCCAGGTTGATGCTTGCTGCTCGGTCTGCCAAGTAGCCTGCATCGATGAGTCCCTTTGGCACTCTGGCAAAGTCAGAATCACCGAGCCAGTAGGCGCGGTCCGCCATGGCACGTTTCATTACTTCGAGCAGCAAGTGACGGCCGGCCGTTTCCGACTTGGAGAAAACCGATTTGACGTCGAAGTGGGAAAGCATGCCTAGCATCTGCGCGATGTGAATTCCGCCTGAGCTCGGTGGTGGGAATCCGTGCACGCGGTTGGTTCCGAAATTGGATTGGACCGGTTGCCTGGCGACTGCTGTGTAAGCCTCGAAGTCTCGTTTGGTCAGCATGCCGCCTGCTGAACTCATGAACTTTTCTGTGCGTTCGGCAAACTCGCCACGGTAGAACCAATCGATGCCTTCTTCGGCGAGGCTTCGGAGCGTCTGTGCGAGATCTTTTTGAACCAATCGATGGCCCTTTTGCCAAGGCTGCCCCTGTTCGTCGAGTAGGATGCGGGCCGAGGCAGGAAACTTCATCAACTGCCTCGATGCGGAACGGAGGCGGGATACGTAGTTGTCATCCAGCTCAAAACCGGAATCGGCGACTTCAGCCGCGCCGTTTAACGCATCACTCCAGGCGATTTTGCCATGGGTGCCAACCAGCCGGTCCAGTGCGGCTAGCAAGCCAGGAACTCCGGCGGCTAGAGGACCAACTTGGCTTAGCGATGGATCAGGCTTGCCATCGCGGTAGAACATCTCGGGCTTGGCACTCAGCGGCGCTTTCTCACGCCCGTCGATGGCATGGACTTTACCGCTACTCGTGCGAACCAGTGCAAGGCAGCCACCGCCGATGCCGGAATTGAATCCATCGACTACAGAGAGCATCACGGAGGCGGCCGCTGCTGCATCGATTGCATTACCGCCGCGCTCGAATGCCTGGATCGCTGCTCGGCTGGCAATGGGGTGGACCGTCGCAACGACACCGCGCGTTCCGCTCGCGACTCGTGACTGCTGAGTCGCAGTTTGCTGCGCTGGCGATGCTGCTCCTTCGCATGGCTTGGTCATTCCGAGTACAGCGGTCGCTGCGCAAGCTAGGTTCCATTGGCGTCGCGAAAGACGCCGTGGAGGCTGGGTTGATTTCGTCATGGTGTGTGGCTAGCAGGGTTAAATGTTTAAGTCGCCGTCACCGCGGCGATCCCGAGCATTAGAATCTATTTCGCATCGACTTAGTTTTGCCGAATCTGAATCGTCAGGTGATACCTTGGCTACAATACTTGACTGATCATGCAACAATGTTGAATATTCACCTGCCCACCTCCCCGCCTGAAGCTTAGTTGGAGCTCTCGAGTCATGAAGTCTAGGATTTTACCCACCTCGCGGACTCCACGGTTAAATTTTTTCAGCGCCGTAGTTGTCCTTACTCTCTTGTTCCTTGGGAACCCAGTACTTGCTCAGGAAGAACCCGCGGGGAAGGCGGATCGTCCAGAAAATTTGCCCAAGGGAATCAACGATAGCTTTCTTGATCCGGACATGAATGTGGAGGACTTCATTAAACGTTTTGAAGTCGAGAGTCGCGAAGTTTTTGCGTGCCGCGAGCAGATTCTTGCTGCCATGCAATTGAAGCCGGGAATGTCCGTCGCCGACGTCGGATCAGGAACGGGCTTGTACGTTGGGGCACTCTCGAAGACTGTTAAAGAAAGCGGCGAGGTCTACGCGATTGATATTTCTCCGAAGTTCGTGAAGCACTTGAGAGGTCGCGTGAAAGACGAAGACTTAGAGAATGTCGAAGTCGTGATGTGCTCTGATCGCGACGTCAATCTGAAGCCGAATAGTGTTGATCGAGTTTTCATCTGTGACGTTTATCATCACTTTGAGTTTCCAAGCCTTTCGATGAAGTCGATTTATCGAGCGCTGCGACCGGGTGGAAAGCTGATCCTGGTGGATTTTGATCGTATCGAAGGTACAAGTCGCGAGTGGTTGCTCGGTCACATCCGAGCACCCAAGGCCGTTTTTCGAAAAGAGGTCGAAGATGCGGGCTTCGAGTTTGAAGAAGAGGTCGAAGTCAAAGGTTTCGAAGAAAACTATCTGCTTCGGTTCACGAAGTAATGCGAACTGTCGAGGTTTGAGTGGATCTCGTGTGCCGTGATGAACTTTGTGTGAAGTAGCGGCTGGTCAGAGCGATGCGGAACGGCGCTTCTTGCGGAGTTGGCAGGCGGGTCGTGGTTCTTATTCGAAGTTCAGCCAACGGTAGCGAAGCTCGGCAAGAATTTATCGGCTTGGTGATTGCCTAGCTTCTTGTCAGCCATTTATTATTTCGCCATTGAAAGGTGAGTCAGTTGCACTCATTTCGTAGCGCCGCCCTTCGTTCCTTTGCCATACCTGTCGCCCTTGCTGCAAGTGCTTTCCTCGCATTTGTCCCAGTAGCGCAGTCGGCTGAATGGCCAACGCTGCGTCACGATCAGCGACGCAGTGGAGTGACGGATGAGTCTCTCAACGTAGAGCAGTTCAGGCGGTCTTGGATTTGGCAGAGTCCACTACCACCGGCTCCCGCGTGGCCCGATTCGGCTCGATGGGATGCCTATGCGAAACTCAGTGGGCTACGGTCGATGCGTGACTATGACCCCGTGTTTCACCCAATTGCGTCTGAGGAACTTGTCTATTTCGCAAGCAACGCGGACGACACGGTTCGGTGTTTAGACCTCTCAAGCGGTGAATTGATTTGGCAGTTTACGACGGACGCACCGGTTCGAGTGGCGCCGACTCTTTTTGGTGGTTCTGTTTACTTTGGTTGCGATGACGGCAGTGTCTATGCACTTGACGCCAAGACGGGCGACTTAAGCTGGCAGACCGAGTTGTCTCCTGGGGCGGGGTGCTTTGTAAACGATGGTCGGCTTTGCTCGCGCCAGCCAGTGCGAACGGGAGTGATTGTTGATGGGGAGCAGGGCGTCGTAGTTGCGGGCTGCGGGATTTTCCCGTGGAAGTCAGCGTCGCTAATGGCGCTAGATCTCCAAGATGGCTCGATAACTTGGGAGAGTGACCTTGGCACAGGTTGGACGCTCGAGGGCGGCATGCTGCTGAGTGAGGAACATATCATTGCACCTCAAGGCCGCAGCCCTCCGCAGTTGTTCGATCGGAACAGCGGAGAGTCGAAAGGGGCGGTCAGCGGCGGAGGCGGTTCTTTTGTGCTTCTTACAGATGACCAAGAGTTAATGCACGGTCCTGGAAACAAGCAGGGGTGGATTACGACGTCGAGTACTGAGAACCGGCAGAAGATTGCGAGCTTCGAAGGCGGTTCCTCGGTGGTCGTTGTAGCGAGGACAGCGTTCTTGCTAACCCCTCAAAACCTGACAGCCATTGATCGTGATTCTCAGCAACCTATTTGGAAGGTTCGGCTGAATCGGCCACAGGAAATCGTAGCTACACAGACGCAGATTTTGGTCGGTGGCGACGGTTATATCATGGCGCTCGACCAGCAGAACGGCGAACTGCAGTGGCTTCAATCAGTCAGCGGCAAGGCTGTCGGCATGGCTGTTGCCGGGAAGAGCATCATCGCCTCGACAGATCGTGGTGAGGTAACGGTATTTGCTGAGTCGAATTTGGATGACGGCGCCATAGCGGGGTCGGCGATCGACGCGGTCGCAAGTGACCTGGCAGGCTACGAGAATCTAGCGATCGACGTTGAAGTTGCCGCGTCGGGCGAGCCTCAGCCTCCTGTCTGTTTGGATGAAAAAAGTAGCGTCTTCCACTGGGCTTTTCAAACAAACCGTACAGTTTCATCTAGAGATGAGGCAATTGAAATTGAGTCTTTGCTCGCGGGCGGCAAGTCGTTGACTCTGCCAAAGGGTAGTCGTTTTGTGCAGGTGGGCGCGGACCATGCACTTATTCTGGACGATGTAACTCAAGCGACGGTAGTAAGCGACTTTAGGGAAGCTGGTTTGCCCGAGCGGGACTTTACGATTCAAGCAACTGTGCGAGTCGACCGGACTCAAGCTTGGGGTAGCTTCCTGAGTGCAATGCAGGACAACGGAAGTTACGAGAAGGGGTGGATTCTCGGGTTCCGCGGCGACAAGTTTGGCGTCGCCGTAAATGGTGAAGAAGGGCCCGATCGTCTGACTTGGTTAACCGCAAAAGAGGCGATTCAGCCTGAGCGGTGGTACCATGTGGCCGCGACTTATGATGGCCAAGAAATAAGGCTGTTCGTCAATGGTAAGCTCAGCGCTTCATCAAGAGAGCAGTTGGGTGCGATTGAGTATCCAGAGTCCGCCGGCGTTGAGTTTGGAGCTTACAAGGACAAGGACGAATTCTTTCCGACCTACGGAAGAATCAACGAAATTGCATTGCTCAACCGCGCATTGTCTGAGCAAGATATAAAGGCTCACTTTCGGTCGCGCGAACGAGTTCTCGGTGTTGATAAATTTCAGGAACGTTTGAAAGCTCCCGTGGATACGGACCCCAAGCTCGGGCGTGATCCTAACGCTTATGAAATTGCTGTCGGACCAGAGCTGCGATTCGTCCGACCTGGTACCGCGCGAGTGACTTGGATCACGGGCGAACCGACCGATTGCCAGATTGAGATCGTGTCTGGCGGAGGTGTAGCCAAACGCATTAAGTCGGAGTCGACTAAGGAGATCCACCAGTGGGAGATTGGTGGTTTGGGGCGCAATGAACTAGTGGATTTTCAAATACGCACGGCGGATGGTCAGCGTAGTCGAATCTATGAGTGTGATTCGCACTTTGACTATTCGCGGCCAGTTCTTCCGGCGTTGGAGTCCAGCGTGTCGCTTCAACTAGCAGTGCTTATTCGAGAGCAACTTCCGACCGACCAGCAGCGCGGGATAGCGCTCGTGCTCGATGACCCGCAGGCGGAGTTGTCTGAGGCTCTGGCGGTCCAAACGGGCTATGACGTGATTGCATTATCGACGGCAGACACATTGCCGTCCGCGCGTAAGCGATTGTTGGAGTCGGGTACTTATGGGCGACCGGTCAGCGTTGTTGGAAGTGAGCGTTTGCAGCGCTTTCCCTACGACTTCGCCAACTTCATCGTTTGTCGAGCAGACGAGTCAGGCCAAGAGTCAGGTAAGTGGATGCAAGAGATGGATCGATTAGTGAGTGTTCTCAAGCCGGAAGGGTATTTTGTTTCACCGGCCGGCAAGCTCTCTGAGTCGAAGGCTGCGGCATTAGGATTGAAGCTTGTCGAGCCGAGTGCGGATGTCGCGGGTACGACCTACTCGGTATGGCAACGCAACCGAGCACCGGGGGCTGCCAGTTGGACTCACATGTATGGCCAGCCGAACAACAGCGCTTACTCGGGCGAAGCATTGCGGGAGGCGGATTCCGTTGATGATTTGGAGCTGACTTGGTGTGGGCGACCCGGGCCGCGTTATCAGTCGGATCGAGGTAATCGCAAACCCTCGCCACTCGCGGCGGGTGGGCGACTCTATTTGCAAGGTCTCTACCGACTGATCGCCTTAGATGCACACAACGGAACGATTCTTTGGAACCACGAGTTGCCGGAGGTGGTCCGCTTCAACGTGCCTCGAGATTGCTCCAACTGGTGTGCGGACGAGGAGGCAATTTACTTGTCGATCCGGGATCGGTGCCGTGTTATCGATGGAGCGACTGGCGAAACGATTGTGGATCATCCCGTCTACAACCCGACAGATCGAGACATGCATTGGGGCTTTGTAGCTCGGCACGATGATATGTTGTTGGGAAGCTGTGTTCAGGCTGGTTCGCACTTCGATGGCTTCTGGGGTGGCGAACATTGGTATGACTCGCACGATGGCGAACTCGCGAAGAAGGTGTGTTCTGACGCACTCTTTGCACAGGAGCCAGAAAGTGGCAGCATGCGGTGGACGTATCGAAATGGCTTGATCATCAATCCAACGATTTGTGTTGCCGATGATCGCATCCTCTTTGTGGAAAGTCGGTCCAAGGATTTGCTGGCTGGGAAGTCACGACGTTTGGGCGGTGACGCCTTCTGGACGGAACAATGGGTCGTCGCCTTGGACGTTCACACAGGTAAGAAATTGTGGGAGCAGCGCGCGAAACCCCTCCCCGGCACAACGGCCTTTTATGGTGTGCTTTCAAAGGATCGCTATTTGATACAGTCGAGCAATGGTGGTGAGTTTGCACTTTATTCGATGAGCGCCGCCGATGGGAAAATGCAGTGGCGTGGTAAGTACAAGTGGGAAGTCGACCACCACGGAAAACACCTTTCACGGCCTGCGATCATTGGTGAGAAGGTGTTCCTGCGGCCTTATACTATCGATCTCACCAGTGGAAAAGTTCTGGCGGATAAGTTCCCGACTGGGCACCAATGTGGAACGTATACGGCAAGTAAGAATGCTGTGTTCCTGCGAGCTGGCAGTCTGGCTATGTGGGATGGCAAGTCGACGGCAGCAACCCGTTGGAATCGCGTGCGCCCTGATTGTTGGATCAGTACGATTCCTGCAGAGGGAATGTTGTTATCGCCGGAAGGGGGTGGAGGGTGCTCTTGCGGTGGATGGATCGAAACATCGATGGCGTTTTCTCCAAAGCCTCAATCGAGTGTGGCCTCCGAACCTTCGAGCCAAGAGCGATAACATTATGAGACGGAAGGGCCGATCCAGTTCACGCCAATCAAGTTCGAAAGTGGCGCGGTGTTTGTTCGTCGCGAGCACGGTATTACTCGCGCCGCTGGTGGCCATCGCGTGCGACTACACGGTTCGAGACATTGGTTTTGTGGCTTTCGACGAAAGCGACTTCTCGTTGATCGTGACTGGACCCAAGGACCTAGAGCTTGACGCAACGGCGATGCGACGGATCAAAGACTTGGGAGTTCAATTGGAACGTCGGGCGCGTCCGGATTTATCTGCTTGGGATATCCAAATTCTTGATCGCGAGGGAAGCCATCTACAGCTGGCCCGAACGGCGGCCAATGATTCACTTCCCAACATTGTTGATTTGCTCAACGATAAATTGCAAACACCTCGCATGCAGGAGATTCAAGAGGGGGTCTTGGGGACATTCGCGCAGATCGTCTTCTTTTCTGGAGAAGATATCAGAGGACTAGAAATCGCCCGGAAAGCCGCGAAGGCAGTGCGAGATTTGGAACCTATGTTGCCAAGGCCAGTCTCATTACCGGTGCGTCTGCTAGAGATCGATGTCGAGGAGCGATCTCGGGAACGGGTGCTCATGTGGGCTGCAGGGTTAGACGCTTTGCCAGCAGAAGAGTCGGCGATGGTAGTGCTCTACGGCCGAGGGCGACTCGCTGGGCCAGCCATGGCGGGCGACGAGATTCAACTCGATGAAGCGTTACGCCAACTCGCACTGGTGGGGGAATCATGTGAGTGCGACACGAGTCGCGATTGGACGAAGCTGCGAAGGCTGCCGCTTCTCTGGACGACAGAATCTTCGGAAAATGCTTCACGGATGCTAGGCTTCGATATTTCAGATCCAAGCGTATTGGCAGAAGTTAAAGACGTTCTGTCCCGAGGAAGGCGAGGTGACGAGACAGGCTGGCCTGACCGACTGGCTCGCATCGTAGAGGGGTATTTCGAAGGCTCCATTGCTGGCTCGACTCCGGAGCTGATTCCTATTCCACCTGGTCGCGATTCACGCCGAAGTGCGACCCTACAAGCCACTGTGATCGAGGGCGATGGATGGGATTTTGAGGATGACGATTCCGTAGCGGAAACCTCGCTTGTCGATTCGACATCTAAAGAAGTAAAGGTTGGTGGTCAGTCTCAGGTAGGATCTCAAATCAACGCGCTCGTAAAATCAGAGGCAGCCGAAGTCGCCTCTGCTGCCACGAGTAAAAGTTCCAGGTGGCCGTGGGCGATCGGCGGTATCGCCCTTCTGTTTACTGCTGGCTTTCTCTTTTTCAGAAGCAAGAGCATTCGCAATGAATAGGTTGATTATTGCGTAGATAGGATGGCTTGCCCCTGTTGAGTCGCAGCCAGCATATTCGGGGTATTGAGGAGGGGCGTCCACTGACGTTCCCGGTGTTCCAATTAACAAACCCATTCAAGGTTTCGATGTTTGTGAACTGCTTGTTTCGTATGAGAGTGCTCTCTGCATTTCTCTCTGGAGTTACGCTGCTTGCGATATTTAGTTTTCCATTGCTGGGTCAGTCGAGCGAAGTCGTGGAAAGTGAGCGAGCCGCGGTGTTTGATGAAGTTGTTCGAATCGTCAAAGAACACTTCTACGATCAGGACTACGATTGGGAGGCTTGGCAGAGCTCCGTTGTTGCTGCTCGTGAGAATGCGTTTGCAGCCAAATCACCAGATGCTTTCGCTGTTGCCGTCAATGATTTACTCGCGTCGCTACAGACTTCGCATACGCAATATTTCTCAAAGAGCGATCCGCGAAGGTACCAACTCGTCGGAGTCTTTGCTGCACTCTACGAAGACCGCGACGATGACTTCTTTTGCTACGACGGTATTGGAATCGATTCTCGCGTCATCGAAGGAAAAACGTATGTCACGGCTGTCTTCGATGGTTTTCCCGCCGCTAAGGCTGGCTTGCGATTTGGCGATCAAATTCTTGCTGTCAACAACGAGCCCTTGCAGCTGATTCGGTCTTTCGCGGGACTCTCAGGACAGCAAGTTCTAGTAAAGATCTTGCGTCAAGGCAAAAAGCTAGTGATCCATTGCGGTGTTGAGCGCATCGATGGCCGCACAATGTTTGAGACGGCTCTCAAATCGAGTGTGCGAATCATTGAACGCGGAGGGAGGAAGATTGGATACGTGCATGTTTGGTGTTACGCAGGCATGAAGTACCAAGAGCTATTGCGAACGGAGCTGCTCTATGGACAGTTGTCAAATTGCGATGCACTAGTGCTCGACTTGCGTGACGGCTGGGGCGGTGCCAATTTGAACTACCTGAATTTGTTTCGCGAACCTTTGGCGATCGTCAAAGCTACAGATCGAGCAGGAAAGCAATCGTCGTTCTCAGACGTTTGGGGGAAACCGGTCGCTTTGCTGACAAACGTTGGCAGCACCAGCGGAAAAGAGCTTTTTACTTATGGCTTCAAGAAGTGGAA
Organism: Pirellulaceae bacterium; assembly: GCA_045105035.1. Classification (GTDB taxonomy): domain Bacteria; phylum Planctomycetota; class Planctomycetia; order Pirellulales; family Pirellulaceae; genus Aureliella. The sequence goes on along the minus strand of JBGCCZ010000080.1, from coordinate 1,460 downwards.
GCTCGGTAAAGTGTTCGGGGAGAAGACGGCTGGAGCTGTTGTTGCGGGAAGAGCGTTCGTGCTGTCGAACGACGACTTTCTCTACTTGGCAGTCATGGACGTGGAGATCGATGGCAAGCGTCTGGAGGGTAGGGGGGTGAAGCCGGACGTTAGGGTCGAGCGCGACTTGCTGCAAAGCGATAGAAACGATCCACAACTGGGAGCAGCCGTCGAGTATCTTGTGAAAGAAGCAGCAGGAAGCGAATGAAATACGAATGCTGGCAGTTCCTTAAAGTTGCCTGTTGTTACCGTAGATCGGTTGCGGTCCAAACATCTTAAACGCGTAAACGATGGGCTACTCCATGAGCACCAGATATCTGAGTTTTGTCGCACTACTTTTTGTTTTCTCCACTGGCGTTCTACGAGCCGAGGAGCCGTTGGAGAGTGCAATTCAAACGGACTACGACAGCCATCTATGGCCATTGTTCGATCACTTTCACCGGAATCCAGAGCTCTCATTAGTGGAAACCAAGACGGCAGCCCGGATTGCAAAGGAACTGCGTGATGCGGGTTTCAAAGTTCGTGAGGGTGTCGGAGGAACAGGCATCGTCGCTCTCCTCGAGAACGGACCTGGTCCGATGGTCATGATGCGGGCCGACATAGATGGACTACCGGTTGAAGAAAAGTCGGGACTTCCCAATGCTTCAACGGCGCAACAAAAGAGTCCTATCACTGGCAAAATGGTTCCCGTAATGCACGCTTGCGGACATGACGTGCATATCACTTCGTTGATCGGGACTGCGAGGCGGATGGTCGCACTGAAGGATCAATGGTCCGGAACATTGATGCTCATCGGCCAGCCTGCCGAAGAACGAGTGATTGGTGCAAAGAAAATGATGGACGACAACCTTTGGGCTCGTTTTGGCAAGCCCGACTATGCCCTTGCGTTTCACGTTTGGTGCGGAGGAGAAGCGGGCAAACTGGCGGTCTCGGAAGGCAGTCCGTATGCCGGTGCGGACGCAGTCGACATCATTGTGCATGGTGTTGGAGCTCACGGAGCTTCGCCGCATCGCGGCAAGGATCCCATCGTGCTTGCTTCGCAAATTGTCTTAGCAATTCAGACCTTGGTCGCCCGTGAACTTCCGCCACGCGACCCAGGGGTGGTGACCGTTGGCTCCTTTCATGCCGGAACGAAGCACAACATCATCTCAGACCAAGCGGTGCTGCAACTGACCGTTCGCAATACGAGCTTAGAAACTCGAAAAACGCTCCTGGATGGAATCAAACGCATTGCAGAGAACATGGGGCGAGTTGCTGGACTGCCGGAAGACAAGTTGCCGGAAGTGAAGTTCTCCGAGTCCACGCCACCTACGATCAACAACAGCAAGTTGGCGAAGCGTCTGCGATCTGTTTGGACGGAACGCATGGGTGATGACATCATGATGGATGAGGCCATCGTAGAACAACGATCCAAAGGTATG